>JBARMQ010000614.1:0-5517 GCA_049802535.1 Bryobacteraceae bacterium | reverse complement strand
CACCCAAAAGATTTCTTGTAGGCAGGTTCACGAAATTTATGTAAACGTCATGCGACGAGCCCGGCGGCCCCACCCGAAAAAAGGCCTCGCGACCTTCATACGGTTCGCCAGTGCGGTACACGTTGTCGAGAAGTCTTGAATATTGCGAAGAAATCTCCGGGAGGGCCTCGAAGAGGGGTTTTCCGATTAGCTCGGCGGCTGAGCGCCTTACCAGCTGAGCGTAATGGGGATTAAACCATTCGAGCCTATATTCGGAACCTCGCAGCACGGCGATCGCAGCGGGGGCCTTCATGAGAAGGTCCTGCCAGTGCTTGCTGTCCTCTTCCAAGTGTTGGGCCGCACGCCGCTGTTCTTCTACGTCAGTACAGGTGCCGAACCATTGAGATACGGCGCCGTCATCCTTAACGAGGGGAAGAGCGCGGATGAGATGAAGGCGCCAACTTGAATCGCTCGCTCTCTTGAGCCGAAATTCTGTCTCATACGGTTGGCCGGTCCGGAGGGAGGTTTCCCAACGTTCGATGGCTTTCGCCTGATCGCCTGGGTGAACGCCCGTGAGCCATCCGGCTCCAAGCAGCGATTCTTGTGGCATCTGAAAATACTGACAACCTAAACCGTTGACGTAGTCGAGCATTCCGTCTGGCCGCGCAGTCCAGACAATCTGGGGAATCGTTTCCGCTAAAAAGCGGAATCGCTGTTCAGAAAGCTTTCGATCCGTTATATCTTCAACGAGCCTGATGACCTTTACCGCGCGACCGTCGACATCACGAAGAAGGGACGCGTGTGCGCGAATCCAGCGGATTGCGGCGCGCTTGGTAACGATGCGGGTCTCAAGAACATAAGAATCGATCTCCCCACCAATCAGGCGATGAAACATGATGCGATCGTTCGCGATGTCGTCGGGGTAGCTGAAATCGACAATGTTGAGGGATGAAAGTTCGTCTTGCGAGAATCCTGTGATAACACGGAAGGCTTCATTCGATTCGACAAAATGCCCGGCGAGGGTGGTAAGCACCTGTCCGAGGGGAGCCTTGGTAAATGTGGTGCGAAATTGGGTTTCGCTGTGCTCGAGGATGCGTTCCTCAAGGCGACGCTTGGTTATATCGCGGAAAACCAGAACTCCACCCCTCACGGATTGACCACGCTTGATCGGCGCCGCGCTATCGTCGACGGGAAACTCGCGGCCATCTTTCGAAAGAAGAACGGTGTGGTTTGTGAGGCCGACAACCTCGCCCTGCGAAATGGCTCTGGTAATCGGATTGGCCACTTCTTGACGCGATATTTCGTGGACGATATGAAAGACTTCCTGAATTGGATGGCCAACAGCTTCATCGATCTTCCAACCCGTAAGTTGTTCGGCCACCGGATTGACGAAAGTGATGTGGGAATTGGCATCGGTGATGATAATGCCGTCGCCAATACTGGAGAGCGTCGTTTGAAGCAGTGAGTGGGTCTCTTCGGATTCTTGCGCGGCGAGACGTGCTTCGAGGAGGGTCATGGCGAGTTCGGCCATGCTGGCTAGGGCCTCCGTCTCCTCCGATGAGAGGCCTTGCGGGCGCGGCTTGGTGTCAATAATGCAAAGCGTTCCGATCCTGAATCCGCGGGGAGAAATGAGGGGGGCGCCTGCGTAGAAGCGAATTCCCATCCCGCTGGTGACTAAAAGATTGTCAGAAAACCTGGGATCCGCGGTCGCATCGGGCACCACCATCACTTCATCGTGAAGAATGGCCCAAGAACAGAAAGATTCGCTTCGCGGTCCTTCGCCGAAGTCGACGCCGATGCAACTCTTGAACCACTGCCGGTCGGCTTCGACGAAGCTGAGTAAAGCTACAGGGCAACGAAAAAAGAAACTCGCCAGCTTGGTGATGCGATCAAAGGCAAGCTCGGGGGGTGAGGAGAGAATCGCATAACGGTTCAGCTCGGCCAGGCGGCTCAACTCGTCCGGTGGTAGCGGTGCAGAAGGCATTTGAAGATGCCGGTCTAACGGCCGGGTGCAAACGTGGGCCAGCTAACGCGGCCTTCAAAGTTTCTCATAACTTGGTGGGTCAAGTGACTTAAGGCCGCGTCCGGAACTAATGAAGCATTAAGTAAGGCGGCGTGATTCTTCGTCCCAAAAAACGGGCTTATTGCGGAAATAGGATTCGTTCGCCATGTGGCAGGCGATGGCGGCGTGGTTGCCAAAAACTGCGTTTTCGGCGACTTGCCTGCGCGACTGAGTGGCTTGAAAGAAGTTCCAGAGATGTGGCTTGACGTCGTCCCAATCGTGCCCTTCGAATGCCAGGTTTTCCGCTATCGGCTCCTTGCCTAACCTACGCGGGTGGTCCTGATGCCATTGCTTGACGTACTGGGCGCGCATTTCGGCCGGGAAACTGGCTGAGTAATAACTTGGCTCCTCATCTTGACCGGTTTGGGGCAGGACACGAAGGCTGGAGCCTTGCGCTTCCATGACGCCCTTTGGTCCGAGAAAGCGAGCGATCTCGGGCGTTGCCGAACCCAGGTCGAGCCGCACGTAGACAGGTACGCCGTGGTAATCGAAGAGGACCGCATGAAAGTCCGGCATGTTGCGGCCGTCCTTCCAACGGAAGATGCCGCCGAGCGCAGAGGCGGAGCGTGGTGCTTCGTTCCAACCCAATGTGTAGAGCATGCCGCTGATCAGATGCACCATCAGATCGCCGCCAACTCCGGTGCCGTACTCCTTCCAACAGCGCCAGCGTGCAAAGCGTTTGGGACTGAAGGAGATCTTGGGTGCGTCGTTCAGCCAGGTATCCCAATCGAGGTTTGAAGGAGAGAGGTCGAGTGGCGGCGGATACTGCCACGCGCCGTTAGGGCTATTGCGGCCGTAGGTAAGTTCCACCATCTCGATGTCTCCGATGGCGCCGGCCGCGTAGAGCTCACGCGCCTTGGCGCAAAGCGCGGAACTGACGCGCTGGGACCCGATTTGCACAATGCGATTGTTCTTTTCGGCGGCTTCCACCATTTCAAAACCCTGCGGGATGGTGTGAGACATGGGCTTCTCGCAGTAGATGTCCTTGCCGGCGTTGCATGCATCGACAACTACGCGTTTGTGCCAAAAATCGGGAACGGCGGCGACGATGCAATCGATGTCTTTGCGTTGAAGCAATTCGTCGTAGCGGCGCGTCGTCGGCAAATTGGGATTGCCGGTGATCTGCCTGGCAAGCGTGTGCCGCCCATCATATAAATCGGCGGCGGCGACGCATTCGACGCCGGGCAATGTGATGGCGTTGGCGAGCAGGTCAGATCCTTGCATGCCGATGCCGATCATGCCGAAGCGAATATGGCCGCCCGATAGAGAGGCATTGGTAGGGTCATTCACCTGCGCTTCGGGTAAGCCGGGGTTGGCGGCCGCTAAGGCGGCCATAGACAAACCGCCGGCACTTAGAAAACTTCGACGGGGAATATTCGAATCCATAAGACGCTTAACCAGACGGAGTTATTATGTCGCAGCTGGGGCTCGCTATGGGCGTTTATCTGGCGCTGTCTCGGGAACCAGCCGAAGAAAAGTAATCGACCGACGTCACGACTGGTTGACGCTATACTCGTTGGAATCCCAAGCATTGAAGGCGGCATATATGGTTATCGATTGGCGCAGTTGCTGTGCACGGTGTGCGTTATTGGTTTTGACGGCGGTATTAGGAGCCTCATTCGCGATGGCGCAGGAGAAGCCCGACGAGAAGGTTGTCGTGTCGGGAACGCCACCTTCCGCGCCACAGACCACGGCTGTGCCGGATTCGGTCACCGAGGGCGCGGTGACGCTGGGTGGCCAGTCTATTGCTTATAAGGCGGTCGCCGGCACTCTGACGGTGGGTGGTACCGACGGCCAGGACGCCACCATCGGCTTTGACGGTAAGCTGCTACCCGATTCGGGCGTCAAGCCTCCGACAGATCCGGCGCAGGCTCCCGCGACGGCGCGCATGTTCTATGTCGCCTACTTTATGAAGGGTGCGGTCGCCGAACACCGCCCCATTACGTTTATCTATAACGGCGGACCCGGATCAAGTACCATGTGGCTGCATCTCGGCACGTTCGGACCGCGGCGAGTCATTGTTCCGGACACCGGCCATCAGGAAGGCGCGCCTTACACGATCGTCGAGAACCAGTACTCGCTGCTCAACACCAGTGACCTGGTCTTCATTGATGCGCCGGGAACGGGGCTGAGCCGGACCTTCGGCAAGGACAAAGAAAAGGCATTCTATGGCGTTGATGGCGATGGTCATGCTTTCGATCGATTCATACGCCGATTCCTGTCGAAGTACGATCGTTGGAATTCACCGAAGTATCTTTTTGGGGAAAGTTACGGCACTCCGCGCTCCGCCGTTTTGGCAGCGGACCTTCGCGGCGTGGATCTCAATGGCATTATTCTGCTGTCGCAGATCCTGAGCTTCGACAACTCGGTTGACGATCCGCGATGGAATCCCGGTGTGGATCAGGCTTACGCACTTGCTCTGCCTAGCTACGCGGCGACGGCGTTTTACTTTCATAAGCTGCCGAAGCCGCCGCGTGAGCTGAAGCCATTTCTCGCGGAGGTGGAAAAATATGCCCTTGGCGAATATATGACGGCGCTGCTGCAGGGTAGTGAGCTGCCGGATGCTGAACGCCATGCGGTCGCCGAGAAACTGCACGATTATACGGGTCTGCCGATCGACTATCTGCTGCGAGCTGACTTGCGCGTGGAAGGCGGCAATTTTTCGAAGACGCTTAAGCTGGATGAGTCCACGACCATCGGCCGACTGGATACACGCTTCGAGGGTCCCTCCATCGATCCTCTGAGCGGAGGTTCGGAGTACGATCCGCAGAGCGACGCCATCTCCTCTGCCTGGACCGCTGCCATCAACGACTACCTGCGTAAGGACTTGAAGTATGGATTTCAGAGCACTTACTGGCCGAATGCCTACGGCAGCGGCGACTTCAGTTGGGACTTGCGCCACCGCGCGCCGGGTGGACCGCCAGCAAACGATCAGGAGACCGGCACCAACGTCATGCCGGACCTGGCGTATCGAATGAAGATGAATCCGAAGATGAAGGTGATGCTGGCAGGGGGTTACTACGACCTGGCCACACCTTATTTTGAAGGCATGTATGAGATGCACCACCTTCAGATGCCAAAAGCTCTGCAGTCGAATATCAGCTACCACTACTATGAGGCTGGGCACATGATTTATGTGCGGGAAGACATACTGAAGCAATTCCACGCAGATGTGGAGGCATTTATTCGGAGTACGGAGAGCGGGAAGTAAGGCTGCATGCGGAACACAGACGACTGCAATGTCGCCGCCGCTGCACTTCAACCGCGCATTATGTTACGGCAGACGAAGCCGCAAGATCATGTGATCTTCGTCGATGTACTTCGATCCAACCTTCAAAGCATTCGGTTCGGTGCCGAAAGTTTCAAAGCCGAGGTCGCGATACAGTTGCCTGGCGGCGGTCTGCTCGGTCGCGACTGCCAGCAAGATTTGTTCGAGTGACGGGTCCTGCTTTGCCATATCCAGCAGGGAATGGATG
>JBARMQ010000613.1:0-6650 GCA_049802535.1 Bryobacteraceae bacterium | reverse complement strand
CGATTCGGCGCTATGGCCCGGGGATTGGTTCCTATCCCGTTCAGATTACGTCTTGTGGCGCTCGCAGTCCAAATCATTTGAGAAGATGGCAATCGTCGGAAACGAAGATATCGCGCTCGTCTTTAATGGAAACGGCTCAACCGAGCGAGTAGGTTCAATACAAGGCGACTTTTGGAACATCACGAATGCCCGGCCGATCCTGGGACATCTATTTGGAGCGGCGGAACCGAATTCGGTCGTGTTGACGTGGCCCCTTTTCGAGCGCGCTTTCGGCGGCAACCCGGCCGTGATCGGCAAGACGATTGAACTCGAGGGCCACGCTTTCACAGTGGCAGGAGTTCTATCTGCCAGCTTCCGTAACTTGATCCCCCAAGCGCTGTATCCAGGCGATGAGATGAGGGACATCGATGCTTACATCCCTACGCCAGCGGGCAGCGAGTACCCGGGCGCTCCTTTGAGAGCGACTGTTCGGTCGGGGCCGACGCCCAGTTGGTTTCGACTTGTCGCGAAGCGGAAGCCGGGTGTGTCCTTCGAAGAAGCTCGAACAGAGATGAAAGTCCTCCATGATCGAACCTGGAAGCAATATCCAGAACCCTACTCTCATGACCCGCAATTTGGAGAATAGGTTCCGCTTCGAGACGCTTACCGAAAGACTGATCGGCCACGCCCGGCCGACGCTCACAATTCTCTTTGGCGCCGTGGTGTTTGTGCTTCTGATCGCCGTCGCCAATATCGCCAATCTCCTGCTCGCGCGTGCTTCCACTCGCAAACGCGAGATTGTGGTACGAGCATCTGTCGGTGCCGGAAGGGCGCGCGTGATCCGGCAGTTCTTGGCCGAGAGCGTGCTTTTGACAATGCTGGGGGGCACAACGGGCGTTTTGCTGGCGGCCGGAGCTCTTGCGGTCGTTAAACACGTTGGCTCACCCGCGCTACCGCGGCTGGAAGATGCGCATATCGCCGCTTCCGTGATGGTGTTCGCGCTACTGGTTTCCTTCGCTACGGGCATCTTGTTCGGTTTAGCGCCCGCTTTGACTTTCGCGCGGCGCGATTTGGACGAAGTGCTCAAGAACGACGCGCGAAGTTCGTCGGCTTCGCCGGGACAACTTCGTGTGCGCGGCGTACTAGTTGCGGCAGAAGTGGCACTGGCAATGGTGCTGCTGATCAGCGCGGGATTGATGTTGAAGAGTTTTCAGCGACTGACCTCCTATCCGCCGGGCCTTGAGCCGGACCGCATCCTGACAATGCGTGTCTCGCTCGCCGGTCCTTACTATGACAGGCAGTGGCCGCACCAGAACGTGTATTTGCAGGAACTGTTTCACCGGCTTGAGAAGCTACCGGGCGTGGAAGCGTTCGGCATCGACTGTGGACAATTCCATCAACCCCTACGAGTGGTGGGTGTGCGGTCCCTTACGGAAGACGGCTCAAGTGGCGGCCCGGTGCGCTACGTCTCGTCCGGTTATCTGAAAGCGCTCGGTATGCCGTTGCTAGCCGGGCGCTGGCCCTCGGCGAATGAAATGCTCGACGATGCGCTGGTGAACGAAAGCTTTGTACGCCGGATTGGCGGCGGAGTGGACGTCATCGGGCGTCGCATCAAGGGATCGTTCCTCAGCGCGACCATAGCGGGCGTTGTCGCAGACTTTAAAGACGTACAACTCGACGTCGAATCGACGCCGGAGGTTTTCACCGCGTACCAGTTGATGCCGGTGTTACGGGAAGTGCGGATTGCGATTCGCACTATGAAAGATCCTCTAACCATTGAAGAGGAGGTGCGGAACAGCGTATCGGGAATAGACAAAAACGTGCCCGTATTTCAGGTGCAGACGCTTGCCCAGGAGCTATCAAACTCGCTAGCGGCGCGGCGTTTTAACCTGGCGCTGCTCGCCGTCTTCGCCGCGACCGCGGTCCTGCTCGCGATGATCGGTGTTTACGGAGTCATCGCCTACCTTGTGACGCAGCGTACGCCGGAGATCGGTATACGCATGGCGCTCGGCGCACCGCGGCATTCCATTCTGCGGATGGTCGTCCGTCAAGGAATGCGGATGGTGCTGGTGGGTATTGGATTGGGGTTGACAATAGCAGCCGTTGTTACGAGACTCATGACGAATATGCTGTACGGAGTAAATACGGGCGATCCCGCTACCTTTGGCGTGGTAGCCGGAGCCATCGCGTTAACGGCGTTACTGGCCTGCATCGGACCGGCCTTACGCGCGGCCCGGATTGACCCTATAGTTGCCCTGCGGGATGAATAATGATTCATTTTGTAGCGATCGGCTGCTGTCAGCCGCGAGTCCTCATGACCGTAAATTCCGTGAAGCGCTCGCCTGCTATCACGAACTGAAGGTTCACCGAAGCGTCGCCAAGGTTACAAGATTGCACCCTTTGCGAGCTGCAACACGAGACCGACTGCTTCCGCTAACCGTCCCCATTCGGCGGCTTCAGTTTCCAGCTGCTTGCGGCCCTTGGCGGTGAGGTGGTAGAACTTTGCTTCGCGCCTGGTCTCGCTCATCTTCCACTGGGCAGCGAGCAATCCCTTGTTTTCCAAGCGGTGAAGCGCTGGATAGAGCGTGCCTTGCTGCACCTGCAGGACATCTCTTGAGACCTGCTGCAAGCGCTGAGCGATCGCGTAGCCATGTATGGGTCCTAAGGCCGCGACCTGCATGATCAAGAGATCGAGAGTGCCTTGCGGGATATCGGATTTCGCAGCGCTCACCTTCTTCATGCCTTTGCCTTCTAAACGTTAGCAACACACCTGACGAAGGTCAAGGCATGAGAGATCGGCGCGGTGGCGGACTCCGGAGATTAGGGGGTTTGGGGTTTAGAAACCCATTTTTTGACCATGGCGACCAAGTGCTCTGCTTGAAAAGGCTTCGAAAGATAGTCGTCCATGCCGGCGCTGATGCATCGCTCGCGTTCTCCCACCAGCGCATTCGCCGTCACTGCGATAATGACGGGCTGCCGCTGGCCGAGTTGTCGAATCAACCTGGTCGCCTCAAATCCGTCCATAGTCGGCATTTGGCAATCCATCAAGATTAAATCGTAGGGTTGGGACCGATGGGCCTCAAACGCTTCGTTGCCGTCACTCACAAGATCGATAAAGAAGCCGGCTCGCTGAAGAATCAGTTTGCCAACCCGTTGGTTAATCGCGTTGTCTTCCGCCATCAGGATGCGAAAAGGCGTTGCATCGTCTGCGGATGATCCTACTTCGGCGGATTGATTTGAAGGGTTAGTAAGAGATTCGACAGACACAGGTCTTCAGTCCGCCACCAGCTCGCGTCCCGCCCCCGCCCACAACGATATTATCAAATTGTGGGCGTGCGCAGCCGCTATGTCAAGAAGGCGAAACTCTTTCGTCGCGTTCCACCTTGCCGTCGCGAATGTGTATGACCCGATGGGCGTGCATAGCGATGTCGGCTTCATGAGTGACCAAGACAATTGTGTTGCCTTGCTTATGAAGTCGCTCGAAGAGCGCCATAATCTCATTGCCAGTTACTGAATCGAGTGCGCCAGTCGGTTCGTCGGCCAGAAGGATAGACGGTCGATTCACTAGGGCGCGAGCGATGGCAACTCTTTGCCGTTGTCCACCAGACAGTTCGTTGGGCTTGTGGAGCATGCGCTTCTCAAGATCCACCTCGCGCAACGCACCCTTCGCTCGGTCGGCCCGCTCGGCGGACGAGATGCCGGCATAAATGAGAGGTAATTCCACATTTTGAAGAGCCGACGCGCGAGCCAACAGGTTGAACGTTTGGAAGACAAAGCCGATTTCCTTGTTTCGGATGCGCGCCAACTCATCGTCTTCCATGTCGCTGGCAAGTTTGCCATTCAAGTAATACAGCCCTTGGGTAGGAGTGTCCAAGCATCCAATCAGGTTCATCAGCGTCGATTTGCCTGAACCCGATGGACCCATAATGGCTACGTATTCGCCGCGCGTGATTTCAATATCAACACCAGAAACGGCATGGATTTCCTGGTCGCCCATGATGTAGGTTTTCCATAGGTCGTACGTGCGAATGACGATACCCTCGCGCTTAAGTTGCTCGCCGCGCTCTAGCCGCTGTTGGGCGCTCAGTTCCTGGACTGCTGCTTCCATGTGTGAGTGGCCTCGATTTAACTTGCCGTCTGAACGACAGGCGGCGGCTTGTTGTCGACTTTGATGCGGGCATCGTTGCGTAACGACTTGATGACGCTGTAGGATCCGGTGATGATCTGATCGCCGTCTTTGAGGCCGCTGAGAACCTCAATATCAGTGGTTCCGGTGATGCCTGTGTCCACCTTCCGGAACTGTGCCTTATCGCCGTTGACAACAAACACGCCTTGAATTTCTTCCTTAGATGCTTTGAGCGCAGCGAGGTCCATTTGCTGGGGCGGCGGAGCGCCTGGCTTAGGCGTTTCCAATTGTCCTTTGGTTCGGACCGTCAATGCTTGAATCGGGATTGAAAGCGCGCGGGCACGGGTCGCGGTGGTGATCTTGGCCGTGCAGGAAAGTCCCGGCCGAACTAGATCCTCGGGGATGTCCAATGCGATCGTTACTTTGAAATCTTTAGCTTCTTGGCTGGACGTCGTGCTCTGGGACGCTGCCACTCCTGTCGAACGGACGATCGCGGTATCGCCGATTTCGATCACCTTGCCTTTAAAAGTCCGGTTTGGAATCGCGTCGATCGACACATCGGCGGGCTGGTCCATCTTTACGCTCACGATGTCCGTTTCGTCGACGTTCACTTCGGCCGTGATAATTGACATATCCGCAATAGTCATGATGGTGGACGATGCAGAGTTTTGGATGCCGGGCACGACTGTCTCACCCACCCGCACAGGCAGATCTGTAACCTCGCCATCCAGCGGGGCAACTGCTTCGTATTGCGAAAGAACGTCAGCCTGGCGGGCTACCATGGCTTGGCTCTGGGCGATTTTGCGCTGAGCCGAGGCTAGCTGCGCCGCCGCTTGTGCACGCTGGGCCCTTGCCTGGTCAACCTTGCTCTTGGACTCCGCGAGCGTTGCGACGGCCGTATCGTAGGCGTATTTCTTGCTCTCAAAGTCCTGCCGCGCGATCAATTTCTGATCGAAGAGCTGTTGGCTGCGGGCAAAATCCAATTTCTTTTGCTCCAAATCCGCAGCGTCATGTTGCTGCTGCGCTTGAGCAACCGTAATCGCGTCTTCATAGGACTTCACTGCGGCTTCGCTCGCTGACGAATCGGCCATCGCCGAATTCAGCGCTGCTTGCTGCGAGTGCAGGTCGGCCTGGGGTTGTGCATCGGCCAAACGGGCCAATACTTCACCCTTCCTGACATGATCGCCTTCTTTAACGAGGATGGCCGTGATTTGGGCCGGTCCTTGCGTGTTCGCTCCGATGTTGATGTAATTGCGGGGCTTAATCTCGCCGGACGCAGTCACGATAGACGCCAGATCGTTGCGGGTGACCTTTCCCGTCTGTACCGTGACGATGCCTCGTTGGCTGTACTTTATGCTTCCGAAGACAGCACCCGCCACAATCACAAGCAGGCCGATAAGGATAAGGGCTTTCCACTTTGTTTTCACGAAAAACGAAATTCTCCCGCCCCCGTGCAGACGAAGAACTCGATTGAATTGTTCCCGGGAACTGAGGGGTCTACCTATTATTGTAAAGGCTTAGACCGCTCGACGCCATTTCTCGACGCCATTTTATCTTGCCATGCAGGATGAACCTGAATCAGACGCGTGCGATACTGCTTCGACCTCAGTTTGGGATGATGCATAGGTCAAATGTCACACGTATCCAAATTCGTGTGCGGGCTGGTGCTGTGTTGTCTTGGTTATGCGCAAGTTCCTGATCAAGATGCGCGGAATTCCAACACTCCCGGCACCGATACGCATTTCGCGATGCCTCATTACGCCAGCCGCGCGGAATGGGAGGCGCGGAAGGTTTATCTGCGGCGGCAGATTCTGTCAGCTGCGGGATTGCTGCCCATGCCCGACCGAACGCCGCTCCATCCGCAAGTCTTCGGACGTCTTGAGCGAAGGGGCTATTCGATAGAAAAGGTTCTTCTGGAAACGCTGCCCGGCTATTATTTAGGTGGCAACCTCTACCGTCCCGTCGGCCGAAGCGGTAAGCTGCCTGCAATTCTCAATCCCCATGGCCATTGGCCTTACGGCCGGCTCGAAAATGAGCCGCTCGACTCCAATCCTTCATTCGGTATCAGCCTTGCTCGGCAGGGCTATATCGTCTTCGCCTGGGACATGGTCGGTTATAACGACACGCGCCAAACCCCTCACGCTTTTGGCAACCCAACGGAGCAGCTTTGGTCTTTCGGTCCGCTGGGCTTACAACTCTGGAATTCGATTCGAGCTCTCGATTTTATATCGTCTCTAGACGTCGATCCGCTGCGCATCGGTATCGCCGGCCCCTCCGGTGGAGCGACACAGACGATGCTCCTGGCAGCGGTGGACGACCGCCTCCAATACATTGTGCCCGTCAACATGGTGTCGTTCATGATGCAGGGCGGCGATGTCTGCGAGAATGCTCCCGGATTGCGCGTCGGCACGAACAACGTCGAGATTGCATCTATGTCTGCGCCGAAGCCCATGTTGATGCCCGCGGCGACAGGCGACTGGACGAAAAACATGCTAAAAGAGGAGCTTCCCGCGGTTCGGGAAATCTACTCACTTTATGATGCTGC
>JBARMQ010000612.1:0-3121 GCA_049802535.1 Bryobacteraceae bacterium | reverse complement strand
ACCTCCTTATGTGCCGTAGCCGGAATCATGCTTACGCACAGTGTGCTAGCAGCCACCAACGTCTTCGCGGTTCCCCAGACTTTCACTCTCATGACTTCGCTCAGAGCCCATTTTTACTGGCGTGCGTCGCGGGCGCGCGCCGCGGCGCCATCAAAACCAGCCCCCGGATGGCTCGAGGCCATTGAGGCGCAGATACGCGACAAGGTTGCCGTAATGCAAGGCGTCATGATTTCCGACTTGCGTCAAGATAAACATTTTGTTCGTCTTGGTGCCAAAGAAGTCCGCGGGGTCGTTGAGGTGCGCATCGATGAACCCGGAGTACACGCCATCGCAGTAACCGAACGCGCCTTTGAGGTAGGCCATGATCTCGGTCTTCGAACCCTTCGCGGCAGCCGTGGCGGGGGTCGCTTCACCCTTCACGTTTGAACACAAGATGTAGGATATATCCGCCACATGATTCAGGATCTCGCCAAACGAGCGAACGGCCTTCGTCGGCCGGTAGCTATACTTGGACTCTGGCATCGCTTCCGCTGACTTCATGATCTTGTCCTGCATATTGCTACGAAAAATAGATAACGTCGTCGTCAGCGGATTCGGCGCCGTGGTCGGGTTGGGCAGGTTCGGCGAAATCTGGGCGTTGGCCAAGGACGCCAAGACGGAAACAGATACTATGCCAACAGAAACCGCGACGCGAGCAATGGATCGAAACATTTAAAAAATCCTCCAACATGTTGTAGGCCATGCAAATCCCGGACTGCAACTCCTGCAAAAACGCTTAAGACCCGACAAGAGACTCCCTCGAAGAATTGTTTCCGAGCATCCAAGTCGCAGCCGCGCGGGTTCCAATGAAACAATCTGCAAAATCAGCATATCCAGCATCCTCCGCCATCGGAAATTGTGATGATGGCCTAACGCCTCAACCTTCTACCACTCAGTCTACTCGATTATAGGTCGAAGGTCAAGGCATCGTTTCGATATTGTTTGCCAGTATGAGTCGAGTGAAGCAGCGGGCGAAGACGACGCCCGACCAGTCGCCCCCTCAAAAACACGACTCCGCATAGCGACGTGATATCACGCCTACTCCGCGCGTAACGATTCAGTCGGATTCACGCCGGAAGCACGATGCGCCGGAACAACCGCCGCGCTCAATCCCGCCGTTCCAAGAACTAGCGTTGCAATCGTAATTACGGTGAGGTCAAACGGCTTAACGTCATAAAGCTGGGACACTATCAGCCTCCCCAAAAACCAAATAACCGGCAATCCAATTCCGATCCCGGCCAGAATCATTAGCAACGCATCCCGCAGCACCATCCAAATCGCGGACCAGCGGTCCGCTCCAAGAGCCAATCGAATCCCAATCTCGCGCGTACGCCGTGTAACCACAAACGACATCACGCCATACAAACCGACCACCGAAAGCACCAACGCCAACAGACTGAAACCGCCTGACAGCGTCGCCAGCATATGCTCGGTATTCAACGATCGGCTCACTTGTTCGTCCAAAGTGCGCAGGTCCATCACAGGCAGCGTCGGGTCAGCGTTGTGCACAATCGCTCGAAGCGTTTGAAAAGCCGATTCCGGCGTCCCGCGAATTCGCACATAGAATGTTGCGTCGCCACTCCCTGCCTCGAGGAAAGGAACAAACGCCTGTTCGGACTCGTCCCGAAGCCCGCGGTAACTGAAGTCGGACATAACGCCGACTATCTCGATATCCGTCTTCACGTCCGGTCCGGAACCCACGCCAATGCGTAGGCCCAGCGGATTCCGCCCGTCCAGAAAGCGTTTCACAAAAGACTCGTTCACGATTGCCGAACGAAACCCCATTTCGCCCGAAGGTCGCGCAACGCGTTCGTCGAAGTTCCTGCCAGCCAGAATTCGAATGCCCATGGTTCGAAAGAATCCGGGTGTGACGGCGTTCAAATTCACAGCACGGTCGGTTGTTATTCGCATGTCGGCCTGAATCGTGATCGGATTGTTCCAACTTCCGCCCGTCAGCAAGGGAACGCCTGCTACGGCGGACACCTGCGTGATCGGCGAGTTGCGTATGGCTTCGTCAATGCGGCGAATCAGCCGGCTGCCGTCCGTATTGGAATAACCGTTGCGCGAAGCAGCGAGCGTGAACGAAACCATGCTGGATGTCACAAACCCGGGCCCCTTTGTCATCAGCGCATCTAACGTTCTGACAAACAGCGTTGCTCCCACAACCAACGTCAAAGTCAAGGCGATTTGCGCGGTCACGATCACCTTGCGCAGGCGAACGCCACCAAATGCCGTACCGCCGCGCTGCTGCAGCGACGATACTAACGATCGCCGTCCCGATTGCCATGCCGGCGCTAAGCCACTCAAAACCCCAGCCGTGACGCTTACACCGAAAGCAAACAATAGCAGCCGCGTGTCCACTCCCGCATGCAATGCGTTGGCTGCCGTGTTCTTGGGCAGGAATGCGATCAAGGCGCGAACCGCAAGAGGAGCTAGCGCCGCTCCAAGAAATCCTCCTGTCAGCGCGATTAACAAACTGTCGGCTAGAAACTGCCGTCCCAGCCTGCCGCGCGATGCTCCTAGTGCCAGGCGCGTGCTAATCTCGCGATCGCGCGCCGAGCCACGCGCCAAAAACAAACCCGATACATTCAAACATGCCAGGCCCAACAACACCATAGTTGCTGCGAATAGCACCCACAACGGCTGAACCAAAATGCGCCTCAAACTGGAGTGGCCTTGCGGCGCGGCAGTCAATAAGAGCGACGAATGGAGATACTCTTGCATCTCTTCCGGGGTAATTTTGGGAAATCCGGCTTCATTCATATTCCTCTGCAGCATGGCCTTGAACCAAGGTTGTAACCCAACCTGAGCTTGTTTCAGCGTCACGCCTTCATTCAAGCGGCCGAGCACTTGCATCCAGCGAGTGGGGCTGTGTCGGAGGTCAGAGTAGCCCGGTATCACTTGATTGGACATGGATGCTGAAATCCAGACAGACGGCACTTCGCCAACATCGATGCCCCGAAACGTCAACGCCGCTACTCCAACCACAACAAAAGGATGCATATTGACGATCAGCTTCCGTCCCAGAACATCCGCCGCACCACCCAACCGGGTCTTCCAAAAGTCGTACGAAATCACGGTC
>JBARMQ010000611.1:0-4241 GCA_049802535.1 Bryobacteraceae bacterium | reverse complement strand
TGGCGACGTTCTCCAGGAAGTAGCGATCATGCGAGACAAAGACGATGGTCCCGGTAAACTTCTGCAGCGCGTCCAGCAAGACATCTTTGGCTTGCATGTCAAGGTGATTGGTCGGCTCATCCAGCAGCAAAAAATTGGAAGGGCGCAGCAGCATGCGTGCCAGCGCATAGCGATTGCGCTCGCCTCCGGACAGTACGCCGATGCGTTTGAAAACGTCATCTTCGCTGAATAAGAAACAGCCAAGCAGATTGCGAAGTTCGGTTTGAGTGGTGCGCGGCGCGGCATCGGCAAGATCGTCCAGCAAACGCGCATTCACATCCAGTTCCTTATATTGATCTTGCGCGAAGTAATCGAGATCGACGTTATGGCCCAGCGTGTAATCGCCTGTAGTGAGCGCTTCTGTCCCGGCCAGGAGTTTGATGAGAGTCGATTTGCCCGCGCCATTGACGCCAACCAACGCGATACGATCGCCGCGCTCAATCAAAAAATTCGCGCCGCTGAAAACGCGTTTTTCGCCGAAGCTTTTGGCCACGTTTTTGAACTCGGCTACGATACGTCCGCTGGGCTTAGGCTGCGGGAAGGTAAAGTGGATCGTCTTCTCTTCGGGCGGCAGTTCAATACGCTCTATTTTTTCGAGCTCCTTGATGCGGCTCTGCACCTGCTTAGCCTTGGTCGCCTGAGCGCGGAAGCGGTTGATGAAGGCTTCCAGCTGTTGGATCTTGTCCTGTTGGTTCTTGTGCGCCGACTCGAGCTGGGCGAGGCGCTCTGCCTTTTGTTGTTTGTATTTTTCGTAGCCGCCAGTGTAGAAAAAGACTTTCTTGTTCCAGATTTCGGCGATCTTGTTGACGGTAACGTCCAGGAAATAGCGATCGTGCGAGATCAGAACATAGGCGAATTCGTAATTCGCAAGATATTCTTCGAGCCACGTACGCGCCTCGATATCGAGATGGTTCGTCGGTTCATCCAATAGCAGCACGTTGGGTTTTTCCAGCAGCAGTTTCGCCAGCGCAATGCGCATCTGCCATCCGCCGGAAAACTCTTCAGTTTGACGGCTCCAATCTTCCTTGCGAAAGCCAAGTCCGGCCAGCACAGCCCCGACCTGTGCTTCGATGGCATAACCATTACGGGCACGAAACTCGCTATCGGCTTGTTCGAAACGGTCGGCGATCTGCAGATATTCGGGGCTGGCGGGATCGATTTCACTCATGCGGGCGGTGAGCGATTCGAGTTCGACCTCGATATCCTTCAAATCTGCAAAGACGCTGAGGCACTCTGCGAAGACGCTGCGGCCGGTGACCTTGAGCCCATCTTGCGGCAGATAACCCAGCCGGATGCCCTTCATGGCCGAGATCGTCCCGTAATCCAGCGATTCAAGGCCGCCGATCATTTTAAGAAGAGTCGACTTGCCGGTGCCGTTTCCGCCCACCAGGCCCACTCGCTCTTTCGGCGTGATCAGCCAATCGAGTCCGTCAAATAGAAGTTTGTGGCCGAATCGTTTGCCGGCCGCGGAGAGTTGCAACATCTTTGAACGTTAGGCGTGTGCTCTATTGATTGTCCGAATATTCTTCGTGCCACGCCATCTGGATTGCCTCAAGTTTGCCTTCGGTTGAAGCGGCCGGGTCATCTTTGAAATCCGGCAATTCGGTGATCCACTTGTGCATGTCCGTGAAGCGCACTTTCAGCGGATCGACGTCCGGATGAGTGTCGTAAAGGCTCAGCGCGATGTCTTCAATGTGATCCCACGTCAATCCAGGCATGCTTTTCTACTTTACTCGATCCCGGCTCTATTCGATTTTGGTTCCCTTCAAAGCTCCACGAACGGCGGTATTCATCACGTTTTCCGCAAGCGTCATCGTCGATTTGTTCAGCGCCTCAATCTTCTGGTTCAATATACGGTGGTCATTACCGTTGTAGACGCGCAATAGTTCGCGCTGGGCGTCTTCGATGGCCGCGCGACCGCCGGTCGAAAGAGCCAGCCAGGCGTCGCTTTTCTTGGCTTTGTCGGTCGCGGTCAAAATAGCGTCAGCTTCAACACGTGCTTCGCGTACCTGCCGTTCCAGCAAGTCTTCCTCAGCGCGCTCGAACGACTCGCGGATCATCGCTTCCACCTGCTCTTCACTCAGCCCGTAGCTAGGCTTCACTTCGACGGTCTGTTCCTTGCCCGTGCGCGAATCGCGCGCGGTGACGTTCAAGATGCCGTTAGCGTCAATCAGGAATCGTACTTCAATGCGCGCGAAACCGGCTGCCATGGGCTGCAGTTCCTTCAGTTCGAATCGCGCCAGGCTGCGATTATCCTTGACCAGCTCGCGTTCGCCTTGCAGGACGTGGATCAGAACGTTCCGCTGGCCATCGACGGCAGTGGTAAAGCCCTCGGTAGCGCTTGCCGGAATCGTCGAATTGCGATGAATGAGTTTCGAAACCACGCCGCCCATCGTTTCAATCCCGAGCGAGAGCGGCGTGACGTCCAGCAACAGCTTGTCTTCCACGTCGCCCGAAAGAATGCCGGCTTGCACCGCCGCGCCTAATGCAACAACTTCATCCGGATTCAATTCGGTATGCGGCTTAGCTTTGAAGAGACGTTCCACCGCGGCACGCACGAACGGAATCCGCGTCGATCCCCCAACCATCACCACTTCGTCAATTTGCTCGGGCGATAACTTCGAATCGGCCAGACATTCGCGGCACGGCTGCAGCGTTCGGTCCACGATCGGCGTGATCAGCCGCTCCAGTAGCGGCCGATCGATGGCGCGGGCGTACTGTTGGCCTTGGTACTCAAGCTCAATGCGCGTATCGAGTTCGAACGACAGCTCTTCCTTGGCGCGGATCACGGCGCGGCGTAGACGCTGGACGCCTTCGGGATCCGTCGACAGGTCGCGATGCCATTCGCTCTCAATATCTTCAAGTGCAATGCGCAGCAGCAGGTTGTCTATGTCGTCGCCGCCGAGATGGGTGTCGCCATTGGTCGCCAGCACTTCGAAAATTCCGTCGTGCAGGCGGAGTATCGAAATATCGAAGGTTCCCCCGCCGAAATCGTAGACCGCGATGATACCGTCCTGGCGTTTGTCGAGACCATAAGCAAGCGACGCGGCTGTCGGTTCATTCACCAAGCGCAACACGTCAAGCCCGGCAAGACGACCGGCATCCTTGGTGGCCTGTCGCTGGGCATCGTTGAAGTACGCGGGCACGGTGATAACGGCCTCGCTCACTGGAACGCCAAGCGCCGCTTCGGCATTGTCCTTCAAACGCTTCAACACGGCAGCCGAAATCTCAGGAGGCGTAAAGGTTCTGCCGCCTAGCTTCAGCTTGATCACCGATTCGCTATCTTCCGCGATGCGAAACGGAAACAGCTTCAGCTCCTGTTGTATGTCGGCCACCCCTCGTCCCATCAAACGCTTCACGGAGTAGACAGTGCGTTCAGGGCTGGTCAGCAACAGCTCACGCGCCGGCTCACCGGCGATCAAAGCGCCGTGCGCGTCCAACGAAACAATGCTGGGCACGATCTTGCGCCCCTCGGCGTCTTCGACGATGCGCGGGCCGGTAAGGTCCATATACGCCACCAGGCTATTGGTCGTGCCGAGATCGATTCCCACGATCTTCGACTTGCGGTCGTCGCCAAAATCAATTTGAAATGTACCCATAGCTTCTTCGGCCTTTACAGCAAATCCTCTACCGGCTCCGGCGCCGTGGCGGGATTCAGAGCCTTATCAACATCCCGAATCAAATTTTCAACATAGCGCCGCCGATTCAGCGTTCCGCGAATCTCGTTCAGCGCTTGCCGGGCGGTCTCACTGCGTTCCTCTGCCGCGTCGTGCCGGGCGAACAGCGATTCGAGTTGGTGGTCAATTTCGCCACGCATGTTCAGGAAGTTTCCCTTGGCGGAAACAAGCTGAGGGCGCGCGGACTCGTCGCCTTCCTTCAACTCTTCAAGCGCCATATTAAGATCGAAGACTTCCTCCAGCAACTCGGCGGGCACATCCTTCGATCGCTGTTCGCCGATTGGAAATCCTTCTTCCGTCAGCAGATACTCAGCACGCTTGACTGGATCTCTCAAAGTCCGGTAGCCGTCATTGACAACGGCAGTCGCTTCGAGAGCCTGTGCTTGTTCAGCGGCCGCTTTGCGGCTGAAACGATCCGGGTGCCACTGTCGGCTGAGTTCGTAAAAGCGCTTTTGCAGCAAGCCGGTATCTATCGTCAATTTTCGGTCGAGACCGAAAAACACGAAGAAGTCTTTAGAAGGAGTG
>JBARMQ010000610.1:0-1510 GCA_049802535.1 Bryobacteraceae bacterium | reverse complement strand
CCGCCAGGATCTTCTGGCCAAGCTGTTGCAAAAGCTTTTGCTGGTCGGCTTCCAGATCCGCCTGCGCGTCTTCCACTTCGCGCTGCAAGCTCTTTTTCTTTGACTCGATGCTCTTATAGAGATCGTTCTTGGCCGAATCACTCAGCGTATTCGAACCTTTATTGAGCTGGTCCTGCAGCGAGTTTATGTCGTTCTGCTTCTGCTCCAGTTCCCGCTTCTTGGGCGCGGTTTTGGCATTCAGTTCAGCGGCGGCCTTCTGGCCGTCCTTGGTGCTGATGATGGCTCCCTGAATGTTGATGACCGCGAATTTGCCCTGCTGGGCCTGGGCCGTCCATGTCATAGCCAATGCGAGGACTGGCCACAGAAATACCTTACTCTTCACAGTGATACTCCTAAACTCGGAAATCATTATAGTTTATCCAATCCTGCCAACGTTAGAACGTCCGCCCTACCGTGAAGCGGAACATCGACGAGCGCTCGGCGCTATAGGGCAACACCGCACCGATGGCGCTGATGGCGTTGTTGTAGGTGGCCGTATTCGGGAAGTACGATTTGTCGGCGACGATGGGCGCCGTCAGAGTGCCCTCGAAGCGGGTGGGATTATAAGCCCAATAGACGCGGAATGGGGCGTTCACCACCGGCATCAAAACCTGGAGTTCCAGCCCCGTAGACGTACGGATTTTTTCGGAACCGGGCTGGATCACCGCGAGGCCAGTGAAGCCGGCCTGCGGAAATTCTTCATTCAATTGGGCCACTCGTCCGGCGTTCATTTTCAGTTGTCCGGGGAAGAGCAGCGTATCCCAGCCGGCATCGGCGAAAATGGCCAGCGTTACCGGCCCCACGATCGGAATCCGGTACTCGAAGTTTCCGACGATGTTGGTATCGCCGCCTGGGAATGTGACCTGGTAGGAAGGAACCGACATCGTCACCGGAGCGCCCTTCTGGGTGCGTTGCGTGCCGTCGGCATTAAAGACAGCCACGCTTGCCACGTCGCTCGGCAAATATACGATGGGGCTGAGGGTCCAGTCCCAGAAGCCGCGTACGTCGTTTTCGCCGCCCATGAAGTAGCGCGTGAAGGGAGGCGCGGATTTGCCGCCGTAGCCCGCCAACAGGCGCGCCGATAAGTGCATCCCGATGACGTGGTTCTTTTTGAGGCCCCGATGGAAATATTTCGCGTCGAAAGTCGGCTGGATGGTATTGACGTTGCCGCCGAGTTGGCTGCCGGAAAACGCCAGCGAGAAAAATAGCTCGCGGCCGCCAGTCGGATTTATGGGATTGTTGATGCTGTTGTAGGTGTACGACGGCGTGATGGTGCTGGTGCGGATGCCGCTCAACTGATTCGGACCGCCCACGCCCTCGAAATCGATGTAATCGAAATAATTCTGGGCTGCGGTGGTCAGCGTCTTCACGTTGGAAATGTTGTAACCGTAGGTCAGCCCGATGCGCGCGAAGCTGCGCTTCAACGGATAGGAAACGAAGATCGTTCCGCCGTATCCATTCTGGACGTAAT
>JBARMQ010000609.1:0-11340 GCA_049802535.1 Bryobacteraceae bacterium | reverse complement strand
TGCGGCGATTGCGGCGGCGTCTATCACTAATCACAGTATGTCTTAAAACATTCTTATTTGGAAATGTTATTTCTAGACAGATCCTAAGGACGAACCGCTCGTCTGATTCAATCTCGGGACGAATTCTCCTGTTCGCGCCGGTCGAGGTCCTTTCGCAACTGCCCCACAGTTTCGACCTCACTACCGGTGTGCGCGTATCGTTCGACGATGTCAAGCACTCGCCGCAATCCTGCCATTACAAACCGGTCCGCCGCCCCATAGATCGCGATATGTCCAACCGTCGCATTCAAAATCTCACCTAGGCCGGGCGTGAGAAGAGTGAGCCTCAGAACACCATTGTCATCCTTCCGGTTGCGAACGACTCGTGTACGTTCTGCCAGCAACAACATCGCGCTCGCCAGTTCATCAATCCCATTGATTGCGGTGAAAGGATCGTTGATGCCGGGCGAGAGCGCCCGAACCACGACGTCAGTCAATTGCTGAAACTGAAAACGGATGTCTTGCGTTGGCGTTCGCTCTCCAGCCACCTGAAAAGTGGCTACGATTCGCGTTAGAACCTGCTCGTTCAACTTACGTGTGCCCCATATTCGAGCCACGCCATAGCTTTTCACGAGATGGTCGCCGGGCTTAACAATTAGTTCAATGACAAGATCTTCCTCAGTTGCGACCGCCAGCAGAACGTCGAGGTCAACCATCTGGAGGTAACCGCTCTTCGGAATGGTCACGGTCAAGGGCTCTTTCCCCCGGCGGAAGCCGGGCTCGTTCAGATCCTCAATCGGCTCGCCCGTTCTCGATGGGTAAAGCTTCGGAATTGCCTCTTCCATGTCCTCCGCGATGACGCGCACGATGTGCGACGCCTGAATCGACGTCGACACATGATGAATGAAATAGATCAGCAATATCAAGCTTGCTAATGAGAGCCCGATTGCGACCGTCACAGAGATAGACGGTACAAAGCCGCCGGACACATCGGACCCTCGAATAGCGCGCACCACCAGCACACTGTAAATGAAGGTCGAAACAAACGTGCCTAATAGGACCTGCGTGATTCGGTCCCTCATGAAATTGCGCAGTACTCGCGATCCATACTGCTGGGAGGCGATCGAAAGCGCCACGGAAGCTAGCGAAAATGTCACACTGGCGGCCGTGATCATAGAGCCCGCGATCGTGCTGAGCAGAGAACGTGCGCCCGCTGGTCCTCCCGAATAGGCCCACGCAATTTTCGACTTAATCCCGGGATCAAATCGCTCGTCCACATACAACAAGACCAGCGCGAGCGCGCACGCGAGCACCAGCATCAGCATTGGTGCGAACCAGAAACCGTTTCGCAGCAGGTTCAGCCATCGACCCCATGTAGCGCGCATGATTTAATTCCCGCTTACCGTGGCGACGCGACTCGAGCGACGCGCGGCCAGCCTCCTTAGATTGGAATGTGGGATGTGCCGCCGTGACACACAAGCCTTCATGCGATCATGCATCGGGAACGTTACCAGGAAAGGAGGCCCTTCTCGTCTAGTGTAAGTGGCGTATGTCGCGACAGGTTTTTTGACTCCTGACAAGCAGAGTAAAGCGTCTTCTTTCACCGTCAGGATAGCCAGTAATCAGAGTCGCGCATTGCCCTGGCGGAGTCTCTCTTCGGCAGTGGGAAAGCTTCTCGATAGACCAGGAAAAACCGGAACACGAAATCATCATCCGAGACCGAAGAGCTTGTAGGGATCATGTTCCCGGTGCTTCCGAACCCCGAAAACATGATCGACTAGCAAGGATAGAACAAACTTATGATCGTTGAACTCATTCCTCCACCCGTCCCAACCACTGGCGCGCCTCCTTACTAACTGAGGGAGTAACTCCATCGTAGCGGCGGCTCGTAAGGACGTTTCGTCACCATCCGTATCTCGGGTTTGTAACATGGGCGCGAGCTTCGCATTCGAACCTATGCGACCAGAGAGCCTGCCGTAATCAGTGCTTCCCGGCGACCGTCGCCGCGGCAGCGATCCCGTCCAACTCCGCCAGGGTTTGCGGCGACAGCGTCAACTCACCGGCAGTCAGGTTCTCGCGAAGGTGGGTGACCGACGAAGTGCCGGGGATCAACAGGATGTTGGGCGACCGGTGCAACAGCCACGCGAGCGCGACTTGCATGGGCGTCACCCCAAGTTGGTCCGCAACAGACGACAAGGTGGACGACTGCAGCGGCGTGAAGCCGCCGAGCGGGAAGAACGGTACGTACGCGATTCCCTGGGTCGCCAGTTTGTCGATCAGCTTGTCGTCTTGGCGTTGAGCCAGGTTGTAGTTATTCTGCACGCACACGATATCGGTGATCGCCTGCGCCTCGGCCACCTGGGCGGCCGTGACATTGCTCAGGCCGATGTGGCGGATCAACCCCTTGCTCCGCAGGCCGGCGAGCACCGTCACCTGCTCGGCGATGGATCCCTGCTCGGGACCGTGGCCCGCTCCCATCCTGCGGTAATTGACGATGTCGAGAGCGTCCAGGCCCAGGTTGCGGAGGTTGTCGTGGACGCCGTCAGTTAGCTCTTGGGGCGAGATGGCGGGCTGCCATGACTTGTCGGGTGGACGCCGTCCCCCAAGCTTGGTGACGATCACCAACTCCGCCGGGTACGGGTACAAGGCCTGCCGGATGATCTGATTGGTGATGTGTGGCCCGTAGTAGTCAGAAGTGTCGATGTGGTTCACACCGGCAGCGAGGGCCTCGCGGAGGACGGCAACCGCTTCGTCCGGATCTTTCGGCGGTCCCCAGACGCCGCGGCCCGCCAGCTGCATCGCGCCGTAGCCGACCCGTTGTACCGTTAATGACGTACCGGGGAATGTAAACCGGCCGCCGAGCTTCGATTCATTCATTGTGTTGCTCCCTTTCAAAGTGTGTATATGAGCAAGCTTACCCGGACTAGAGCGGTGGCAATGTCTTGCCGTCCCCAATGACCGTTGTCCACGGCCGGACCTGCCATGACTTCACCAATCCCTTCAGAACGTAAGGATCGTTCTTTGCAAACTCTTCGGCGACTTCCCGCCGGTCTCCGCGAAAGACCAATACGGCGCCGGCGGGCGAGTCGGCAAACGCGCCTGCCAAGGCGAGCTCTCCTCGATCGAATGATGCCTGCGCATAGGCAAAATGCAGCGGCCGCAGTGGCTTACGCTTGTCAAAATAATCGTCGACGTAGTCATAGAACAGCAGATGATGCATATACGCCAGTATCCTGCCACGCCTTGCGCAGGACGACTCTGCCAAACTGTGGGGCATGAGAGTTGGAATTCTCGGCACCGGCGCGATTGCGAACAAGCACGCGCAGGCGTACCGGAACATTGGATTCGAAGTAGCCGCGTGCTGGAACAAGACTGAGGAGCGAGGCCGCGACTTTGCGTCACGTTGGGGCGCCGAATTTGTCTCGAATTATGAAGAGCTCTGCCGATTGCCGGGCCTTGATTTCATCGACGTCTGTACCTTTCCCGATTTTCGATTGGAGCCCGTCCAAATCTGTGCCGAGATACAAAGGCCGATTCAAGTCCAAAAGCCCATCGCGACCAATTTAGAAACAGCGCGCGTGATGGTCAACACAGCGCGGTTTGCAGGCATTCCCCTGAGCGTAGCGAGCCAACACCGGTTCGACGATTCCACCATGTTTCTGAGGCGGGCCCTGCCGCTAGGACGTCTCGGGAAGCTGCTCGAAGCTGACGCCTACGTCAAGTGGTATCGAAGCGATGAGTATTACTCACGGCCCCTTAAAGGAAGTTGGCAGGTAGAAGGCGGTGGAGCGCTGATCAATCAAGCCATCCACCAGATCGACGTGCTGCTTTATCTTATGGGACCGGTTGAGGGAGTCAGCGGAATGTGGCAATTGGGCGCGCGTCACAAGATTGAATCGGAGGACGTTGTGAATGCGCTGCTCGCGTATTGGTCCGGCGCGACTGGCATTGTGCAAGCGTCGACAGCGATCTGGCCCGGTTATACGGAACGCATCGAGATTCACGGCACGAGGGGCACAGCCGTTCTCTCGGGAGATCGCCTGACTACGTGGGATGTGCAAGATGATGAATCGGCCGGCGCGATCGACCCTGCTCCTCTTCATCATGACGTCGCATCGGGCGCCTCGGATCCGATGGCGATCAGCCTTGCTTCGTTTGAGCGGCAGTTCATGGACTTCGCCGACGCGATTCGAACTAAGCGGGATCCAGTCAGTAGTGGCGAAGACGGATATCGCGCTCTCGAAGTGGTATTAGCCGTTTATCAATCTTGCCGTTCGGGCGAGCGGGTAAAATTAAGTTCTTGATTGTTCTCGGTATCAGCGTGGCCCGCGTCCGCCATTCCTCATGAGCCATCGGTTACGTGTTCCGGCATCAAGCGCCAATCTTGGTCCGGGCTTCGACGCGCTGGGGTTGGCGTTGAACTTGTACTTAACCTGCACCATCGATTACTCGAACGATCTGACGGTGCGCGCCACGGGCTTGGATGTGGCGCACATCCCTCAAGACGAATCGAATCTGATTTGGCAGACGGCGCTGGAGGTAGCGGGTAGTCAAGGCACTAATTTGCCCTGCATCCGGTTGGACGTGCATAACGAAATTCCGATCGGCAAGGGACTTGGCTCCAGTGCGGCGGCTTTAACAGCGGGCGTCGTCCTGGCCGACCATCTGCTTCGGCTCAAGTGGTCGCGGCACCAAATCCTTCAAGAGGCGGCGCGCATTGAGGGCCATCCCGACAATGTCTCGGCATGTGTTCTGGGCTCAATTGTGGCAAGTTCCATGGAGGGCCCCGGCGACGTTCACGCGGTGCGCGTGGATCTGCCTTCAAACTATGGGGTTGCCGTGGTTGTACCGGACTACACATTGCCAACCGCGAAAGCTCGTTCGGTTCTGCCGCAAGCCTACAGCCGCGAGGACGTGGTTTTCAACGTACAGCGTTCGGCGCTGCTGATTGCGGCGTTATGCACGGGAAGTACCGAATCGTTTTCGGCTGCGCTGCAAGACCGGTTGCACCAGCCCTATCGGGCGCCTCTGATTCCTGGATTCGGTCAGATGCTGTCGATCAAAGAAGAGGGCTTATTGGGTTGCGCCTTGAGCGGCGCCGGCCCCTCGGTTCTGATCTTCTACCAGCGGGGCCACGAAAAAGTGACGCGCGCATTTGAGAAGATCTTTCGTTCGAACGGCAGCTCGGCGTGCACCTACTTCACCGAAATTCAACGTTGCGGTTACACGCTTGAGACAGTGGAATGTCCGGAACCATCCGAGGTGCTTCGATGAAAGGCTCTATCCTTCAGATCAACGTTTCGCCTGGCGGCGTTCCGAAAGAACCCGTCGAACGGGCTATCGCTAACGAACTCGGTCTCGAAGGCGATGATCACCGCGATAAAAAGCATCACGGTGGACCGCAAAGAGCATTGTTGTTGATTGCCTCGGAAGCGATCGTCGAGTTGCAAGCCGAGGGCTGGCCGTTGTTCTATGGCGCTTTGGGAGAGAACCTGACAACGCGCGGGTTGGACCATACGGCTTGGCGTCCGGGTCAACGGTTCCGCGCCGGCACAGTTGAGTTGGAATTGACGGCGCCCCGAGCGCCTTGCAACAATTTGCATCGATACGGTGCGGGAATAGAGGCTCGGATTTATGACAAACGGGTCAAGGCACTCGATCCCCAATCATCTTTTTGGGGGCTCAGCGGCTTCTACGCGGCTATTTTGAAACCCGGTGAGATCGCAACCGACGATATAATCGAACTGATAGACCCGGTTGTCTAGATGGCTTAACAGAGCCGTCGAATCAGTTCGAAAATGCCGCTCCCCGTAGATCAAGCGACCCGCGCTTTCGGTTCCCCGCAGCGATTCTCGCTTCAATCGCTTCCCCCTGACATAGCCCGGCGTCTCGAAGTGGCCGTGGACGCCTCTGTCGATCCTCTCAGAGCTTGGCATTACCTAGCCGACCTTCATGCCGCCTTTCCTGAGTTCCTCCAACATCTGCCCGACCGGCAATTGCAATGGCTGATTACCGTCTTCACATACAGCAGATTTCTTTCTGAAGAATTATCGCGGCGTCCGGAAGGCCTAAACTCAGTTGCTGACCTGCACGTGGTGTTATCTGTCGAGCAATATCGCAGTCGATTGAAGAATCTACTCGATAGCCGCGCAGGTCGGCCGGCGGACGCACAGGACCTCGCCTTTTTCCGCCGGAGAGAATTGCTGCGTCTCGTGTTGCGGGACGTACTTGCGTTCGCGACATTAGCTGAAATTACTGAAGAAATATCAAATTTGGCGGACGCAATTTTAGATTGTGGCCTGGAAAGCATCTTGAACGAGTTAACGCCACGTTATGGCGTCCCCTACGATCGTGGCGAGGGTGAACAACTCAAGGCGCGTTTTGCCGTTATCGCTCTTGGAAAGCTGGGAGGCCGCGAACTTAACTACAGCTCCGATATCGACCTCTTGTTCCTCTACAGCGGTGCGGGAGAGACTTCGGGCCCCGAGAAGATCACCAACCAGGAGTTTTTCAAGAAGGCCGCCAACCGCCTCACGAACCTTCTGTCCACCTATACCAATGCCGGCCTTTGCTATCGAGTCGACTTGCGTCTGCGGCCCGAAGGCGCGTTGGGAGACGTTTGTATCTCGCTTGCTCGTGCAGAGGAATATTATTCAAAACGCGCTCGCGACTGGGAACTTCAAATGCTGATCAAGGCGCGTGTGGCCGCCGGCGACCGAAGCCTCGGAGATCACTTCCTTGACACTGTTGAGCCATTAATCTATTCCACAACTCTCGACTTTTCGGCCATTGAGACCATGTCCGCCACGCGGGAGCGCATCAGCGAAAAACTGGCCGCTAAGCGGCTTGGCAACAGCGAATATAATGTAAAGCTGACTCGAGGCGGTATCCGGGACATCGAATTTCTGGTCCAGTGCCTTCAGCGTCTTCACGGCGGCCGTGACCCCTGGCTGCGGCATGGTGGAACAATGCTGGCACTTTCACGGCTGCTTGATAAAGATCTGCTCTCCGCCACGGAATATGCCCGGCTTGCGGGGGCATATACGTTCCTCCGGCAAGTCGAGCACCGCCTCCAATTTGAAGACGATCGGCAGACGCACGCCCTGCCGTCTGAGCCGTTGGCGCTGGATCGCCTCGCACGGCGGCTTAATCTTACGCCACAAACCGGCGTGGATCTTTCGACCCAGTTGATGCACGATCTGAACCAGCATCTAGAGAACGTGCAAGTTATCTATGAACGGATCGTCCACGCGCAAAGGCCTCTCTATTACACGTTGAGTCACGTGGAAACAACGCCTGTGAGTTCGGCGCCTGCGGCGGAGTTTTCGAGCGAGCAAGCTCCAGCGGTCTTCTCCGCCAAATTACTTCGAGATTTGGAACACTCGGCGCCCCATTTGGTGAATCGCCTGCGGGATCAGCCCATGCGGCGAAATACCAAAGGCTTTGAATATTTTCTCGAAAGCCTGTTAGAAACGCCGCCGTTTTTATATCTGCTGGAGAGCCACGACATTCTCAGAGGCTTGGTCATCCAGCTCTTTGAGCTGAGCCCGTACCTATCGTCGCAGTTGATTCGTAGCCCCCAGTTGCTCGAAGAAGTCCGCCTGGTGGCCGATCATCCTAACCGCCGATGGGCGTTCGAAGGGCTGGCGGCGCCGCTCAATGACATTGGCGCTCTGCGACGTTTCTTCCGCCGCGAAATGTTGCGCATCCAGGTGGGTAGCATCTGCGCGCAAGAGCCGGTATTCCAAACGCTAGACCGAACCTCCGCAGTCGCTGAATTTGTGATTGCCCGCTCGTATCGCATCGCGTTGGAGCAGTCCTTAGATCGTGCGGCACAGGATGCGACGTCCGCCAAACCGTTCGAGGGCCCCAAGAGCGAAATGATGGTTATCGCGTTGGGCCGCTTGGGAATGCGGGAGTTCGATTTGGGCTCCGACGCCGACCTGATTTTCGTTGTTCCCGATTCGGAGGCCGGCCGCCTTAAATTCTGGACACGCGTCGCTGAGCATTTGATCGACACTTTGACCGCCTATACCGGCGACGGAACGCTGCTATCGCTCGACACGAGACTCCGCCCCAATGGCCGTGAGGGTTTGCTGGTTCAAACGGAATCCGGATATACGGAATACTTCGCCAACAAGGCGGAGGCATGGGAAGGCATCGCCTATATGAAGGCTCGCGGCGTCGCCGGCGATCAGGAGCGCGCCACTACCTTCCTCAGCACTTTGCAGCAGGTCGATTGGAGGCGTTATGGACAGGGAGGCCGCTCCAGACGCGATCTTCGCCAGATGCGCTCACGCTTAGAACGGGAACAAGGAACTATCAATCCTTTGAAAGCCGGCGCCGGCGGATACTACGATGCCGACTTTATTTTGATGTACCTGCGCTTGAAGGGCGCGGGACTGTTCTTCAAGACCCTGAACACGCCCGAACGCGTGGACATCGTCGAGAAGATGGGGCACCTGGACCGGCAGGATGCGGAATTTCTCTTACGCGCTGCGACGTTCTATCGCGCCCTGGATCACGGCCTGCGTCTGGTTTTCGGCCAGCCGAAAGAAAGTATCCCTTGTTCTCCGGTAGAGAGGGAAATGCTTTGCGAGCTGACGCAACGTTGGACCAATCGCGGTCCGGAGCCACCGCCGTTAGAGACGGAGTTACACAGCTTGCAGCTGCAGATGCGGCGGCTCTTCGACCGAATTTTCTATTGAGGACGGTTTAGGAACGGATTGGCCGCCGCTGTGACGGCTGGCGCCGGCTGCAGCAGCCAAGGGCTAGTGCTGACGCCGGACGTCGCTGCCGCACAACGCAACAATCCGGAACTTTGACTGGGATCGGATGTGCATCCCCACCAGTTTTCCGCTCCGTCAACTTGGGCTGCGCCCGTATTGCTGATACCCACGATCCTTGGCCGGAATCCGTACGGCACGAAATTGTTCAAGTGGGCCTGAATCTGCGCGGGGCCAGTCGACCCGGCCAATGCCACATTCACTGCCAGATCGATCGCTTCATTATCGACCTGATTTTGGGCAATCACCGTCCCGGTCATAGGCGTGAGGCTATAGATGTTGATCCCAGTTGGGCCCGCTGTCGCCGCATCTTCGGTGTCTGCCGCGTTAAACCGTATGGTATTTCCGATGATCGAATTGTCATTGAACGAAATCGCCGGCGCACCGGGAGGAGCCGCGTGATTATGCATCGCCACACCAGGCAGACCATTGCTCTCCAGTGTATTGCCGATCACCATATTTCCGTATGCCTGGGATCCGGGACCGGGCGCGTAGATGCCCACTCCCGCCCCGGCACCGTCTAAAAGGCCATTGAACGACACTTCATTGCCTGACACGGTGTTGTGGTACACGCCAAAGTTGAAAGGCGTCGTGGGATTCGCGCGGCTGGCGGCTGGATGCGAAGCAAGGGTGATACCGCAGGCATACCCATTCCGAGTCACAGTGTTGCCAGTGATCAGGTTGTCATGATCGGGGCCAGTTTCGTCGGTAATCAGTATGCCTCCGGAGTTGTTATGCACCAGGTTATCGGCGACGACTGAGTGGTCCGTGCCCATCAGATGAATGCCTTCGCCGCAGTCCATAGCCTCATTCGTCTCATACGCCGGAATTCCGGGGCAGTTATCTTGGCTGAGCACCAAATTGTTATTCATCACTTCGTTCTGGAGAATCGTGACGTTGGTTGCGCTGGCCGCGAGAATTCCTTCGAAATTGGCATTCTCAATCGTGAACCCAGATACGACCACCGCACTCACTCCCGTGGCCGGCGCCGCTGCGGTGCCGTCGATGAAGATGCCATGCGGCTGTCCCGTCGCATCGATAATTGTAGAGCCGCTGCCCGATCCAACCAATGAAAGGGACTTTGTGATCACTACGGCCTCGGCGAAAGTGCCGGCAGCGACTTCAATAATATCGCCGGGCGCAGCAGCAGTCACAGCAGCGCCAATGGTTGCTTGGCAACCGCCAGTACCGCCGGGATTGACGCACAAAGTGGCGGCATGCATGGGTTGAAAGAGGACCACGCAGGCTCCGCTCAGTAATGCGGAGATCCGCCATAAAGAAGGAAAGAGTGTTTGAGACATACGACCTCCCGGCACGGTTGAAGTTGAGTTATTAACGGGTACTGTAGCAGCAATTTAGGCTCCAAGGCTAATGATTTGATACTAGTGGTACTGTATTGGCTGTAGCCAGATGGGGCGTTCGTCGCCGCAGCTTATCTCTCTGTTAAAATGAGAGTTCTGCGTGCAGAGGGCCGGTAGCTCAGTTGGTAGAGCATCGCACTTTTAATGCGGTGGTCGCGGGTTCGAGCCCCGCCCGGCTCACCATAGTCTTCCCGTTAAACTCGCGTATCGATGAGGCTCTCGATTCCGTTCCACACAATCTCGCTGCCAATGCAAAGCAGGATGAAAGCCATTAGGCGCAGAAATGCTTGGCTGGCCGCGGGCGAGAGCTTGGTGGTAATTCGGTCCGCGTAGCCATAACAGAAGTACACAATCAGGCCAACCAGAACGGTGCCAATCGCGAGGCCGAGATGAGCGAGGCCGATTTCCATAATGCCGCGCACCGACGCACGGGCGCTGAGAGTCAGTGCGACGACAATACATCCAGGGCCAATGGTGATGGGAAACGTCAACGGATAAAAGAGCTTGTCTTCAACTCTGGCAAGCGACAGGGCCGGCGCCGCGGTCGCAGACATTTCCGGATTTTCTTTATTCAACAGTGTCCATCCCATGCTCGCCAGTACCAACCCGCCCGCAACTTGCACGATCGGCAGTGATATCCCGAAAAAGCGCAGAATGTAGCCGCCCGAAAGCTGCACAACCAATAGAAAAGAAGTAGCGTTGATCGAGACCTTACGCGCCAAGCTCTTCATGATCGCGTGATCGGGGCGGCCGACAAGGCCAAGAAACAGCATGGCTGAACCAATCGGATTCACCACGGGGAGTAAAGCGCTGAATCCCAGCGGAATAAACTTCAAGACAAGCGCTAGTCCCTTCATCGGCTAAGCGGAATTCTAGCAACCCTGTACATCAAGTCTGGTTATGCACTTTGCGATCCACAACAAGGTCGCCAGGTCCGGCAGGCGCTTATTTTGGCCTGCGCGTAGCGGGTTTCCCATCTCCATCGTCTATGGCACGTATGCAAGAAACAGTGTCGGTTCAGGGCGACCGGTGCAAAGAGCGTCCTCCCCGTTCGGTTTGCAAGGGAACGGCGGGTTCGAATAACCGCTTCCCTTACCGCGATTCCGACTCCCCCTCCTTCAGGAGGAATAGCCCGCTCGTCTGGCACCTCGTTGGTTAGCCTGCGGCGTCTCATGGGCCTCAAAGCGTTCTTTCCGGGGAGGAGATCCGTTGAG
>JBARMQ010000608.1:0-7192 GCA_049802535.1 Bryobacteraceae bacterium | reverse complement strand
CCTATTTCCTGACGGCTTTTTATGCTTTGGGCGTGGACCCATACGTCTATTTAGTTGCCGAAGGTAATTATTGGAAAATTCTTTTCCTGACGGCATGCATCATCCTTGGGCTTTATTACCAGGACCTGTATGGCGAATTTCGGATTACATCGCGGCTGGTCCTGCTTCAGCAAGTCTGCATGGCAGTGGGTTGCGCCTTGCTGGCAATGGCGTTTCTCGGCTACCTGAACGCCGATTTGCTGCTGCCCCGGTGGCTCGTCATAATCGGCAGCGTCTGCGTCATTTTCCTTTTACCGATCTGGCGCATCATCTATTGGCGGTACGTCATTCTCGTGCTGCATTCGGAGCGCGTGCTGATGCTGGGTAACGCCGACATTTTGGCAGAGATCACGACCTTCCTACTCGACAACCCACAGATTGGTTATTCGGTCGCTGGCTATCTCTGTGAAGAGCAACCCGTCACCTTTCCGGTTGCGTGCCTGGGATCCATCAAGGACCTCAAGGCGGTTAGCGAGACCGTGAAGCCCACTCGCATTGTCGTCGGCATGGCAGAACGTCGTAATCGCCTGCCGGTGCAGGAGCTGCTGGAGATCCGGTTTGCCGGCACCATTATTGAAGACGCTGCGGACACGTACGAAATGGCGCTGCGCCGGGTCTGTAGTCGAAAGATCCAGCCGTCCCAGCTGATCTTCACGTCGGAGCTGGGGCCACAGCATTCCGCCCAAGCATTTCAGAACGTATATTCCTTCGCGCTCGGCTTGGTGGGCATGATTGTCTTGTCGCCCCTGATGTTACTGACGGCGATCGCCGTGCGGCTTAGTTCGAAAGGTCCGGCGCTGTTTCGGCAGCGGCGTGTCGGCAGAAACGGCCACGTATTCACGCTCTATAAGTTTCGATCCATGTATTTAGATGCGGAAGCGCGTACTGGCGCCGTGTGGGCTAAGGTCGGCGATCCACGCATTACCAAGGTTGGACTGTGGCTGCGGAAGCTGCGGCTGGACGAGTTGCCGCAATTCTGGAACGTCGTCCGCGGCGACATGGCGATTGTCGGACCCCGCCCCGAGCGGCCGGAGTTCGTTGATCTGTTGGCGCACCAAATTCCCTATTACCGCCAGAGACTGGCTGTGAAGCCGGGCATCACAGGATGGGCTCAGATCAACCATAAATATGGCGATACGGAGCTGGACGCCATGATCAAGCTCGAATACGATCTCTACTACATCAAGCACATTGGATTCGCACTTGATACCTACGTCATTTTCCACACGATCAAGGTGATGTTACTCAGCCGCGGCGCGCAGTAGCGTTTGCCGTCAGCAGCTGGACGGTCTTTATTTACGTAGCTTGCGTAACGGCAGCCTTCGGGCGATACAGGCCGAGATCTTCGCCGCACAGGATCTTGGTAGCGAAAACGATTTGACCGGTATGCTGCTGAAAATGACCGACGACGTTGTAAATCGCATCTAACACTGTGACTGTTTCTCCTTGGGGAGTAATCTTTTCCGCCAGCCTTTCCGCCGTAACGCGTTCGATGATGGCGGCAGCGTGATCGACGGTGCCATTCAGGCGAGAAAGCAAATCGGCCCGGCTCAATCCCCCTTGCGTAGAGAACTCTTTCTCGCGCTCGCGGATGTCGGGCTCAGCACCCACGCCTGACCCGATCCATTGCCGTACATTGCCGCAGAGATGCAGGGCTAAGTTGCCGATGGAGTTTTCGTGAGAGGCTCCGCGGGCCCAAATCTGATCGTCAGTAAGACGGGCCACGCAAGACGCGATATGGCCATTCATCTTCCGCAGCGACTTCACCGAATGAGTGACGAAGAGGCTGGTAATCTCAGAGTCCATTTGTCCAGTATGCCTGAGCATTTCCACGTTTCGCTCAACTCGCACTCCGTACAATCTGTTTGGGAGGTAAATTTGCAATTCAGCAAGTACCTTGCAGGAGCCATGTTCGCTGTTGTAGCTGTCGCCATAACCGAAGGCGCCGCGCAAAATCCGAACCAGGCCAGTCCTAGCACAAACCAGACTCAAACGCCGCCAGACCGGGGCGGGAATACTCAAGTACCGGCGGCGGGCGCTCCGGCCGGCCCTGGGCAGGGAGCCCCTGGCACTGCGATCGGGCGTCCCGGCGCTCGTGTAAGACCGTCGGCATATCCCACCCATCAGGTGAACACGGCCGAAGCCGATCGCGGGAAAGTTCTCTTCAGTGTGAACTGTAGTTTCTGTCATGGGGCGGACGCCCGCGGTGGCGAGGGCGGTCCCAACTTGATTCGGTCTCAACTTGTGTTGAATGACAAAAAAGGGGAAACAATCGCGCCGGTCGTGCAGAATGGGCGCATCGATCGAGGTATGCCAAAATTCCCGCTAACGATGGAGCAAATCTCGGATATCGCGGCGTTTCTCCACAGCTTCCGAGTTGGCGGCTATGACATTTCCCGGGAGAAGCCGCCCAGCATTATCGTTGGCAATGCCACGGAGGGACACGAGACGTTCGAAAAGATGTGCGGCTCTTGTCATTCCGTCACAGGCGACTTAAAAGGCTTCGCCTCGAAGATTGAAAACCCAATGACGCTTCAACAGACATGGATCATGCCAGCCGCCGGAGGACGGTTCGGTCAAAGCCGGCCCGACGTCCCAATACACGTTCCGCCTACGACTGTGACGGTCACATTGCCTTCAGGAGAAACCGTCGAAGGCAAACTCGACCGCATCGACGATTTCGTTGTCACTCTGACCGATTCCGATGGTTACGAACAGACAATTAACCGCAACGGAGATGAAGCGAAGGTGGTGATCCATGATCCGCTGGAACCCCACCGGCATCTTTTGGCCGAGTACACCGACAAGGAAATCCACGACATTACCGCGTATCTGGAAACGATCAAATGAAACTTGTGAAACATTTGCTCCTCCCGGCCAGGCGCCCCTTGGCCGTTGCAGCCTATCTCTGTGCCTTTGGCGTGATCGCGACGGCGCAGGGCCTCAATCCTGCGGACATATTAAAACCGCTGGGAAATTCGTGGCCGACTTACTCGGGCGACTACACGGGTAAGCGTTACAGCTCACTTGCTCAAATCAATCAATCGAATGTCAAAGATTTGACCTTGGCATGGGCGGTAAGAGTCACACCGGGAGCTGGCGGGACCGGCGGTCGTGGCGGGTTCACTCCGGTGATTATCGGCGGTGAGGGAACCGGCGCTGCCGGTCCCGGTTTCGGCGGGACGAATATTCGCGCGTCCATTCTGGAAGTGAACGGAATTCTCTATTTTTCCGTTCCCGACAACGCTTGGGCCGTCGACGCGCACGACGGACACGAGATTTGGCACTATTTTTGGAAAACCAAAGGCGGCACGCACATCGGCAATCGCGGACTTGGCATGTGGGGCAACTGGCTCTACATGGAAACGCCAGATGATTACCTGGTCTCGCTCGATGCCCGCACCGGCAAGGAGCGTTGGCATAAGGTCATTTCCGATTTCAATCAGCAGTATTTTTCTACCGACGCGCCAATCGTCATCGGCAATCATATTCTCGTCGGCACGGGAGACGATCTTGACGCGCCTGCTCCGCTGCAGTCTTTCGATCCGGAAACAGGCGATTTGCAGTGGGTCTGGTATACGACGCCGCAGAAAAAGGGCGACCCTGGGTTGGACACTTGGGCCAACTTGGACGCAGCTAGGCATGGAGGCGGCCAGAACTGGATTCCGGGAAGTTACGATCCCGAAACCCACCTTTATATTTTCGGAACTGGTAATCCAACCCCGGCTTATACGGCGCAGAGCCGCGGACCAGGCGACAATTTATATACCTGCTCGTTGGTTGCGCTGAATGTCGACACTGGCAAGATGGCGTGGTATTTCCAGACCTCGCCGCACGATACGCACGATTGGGATTCCACCGAGACGCCGATCCTCATCGATGCGCCTTTCCAAGGCAAAATGCGCAAACTGGTTATCCAGGCCACCCGAAACGGATATTTCTTTACCCTCGACCGTGTCACGGGTGAACACCTTGTTACCGAGAAATATTCGCAGACCGCGAATTGGTCCAAAGGTGTCGATAAACGTGGGGAACCCGTGCGCATTCCTGCCAAGGATTACGACATAGGCGGCGCCTTGGTTTCGCCGGCAAATGGCGGTATCACAAATTGGCCGCCACCGAGTTTCGACCCGGAGACAGGGCTCTTTTACGTTCCGCAGAGCGACTCCTACGCCATGTATTACTTGACGGAGACCGACCCGCGCGGCGCCATGGGCCTTGGTGGCAAGGAGGAGATGGGCGTAGGCTCAGCGGGCGTGTATCTCACCGCCATTAACTATCAGACCGGCAAAGTGGCATGGAGGCATCGCTATCCCGGCATCGAACATTACGGCGGCGGCAACGGAATTCTAACCACCGCGGGCAAACTTCTGTTCGCCGGAGACGCGGGCGGCAATTTTGTAGCTTATGATCCGGCCGACGCCAAGATTCTCTGGCACTCACACATCGGTCAGGTGTCGAATGCGCCGGAAACATATATGCTCGACGGACATCAGTACTTGCTAGTGGCGGCCGGTGATATGCTCTTCGCTTTCACTCTGTACTGACACGAATCTAAGTCAACGCTAGCTTTCGTGCAACGCGGTCGCCGGGTCTACTCGCGTAGCGCGGACTGCCGGCCACCAAATCGCGATGGCCGCGGCGATCAGCAAAACGATAGGAATCGTCGCAAATACGAATGGATCCCAAGCCGTTACGCCGAACAGAAAGCTTGAGATTTGTTTCGCAAGAGCGAACGCGCCGCATAGGCCTACGACGACTCCGATAACGGCAAACGTAATGCCCTGCCGCATGACCATGCCGCGTACATCTCCTCGCTCGGCGCCCAGGGCCATACGAATGCCAATTTCCTGCGTCCGCTGTTCGACCGAATATGCCATCAACCCATAGATCCCGATGGCCGCAAGCAGTAACGCCACTCCGCCAAAGACGCTCATCAGCAGCATGTCAAAACGCTGTCGCGAGGTGGACCGCGAGACAATTTCGTCCATGTCTCGGACGTCCGATACGGGAAGTCCCGTCACCTGCCGCAACACAGCCTCAACCGGCGTCCGGAGTTTCATAGGATCGCCGTGGGTTCGGATGACCCAGGAAAGCGGCGTCAGTTTTACATTCAGTGCTTGAATGGCATCGGTCGCCTGGCCATTGGGTATGTACATTTCGGGTTCCGGATCTTGGTTTAAGGATCCATCATGCTGGTCGGCTGCCACGCCGATGATTTGCCGCGGCTGTTCGGAATCGAGTTCCGGCATCACGCCTTTACCGATCAAAATACGATCCTGCAGTGGATCGCTTTTGGGCCAAAATCGTTTTGCCATCGCTTCGTTGATGATGACCACGGGAGGGCCGGTGTGATTGTCACGTTCGTTAAATGAGCGTCCGCGAACCAGCGGGATTTTGAACACTTCGAAAAATCCCGGAGAGACCGTCTTCCATCCACCGCCGCCATGAAACGGGCCTTTGTCTAATGGACGGCCCATAATTCGGAACGGCAAGCCGTAACCGCCCTCGAGCGGAACACAACATGTCGCACTCGCGAGTTCCACTCCGGGCAATGCATCGATGCGTTCAGTCGCCTGCCGGATCATCTGCTCAATCGCCAGGCTGGTGTTGTACGAATTGCCCGAGAGCGACATGCGCATGGTCAGCACGTTATGAGTGTCGAAGCCGGGTTTCACCGCATAGAGCGCGGCCTCGGTGCGGATCAGTAGCCCCGCGCCCACCAACAGGACCACGGCTAGCGCAACCTCGATTACAACCAAAACGGTCCGCATTTTGTTCTGCCGGAATCCGCTTCCCGACCGGCTCGAGCTTTCTTTGATGGTGGTGCTCACGTCAATTCGTGCGGCGCGCCACGCGGGCAGCATTCCGAAGACCAACGTTGTGAGCAAAGTAATCACGACTGTGAACAAGAGAACGCGCCAATCCGGCGATACTAGCGCGCCATCAGTTCCCACACGAGGTAATCCCGCCGTGTTCACGGAAAGCAACGCGCGAATTCCCACAAAGCCGAATATGGTCCCAAGCACCGCGCCGGCAGCCGCCAGTAAGAGGCTCTCGGTCAGCAACTGACGCACGATTCTCATCCGGCCTGCTCCTAAAGCCGCTCGAATAGCCAACTCGCGTTTGCGAACTTCGGCGCGCGCAAGCAACAGGTTCGCGACATTGGCACATGCGATCAGCAGTACAAAACCAACTGCCGCAGCCAGCACCCAAATAGATTTCGTTGCGTCGCGCACCAGCAGCTCGCGCAATGTTCCAGCGTCGAAGGTCTCGCCCTTATCGAGGCCGGTTGGAAACTTCTGAAGATAGGCACTCCGCGACGCGTCCAATTGCGCCTTAGCTTGTGCCAGCGTCACTCCATCCTTCAAGCGTCCCGCTGCTTGGAAGTAGTGGCCCTGATCGACCGAATTGGGATCGAGCCGAAACGGAATGAAGACTTCCGGCGCAGGTCCGAAATCTTGGAAATCGAAATTGGCGCCGACGACGCCGATGATGATGCGACGCTCGCCACCCAAAATCATTGTTTTGCCAATGATGTTTGGATCGCTGGCGAAGCGCGTCTTCCATAACCCCTCACCGATCAGCACAACCGGCGTTGCGCCTTCTTTGTCTTCTTTGGCAGTGAACGGGCGTCCCTTAATAACCGGTACGCCAAACAGGTGGAAATATCCAGAACTGACGCGCTCCGAAGGAAGCTGCTGAGGGAACTGGCCGCCAGTCCAATTCACCACGCCGTTGCCGAACGCCGAAACGTCTTCAAAGGATGCGGTTTGCTGGGACCAGTGAGCGAATTTGGCTGGCGATGCGCCGGGAAAACTGCCTTGCCGGCTCTTGGTTTCAAACAGTACGATGCGATCCGACTTCGGGAACGGCGGTTCTCGCAGAAGCACGGTATTGACTAACGAGAAGATGGCGGTATTCGCTCCAATGCCCACTGCCAATGCGATGATCGCGGTCAGCGTAAATGATCCGCCGCCCTGGCGCAAAGCACGGATTGCCTGCCGGACGTCCCGCAGTAAAGTTTCCATGGAGTACTTCCGGCTTAGACGTGCTTTCTTGCTGAAAGTTCCGTGAGAAGCTGGTTTCCATGTGCAGGAGCATCAAGGTTTTGCGCCGCCCCGGCCTGACGGCGACGGAAGATGAGTTACGA
>JBARMQ010000607.1:0-6347 GCA_049802535.1 Bryobacteraceae bacterium | reverse complement strand
CATAATCATCGTGGCGCCGAGGGGATCCGGAAACGGGCGTTCCTTGACCGGTGGGGCCGGTTTAGCGGGAGCCGGTGGCGGCGGGGGCGCGGGCGAAAGGTTAGCGGGCGGCGGCGGGGTGACCTTGGCCGTTGTTGGATTGGGGCTGGGAGGAACAACCGGCGGTGGCGCCGGCGGCGGCGGTTCGACCTTAGCTGCCGACGGCGGCGGCGCAACACTCGGAGGCAGAGCGTTCGGAGGCGGATTCACCGTGGATGGCGGTTTCACCGTCGCCGGAGCAAGCATAGTCGCTTCGTACGACGCGGGCGAGCGGGCGGGAGCTTCGCGGGCGGGAGCTTCGTAGGTGCGCTTGGTCTTCCGGCTTTCGTTCACGGCGGTCCGCAAGGTCGCATGTAACTGCGATAAGCGCAGTTCATTCGGATAGATGTGAATTCCTTCTTCGGCCTTGGCAAGCGCCGCTTCCAGGTCGCCCACCGCCTGAAGGCCGCGCGCCTCGCTAATGAACTGGCTGACCACCTCCTGGCGCTTATAGTCTTGGATCAGCGACGAAAGACTGCGAGCGATGGGGTCGGAGCCGTCTATCTCCAGCGCCTCGTTGACCAGCGGTTCCGCGGTATGCCAATCCTGCGTCATCAATCCGCGCGCATGTTCCACCAGGGCGGCTAACAAAGCCGAGCGAACGGAGGGACTGCGCTCATCGAGCACGGCCGCTTTTCTGAGCAGCGACAGGCCGTTGTCGTAGTTCTTGCCCGCAAATTGTTCCTGACCTTGGGCCAAGAGGCTGGAGGCCTCAGCGCCGCGTTTGGAGGCCTGCTCGGCGAGCTGCGCAAGCCCTTCGAGTTCCTTGTCGCCGGGAAATTCGACCAGTGCTTCTTTAACAACCTCGCCGGCCTTGCTGTATTCGGCGGCAGCCAGATGCCGGTCAACCTGTTCAATCCAGCGCGAGAGGCTTTCCGTCTTTGACTGTTCCTCCCGCCGCCGCGTGAGCCGCTGCACTTCGAAATCGAGCCCCGGATATTGCGAATAGATGCTTCGCAAAATGTCCCATTGGCCCATCGCCTCGTTAAACTGGCCGCGCTCCTCATACTGGCGTCCCTTCGTCACGATCGAATTCACCAAATCGCGGCGGTCCCGGACCAGCTTCATCGTCTGCTTGAAGTGAGACTCGTTGGGGAACTTCTCGACGGCTTCCTTAATGATCCCGAGCCGTTTCTCGAGATCGGGTTCCTGCTCGACCCGGCGGTTGATATCGGCGATGGCGGCCGAATGTTCCTGGCGCTGCAGCTCGGTAGCCTCAATTTGCAAGGCCTGGAACATGGGATCGCCTGAATGATTGCGCAGATACTCTTCGCAGATCTGAAGGGCCTTGGAAAAATTGCGGTCGGCGAGATTCTTGACCGCCTCGGCGTAAGAATTCTTAGCCGCGTCGCGTTCGGAGCGGATTTGGTTGTAGAGGCTTTGATACTGCGCGTCCCGGTCGGGCGTGGCCGACTTCGGACTACGGCGTGAAAACTCCAGCACGCGCTCAAGCTTGCTGAGCGCCGAGCTAATTTCTCCGCTTTGATACGACTCGAGCGCTCCTTGATAGAGCTTTTGCTTTTCCTCGCGAATCTGGATGAATTCCTGCTCTGTCCGGTCGATCTCGCTGAGCACTTCGCGGGCGCGGGTGTCCGACTTCGAGATCTTCAATACTTCCTGAACACACTGGCGCGCTTGCGCGTAAGACTGATTTTCGAGATGCTCACGCACCAGCCGAAACCAGTTTTCGACCTGTTTTTCGCTACGTTGCCGCTCGATCTGCGCGCGAATGCTCAAGGCGTCCGCGTTTTGCGGATCGATGTTCAGAACATCCTGAATTTTTTGCAGCGCGAGCGGGAACTCTTCTTCTTCTACTCGAATACGCGCGCTTTCAATCAACTGCCGGATGGTTTTCTGCCGGACGACCTGCTCGATCTGGATGCGCAGGAACGACATGTCCGGATCGATATGGCCTTCCGACTCGAGCTCGGTCAGGATTTCGAGGGCAAATTGAGTGTCGCCTTCGCCAAACGCTTTTCGGACGCGCTCAATACGCGGCTGGATCTTGCCCCGGTCGAAGCGCTCAATGGGTTCGTTGCGTAAGGCTTTCTGCAGTGTGTCGGCAAACTCGCGGGCACTCGCAAAACGATGCCACGACTGCTTCGCCATGGCTTTATGAATGGTGCGGCTGAGGGCTTGATTCACCGCCGCGTTGATGTCAGAGGCGGGCGGCGGGATATACGTGCGGATGGCATCGGCTACTTCGCCTTCGGTCTTGCGGCCAAACGGCTTGCGGCCAGTCAAGGTCTCGTAACAGACAACGCCCAAAGAGAAGATATCCGACATCGGCGTGGACGGCTTCATTTCCAGCTGTTCCGGCGCCATGTACTGCAGAGTTCCCTTGATGCCCGTCACCGAACGCGTGTCAGCCAAATGAACAACACCAAAATCGATGATTTTTACGGTGTCGTCATCCATGACGAAAATGTTGCTGGGCTTCAGATCGCGATGGACTAAGCCTTGGTCGTGGGCAGCCTGCAGGCCGCGGCACGCCTGGGTCATGATTTCAACGGTACGCTCCACCGTGAGGCGGTGGCTGGAAGACTTAATCAGAGTGTCTAGCGTTGCGCCTGGCAGCAGCGGCATAACGAAATAAGGGCGCCGCTGGCCGTCTTCCTTGAACTCGCCGGTGTCCAGGATGTCGACGATATTGGGGTGGCTCAAGCGGGCGAGCACCGTCCACTCGCGCTCAAAAAGCTCGATGGCGCCGGTTTCCACCACGCCCCGCATGGTCTTGAGGGCTACATTGCGCTTTGTGATCACGTCATAAGCGCGGTATACGACACCCATGCCCCCCTGGCCGATGGGTGGATCCTTAACCTCATAGCGACCGTTGATCACTTGGGTTCCCGTCATAAAGTTGTCGGAACTTCTAGCATAACAATTGGAGCGCCCTTAATCGAGCGCTGAGCCCCATTTTTCAGGCCGGAGCAAAGGATCCGACCGCTTTTGCTTTCAATTACTTAGGCCGCTCGGTTGTAGCCTACGGACTTTCCTGAGAATATCCCGGCCGGGCCGTTAGCCCTGCGGAATCTACCGGATTTAGTACCCGTTTCCATGCTTCCCAAGTGCAATGTAGCTTCCAAAGTTTCGATGTATCGGCTTGTTTTAACAGACTTTAATGTCAAATCTTAAACGGAAGACAGGGAGGACGGCTATACTACGGAAAAGCATAAACTGCTGAAAACGACCAGTACTTCCATAAGGAGAAACACGTCATGAAAAAGATTTTTGCCTTCGCACTTGGATTTTCGCTTCTCGCCGGCAGCAGCCTGCTGATGGCCCACCAGGACACCAAGATGGACTCCACGTCGACCAAAGCGAAGAAGCACAAAAAGAGCAAGAAGAGCACAATGACCAGCACCAGCGCGCACAGCACTGCTGCGAACTAGCTCGATTTATCTGTTATGGGCGCGGCGCTGGGATTTGACCCGGCACCGCTGCTTATTGGCGTTAACCCCCTCCGTCCTAGGCCATCGATTGTAGAAAGTTTAATGTTGGCTTCAGGACAAATTTAGAATGGATCTGCGACCATACAACGTGAAAGCACGTTGTGCTTAAAGACTCAGTTGAGATAACAAGGAGAATACTATAAATGAAGAAAATCATGATTGCCGCTCTTGGCCTTTCGCTGTTGGCGGGTTCGACTGTAATGTTTGCTCAGGATTCGACCATGACCAGCACGATGAAGAAGAAGCACAAGAAGAGCAAGAAGAGCACGATGACCAGCACCAGCAGCGTCGCTGCCAAGTAGTCTGGCGACAATTCTTTAGTACTTTTAGCTGTTAGGTAAAGACGGCGTCATCAGACTGGTTCTGAGGACGCCGTTTTGTTGTTTTTGTATACTGAGGCGTGCCTCTTGGCGTTGGTCGAGTCACTTATGGAGAAGATCGATCCGCTGATCAAATCCGCTTCCCCGACCCGTCAAACGTGTCCTAAGTGCGGTTCTGCGACAATTTGCATGTCGCGTTACCGAGCCACAGATTTACCGTTTCTTATCGTCCTGATGCGGCCCGTGCGTTGCCAAGTATGTTTCCATCGATGGCGGCGATTGGCATCGCCGTTCGGCGACCTGTTCACTAAGGCGCAGCGGAAACGGGCATAACAGCGGGTACAGACACCGCCAACGGTCTCTCCCCCAGCGTTTTCTTAGGGTTAGTGGGAGGCGGCTTGGCGGCGAAACTGGTTAGCGCATAGCTCGACAACACCCCGGCTCACATCGGGGATACCTGCAAACTCTAACCGGGTAAGAACATCACCCTTGTTTTCGGCGAGGACGTATACGCGTTGTTCCTCAGTGCCGAGTTGGCGGTCAGCCGGCGCGGTCCACATGAACAGTTCAAGGTGTTCTTGCCGGCGCGTAAGCGCCAACGTGTCGTGGGTGCTTCTGCCGTGCCACTCCCGCAGCGCAAATAAGCCTGGCGCTACACGTGTCAGCAGCTTTGAAGAGTCTCCCGTATCGACATACCGGCTCAGACAAACTTTCAAAGAACCCAGAGACACCGCTTTGCCACGCTTTTGGCCAATTGTTGACTGCAGTTCCTGCAACTTCATCGACCGGCCCGCTGCCCGGAGGACTTCGACTGCGTCATTGACGTATGACCGCCGATACGGGGTGGCCCGATCACCGATCATGTCGTGCATCGGTCTGCTAGAACCGTTACCGGATTGCGTCATCTCGTGGTTAAAAATGTCCATGCTGTTGCCTTTGTTGGAAAAACGAGTCGCGAGGGACCTACTCAATTGTTCTACGAAAGAAACAGCATACCCGGATTTCGGGAAACGTTCTGGTACCCAGGGTAATATTACTAAAATCTTAGACGGAATATAGGATTATTGCTAGGAATACTAACGCCGTCGCCCGAAGCGATGGCCCGATCCGCTGGGCCGGGCCGGCTCAGCGGCAATGCGTTTCTCGCGCCGCAATTCGAGGATCAACCGCATGACTTCCTGTTCGATTTGATCGCGAACGGCCAGGTACACTTCTTCACTCTGCCCAATGGGGTCTTCCACTTTCCATTCACGCACTTCGATGGGAATGCGCGAAGGCAGCTTGACGCCGCTCATGTTGATGAGCAGATTGAACTTAGAGGGTTGAACGGCACTCAGATCTTTGGGGAATTGCTGCTCGATATCGACGTTTTTATCCACCATAACCTTTTTGGTTAATGGCTGGACGATGGGCGCCGGCGAGAGTCCCGCGCTTTCGCATTCCATGACATCAGCGCCATATTTCCGCGCAAAGCCTTCCGCCATTTGGCTCCGGCAGGAGTTGCCGATACAAATAAAGAGAATCCTCCGCATTACAACCAGTTTAGCTGAGTTCGCGTTGCGATCATTCGCTTGGCCCTTCGGCTTGAACTTTTTCGATGAAGCGTTTGTGAATGGAACCGTCGCGCGTCAATTCCGGATGGAAGGTGGCAACCATATGGCGGCCCTGCTCGACCAGGACGGGCGAATCAAGATAAGTGGCTAAGACGGTAGCGCCGGGGCCGACGCGCCGGATCACGGGCGCGCGGATAAACACCGCTTCGGTTGGGCTTCCGTCCACGTCGATCTGGGCGACGCGGCTATCGATTTGGCGGCCATAGCCGTTTCGTTCGACGGTCAGGTCCATCAGGCCAAGCGAATCCTGTTGAGGGTGTGTGACTTCGGAAGCGAGCAAGATAGCGCCGGCGCAGGTGCCGAAAATCGGCTTGGACCGGCCGAACTCGCGAAGGGGCTCAAACAGGCCTTCGATGCGCAGCAGTTTTAGCATGGTCGTGCTCTCCCCGCCGGGGATAATCAAGCCGTCTATTCCGTGGAGATCCGCCGCCGTACGGACCTCCACCGCATGAGCGCCCGCTTTGCGCACGGCGTCACCGTGCGCCTCGAAATCGCCTTGAAGGGCGAGTACCCCGATTGTGCCGGGCATGGCTTACCAGCCGCGCGTTTGCATCAACTCGCCCTCGGGAAGCTTGCTGATTTCAAGTCCAGGCATCGCCTCGCCCAATTCTTCGCTGGCCTCTAACAGTTTGACCGGATCCTTATAATAGGTGGCTGCTTTGACGATCGCCTTGGCACGGGCTTCCGGATCGGACGACTTAAAGATGCCGGATCCGACAAAGACCGCTTCGGCGCCCAGTTGCATGACCAATGCGGCGTCGGCCGGGGTGGCGATTCCACCGGCGGAGAAATTCGGCACCGGCAGCTTGCCGTTGGCCGCGACCCACTCGACGAGCTCAAGCGGTGCGCCGAGGTTTTTCGCCTCATGCACCAGTTCCTCTTTA
>JBARMQ010000606.1:0-1580 GCA_049802535.1 Bryobacteraceae bacterium | reverse complement strand
GTGGTCGACTATGTAATTCCCGGCAATGATGACGCGTTGCGCGCTATCCGCCTGTTTACCTCCAAGATCTCCGACTCCGTAGTGGAAGGAGTGCAGGTGGCGGGCGACAAGCGCGCAGCCGATGCGGGTGTGACCGCCGATGCGCAGCTTGAGGCCGCTCCGGTGGAGGTTTCCGGTCTTGAAGCCGGCGCCGATGAACCCTCCGGCGAAGGTGAAGTTGTCGATCTGGAAGCTGCACTTGGCGGAGGCATTCGCAAGGCCCCCGGGGTAATAGCCGTCGATGAGCCGGAAGTTGCCGAGCGGACCATCTAGCCACTTTTACGCGCCACCGAACCTTTCCGCTTACCCATGCGGAACCGGGGATACAGCGGTTTAACATTGGTGTAGACCGAAGCGAGAAGGCTTGTCTTAACCAACCCACAGTGATTGTTAAACCGCTTTTACGGCCTATTTACAGGCCAGCAAAGGAATCGCAAGAGGATGTCAACCGTGACTGAAAATATCTCCGCTGCACAGGTCAAGGAGCTTCGCGAGAAGACGGGCGCGCCGATGATGGATTGCCGCAACGCGCTCCAGGAAGCCAAGGGCGACCTGGACCAGGCGGTTGTAGTTTTACGCAAGAGAGGCATGGCGTCGGCAGCCAAGAAGGCATCGCGCAGCACGTCCGAGGGCGCTGTGGGCACCTACATTCATGCCGGCGGCAAGATCGGCGTGCTGATCGAAATCAACTGCGAGAGCGACTTTGTTGCTCGGACGGAGGATTTTCAGGAGCTGTTGAAGGACATCTCGATGCACATCGCGGCCACGGATCCTCGCTATATTCGCCGTGAGGATGTCACCACCGAAGACCTGGAGCGGGAGAAGGATATTTACCGGTCCCAGGCGGCGGCCACGGGCAAGCCGGCCCCGGTGATTGAGAAGATCGTGGAAGGCAAAATGAGCAAGTTTTACGAAGAAGTCTGCCTGCTCGAACAGCCCTTCATCAAGGACCAGTCGTTTGCCATCAAGGATTTGATCGCGCAGAAGATCGGCAAGTTGGGGGAAAACCTCAGCGTACGCCGCTTCGCGCGCTTCAAGGTCGGCGATCCGGTCTGGACTGTCGCCCAGATCAAGCCCAATACCGCAGAATAGGCTTTTCTGACTTGGATGAAGGGGGCCGGGAGATTCCCGGCCCTCTTCCTTTTTGGCTTGGTTCTTACGCGAACTTAGCCGCTGAGGTATAGGTTTTCTTTCTGAGTGCGGAGTTTTTCGTGGCCTATAAGCAAATACCCCGGTCCAAATTTGTATCAAAATGGATCGCAAATACCCCCCAAACCGAGGGATAGCGGCTAGTCCTGAATGTGCGATACTTTGCTTGAATGTACAAACGAGTCCTGCTCAAACTGTCGGGCGAAGCGCTGGCGGCAGATCGCGGCTTCGGTGTGGACGTGGCCAAGCTCCATGAAATTTCACTGGAGATTTTGGCAGTTCGGGATCTCGGCGTGGAAGTCGCTATCGTCGTCGGCGGGGGCAATTTCTTCCGCGGCGTGGCCGAACAGGCACGCATGATGGATCGCGTCTCCGCTGACCACATGGGGATG
>JBARMQ010000605.1:0-22107 GCA_049802535.1 Bryobacteraceae bacterium | reverse complement strand
ACCTTGCGCTGGTCTTTGTATGGGAGGCCCAGGCTCTGAAAAAGGCAGGAAACGGCGCTGGGAAGACTTTCTCCAAGCGCCAGGCCGACAGTAAACTCGTGGGATTTTGCAAGGTCCAATTTGCCCATCAACGCAACGTTGCCGTTCTTTGCCTCATCAAACTCGTACTGCATCTCGTGATTTATCGCAAGGTCCGTGTAGCCGTCGCTACGCCCGACATAGCCGCAGGAGAGTTTGGAGAACCCGCAATCGGCGCCCACCACGAGCCAACGATTGTCTCTCTCACCGACTAGTAAATTCCGCCCGGACACCTCAACGATGAATGCGTTGTTGCCTGCTCCGCCCACCCCTAAGTGAGGGGCGCAGAGCAAATGGGTGTCCAGCTGTTTCAGAAACGCTTCGTCTCCAGTTATCTGCGTATGCATGAGTACGCAAGGGCGGCCGGGATCGGCGATGATCTCCTTTACGTAGGAGAAACGCCTCTTAGGATCATGAGCAGTAATCTTGTAACCTTGCGACGAAGACATTCGTTCGGTTACCACATCCAGATCCCGCTTTTCTTCAAGAAACAGCCCATTTCCGTCAGAAAATAGAAACTCCATATCGCGAAGTTGAGGCCGATCGACGGTCGGATAATAGACCTCCGTCAAGGTGCCGTGCCAAATCGTGAACCAGATGCGGCTGCCCATCGAATAGGCCGTGCCGACACCCTCTTTATCTGCATGCGTCCAGCGAGGATCATCCCCCGGCGCCCCGAAGGCGCTCCTTTTTCCGCGGAAATACGCCATCGAATTTTTCTCCGTTAGCCCTTTAAAACGAGCTCATTCATACAACATTGAAATGGGGTCAGCAATTCTACGCCCGATTCAGTAACCGCAACCATGTCGCAATGGCGAATCCCGCCATAACCGTCGAAGTAGATGGCGGGTTCAACATTAAAGACCATACCGGCTTCCAACGTGTCCGGAGACTTTGGATGAATTCTCGGTTTCGCGTTCGCATCGATCGCTGAAAAACCGATTCCGTGGCCGGTGGAATGCTTAAAGTGTGGGCCGAACCCGCGCTTCTCCAACACATCGCGCGCTGCCGAATCGACTTCAGCCGCTTTCACTCCGGGGCGAATGGCGCCTAAAGCTGCGTGCCGTGCCGCGTCAATCGCCTCGTACATCTCGGCACGGCGATCGTCTGGTTTGCCTATGACGAAAGTGCGTGTGACGTCGGTCCAGTATCCATCGGCATAGGAATTCATATGCACCAGAACGAGATCGCCCGCTTCAATCGCCTTGGCGCGAGAACGTGCGTAGGCTCCCGCGGCCAACGCGGAATTCGACCCAGACATGCACCAGGCGAAGCCATCGGCGCGTTGCAGTTCTTCGAAATCGACCAAGCACTCGCTCAGCGGCTGACGAAATCTGGCGGCCGCTGCCACTTCACTGTCGCCGATCTTGATCTGCTCCGAGCCTTGTTGAAACGCCCTTCCGGCGATTTTCCCAGCGGTACGTAGCCGGTCGATTTCGAAGGGCGTTTTTACGGCGCGCAAGTCGGCAAGACCATCGCCGGCAGAGTGCAAGGCCGGTTGAGATAGCGTTTCTTCCAGTAAAGCCTTCATCTCGCCGCCGTAAAGATGCATGGCCGCATAAGACGCTGGCTCTGAGGTTTCGCTAGCCTCGAAGCCGACACGAATTCCGTTGCCGGAGAACCTCTTGAGCATGTCCTTCAAAGGAGCGCGGATCGCTTCCGCTGCCGTCGTAAGCTTGTCGAGCGAACCTGGCTTGAAAGTACGCACCTCGTCGGCCCAGCCAACCTTTGCCAGTTCTTCCTCATCTTCTGGCGCCAGCAGAAGAACCTCGCCATCGACAGAGGCCACCGCCACACCAGTTCCGACGACGGGCCAATAGCCTGAGAACAGAAGCACGTTCTTCGGCAACGCACAAACCAAAAGGTCCCATTGATTCTTGTGAAGCGCGCTTTGGATGCGATCAACCCGCTCGCGATTCTTCAACACTAAATGACTTCCCGAACCTTGTCCTCAAGGACGGTTTTGATAATCTTCCAGCGATCCTTTTCGCCCTTGCCGAGAGACTCGGCAAAGTGGAGCGCTTGTTCGGCGGTGATGTTGCCTGGCAGCGGCGGCTCATTCGGGTCGACCACGGCCTCAATGACTGCGGGCCCCGGATGCGAAAGCGCCTGCCGCAAGATGGTCTCCGCTTCCTTGGGATCATTGATGGTGAAGCCCGCCGCGCCGCACGCTCTTGCATGCGCTGCGAAGTCGATTGGCTGCAGATCCACGCCAAAGGAAGGATTGGCTTCCTGAACCATCTGCTCCCACTTAATTTCGCCTAGAACGTTGTTCTTAATGACGATGACTTTCACAGGCAACTTGTACTTCACAAGCGTGGCGATCTCGCCCATCAGCATCGTTAAGCCGCCGTCTCCGACCACACACACTACCTGCCGGCCGGGATAGGCAACAGCCGCGCCGATGCTGTAAGGCAAACCATTCGCCATCGTCGCGAGCGAGCCCGAAAGAGAGAATTTCATCTCAGCGCGCATCTCCACGTACCGCGCCGTCCATGTCGCGATTGTGCCGCTGTCGGAGGATACAATGGCGTTCGAATCGAGCAGCTTGTTTAAGTGGTACGTCACCACTTGCGGCTTCATCGGCATGTCCTCGCGAGTCCCGCGTTCCATCATCAGCTGATTCCAATCCGCCATGCGTTTCTGCGACTTCTCAAGGAACGACCGGTTCTTTTTGTGTTCGATCAATGGAAGCAAGGCGCGCAGCACTGCGCCGCAATCGCCGACCAGTCCGACGTCAACCGGGTGACGTAATCCAATCCGCGTTGCGTCACATTCGATCTGCACCGTCTTCGCCTGTCCCGGCTTCGGCAGAAACTCCATATACGGGAAGCTGCTGCCGGCCAAAATAAACGTGTCGCACTCCTTCAGCGCGTCCTGTGACGGCGCAGTTCCCAGAAGTCCGATGCCTCCTGTGGTGTAGGGACTACGATCTGGAATCGCCGCTTTGCCTAACAGCGCCTTAATCACCGGTGCGGCGGCCGCTTCGGCTAATCCCAACACTTCGTCGCGCGCATCCAGGCAACCGCGACCAATCAGCATGGCGACTTTCGATCCCTTATTGATCAGGTCGGCAGCCTGCTTCAAAAGCCGATCGGACGGAACCGGATAATTGGTCGCGAACAGATCACTGCTATGTTTGGCAATATTCGCCGAGGAACGCTCGCCTTCCGACTTAGTCCACTCCTGAATATCTTTTGGAATGGTGATGTGAGAGACTGTGCGACGCGTTAGGGACGTCTTGACTGCCTCGTCCACTACGTTGACGAGATGGGCGGGACCCATCACGCGCTGGTTATACGCAGCAACGTCCATAAACAACTTATCCAGATCGACATCCTGTTGATAGTTCGTGCCGATTAAATCGTGAAAAGTGTGTCCGGTAATTGCCAGCACCGGCTGTTGGTCGCACTTCGCGTCGTAGAGTCCATTGAGTAAGTGGATGCCTCCTGGTCCGGACGTCGCGAGACAAACGCCTAAACGTCCTGTGAATTTTGCATAACCGCAGGCAGCGAAAGCCGCCGCTTCCTCATGCCGCACCTGAATGAACTTCATCGCGTCCGCATGCGTGCGCAGCGCTTCCATAATTCCGTTGATCCCGTCACCAGGGAATCCGAAGATGGTATCCACGCCCCACTCGATAAGTCGCTCGATTAGGTGATCTGCTACAGTAACTGCCTTCGACATTCTTTTTCTCCCGGCATAAGTCCCGACATGCTTAGTTCCGAAATCCAAAACCCCAACGCATAATCATCACTCCGATAGCGCAAAAGGGCTGTGCCTTTTATCACGAAGATCCAATGACTTTTGTCGGAGAAGAAATTCAGTAGCAGAGGGAACGGCTTGAAAGGGGCGGCGCCTATTGCCGGCGCAGGCCACTCTTTTCATCACAACAGGTCAGACGATAATTCAGATACCAAAGTGACTTTTTTCAGTGGGACGTCCGAACCAGCAAATGTTCTGAGAGCTTGCATGTCCGGTATGGTTACTAGTCTTCTACCCTGTAACTGAATGAGTCCCGCCTTCTCCAATTGAGTAAAAGCGCGCGAGACCACTTCGCGAGCAGATCCAAGGCGGCTCGCGATTTCTGACCGGTTCATCGTCAATTCAACCACGCATGCCTCCTCATCCTGTATTCCTCTCTGCTGACAGACTGTCAACAGGTGCTGAGCGACCCGTTGGTCCACATTTCGAAGTGCCAACGTTTCAATCAGCTCGGCCGAGTGCCGGATCTTGTGCGCTAGCACTTTGGCTAAGTTCCACAGCAATTCCGTATGTTTCCGGCATAATTCGTGAATGTCCCGCTTACCGATCAGAAGAACTACAGCCGGTATATCTGCAATCAGCGTGCTATAAAACGTCCCCCCATTAAAAATGGCAACGGCGGCTAGCACGGATCCACGACGCTCCGTCGATAGGACTTGTTCCCGCCCCTCAGCGCTTTGTCGAATCGATCGAAGCTCACCGCTCGCCACCACATAGAGCCCTGACGCTTCCGCATTTTGCGAATACAACAGTTCGCCCCGCTCCAAACGGCGGCTGGTGGCACAATCGGCAACCGTTTGTAATATCCATTCGGGAAGACTGCCAAACAGGTCGGTTGCCCGTAATACTTCTGAGCGATCTAACTCCTGCCGTGCCATTGGCGCCTTCAAAGCTTTCGGTCCATGAGCATTATTACTGGGTAGCCTTTCCGCGAGCGGCGCACTTACGGTCTCCTGCATTAACGCCATGCTTTGTGAGAGACGCTTGGTCTGGCGAATAGGTAGTATGCATTTCTTCTAAACTGCGGACGCTTCATAAGATCGTGACTATTCTCACAGTATTCTTAGCTTAAACAATGGATGCTGGTGCCGGATCCACGAAGGCTTTGCCATCGGTTATCGATAAGATGCACTTCAGCGAGAAGACGAAACTTGTCAACTTATTAACCGCAATCCCCAGCGCGGCAGCCGTCTGCCACAACTTCCACATGGTGATTGACGGCAACGGGGAAAAGACCTTACAACAACTATGTACTCAATGCGGCATTACATTCGAAGCCTTTCTAGAGGCCCTGAACATGCTCGATTGGGAAGGCGAGTATATTCCGTGATGCCAAGTTGCTCGTTTCGTGACAAAAAGCACGACGGCTGCCCGGCCTTCGGGATGATGATTAATAGGGATTTGAATACGGATCGTTGCAACGCAAGCAGGCAGTGATTGAACGAGAATATCGATAATTACGGCCTGATCGGTGACACGGGAACCGCCGCACTCATTAGCGCGAAGGGCAACCTACGCTGGTTGTGCTGGCCGGATTTTGATTCCGAGGCCTGTTTCGCGAGCTTGCTGGGCACTGATGAGAATGGCGTTTGGAGCCTTGCCCCCGCTTCCTTCCACCGTCAAACGCGCCGGTACATTCCTGGCACGTTGGTTCTGGAGACCACCTACAAACATTTGTTCGGAGCCACAGTGAGTGTCACAGATTTTATGCCCAAGCGGGACGGTCACTCGACGGTTGTGAGGATTGTCCGAGGAGTCAATGGGCAAATGAAGATGCGTACGCGCTTCGCACCCCGGCTCGACTACGGCAATGCTCAGCTGCGAATCGATCGGGATAGCGGCGATTGTTGGTCTGCGGTTGCGGGTCCGAATCGGCTCACTTTACGAACGAATGTCAAGCTTCAGCAAAAGGAAGGCGATTTGGAGGCCGAATGGGTGGTGAAAGCCGGCGAAACCTATTTTTTCACCCTGCAGCAGAGCGTTTCATACGCGGAATCGCCGCCCGCCATTGACGCGTTACAAGTGGAACGGGAAACCGCTACCTATTGGAGTAAGTGGATTTCCAAGAGCACTTATCAAGGACGCTACAAAGAAGCGGTGGATCGTTCGTTACTGACCCTAGCGGCCTTGACCGACTCAGAATCTGGCGGTTTTGTTGCCGCGCCGACCACTTCCCTACCGGAGAAGGTTGGGGGCATTCGCAATTGGGATTACCGGTTTTGCTGGCTGCGGGATACGACCTTCAGCTTGATTAGCTTGACTCATTGTGGCTATACAGATGAGGCAAAGGCTTGGCTCAACTGGTTAAGCCGGTCCGTACAAGGAAGCCCGGCCGCTCTCAAGATCATGTATGGCGTCACCGGCAAGCGCGAGCACAGCGAGTGGACAGCCAATTGGCTCTCCGGCTATAAAGGGTCGCGTCCCGTGCACATCGGCAATAAGGCTTCCGATCAACTGCAACTGGATACGTTCGGCGAAGTGCTGGACTCGCTCTACCACGCGCGTTGCCACGGCCTTTACCCCTTAGAGGACCACAGCGGCGAAGCACTGGAACTTCCGTTGTTGGAGCATCTCGAAAGACTGTGGGTGGATCCGGACGATGGGCTTTGGGAGTTCCGCACCAAGCGCCAGCAGTTCACGCAATCGAAGTTGATGGCTTGGGTCGCATTCGACCGCGGCATTTGCATGGTGGAGAGATTTGGGGTAAAAGGCCCGGTTGAGCGCTGGCGGAAGATTCGAACCAAAATTCACGATCAAGTCTGTAAAAATGGCTTCCATAAAGGGTTGAACAGTTTCACCCAGGTCTATGGGACTAGGCATTTGGATGCCAGCCTGCTGCTATTGCCTTTGCTCGGATTCCTTCCGATCGCCGATCCGCGCATCACTGGCACCGTCAAGGCGATCGAGAAACATCTGCTCAGAAACGGGCTCCTCCTGCGGTACGACACTGCTCGCGTAAAGGATGGGCTTCCTGCGGGTGAGGGCGCTTTCCTTGCCTGTAGCTTTTGGTTGGTAGATGTCTATGTGCTGCAGGGCAGGCGCGAAGAGGCCACAACACTTTTTGAAAAGCTAATCGGCCTCAGTAACGATCTTCAGCTTCTTTCGGAAGAATACGACCCCAAGGAAGGTTTGATCGGCAACTTCCCGCAAGCCTTCTCTCATATTGGCTTGATCGATGCCGCCCTTGCGTTGCAATCCGGAATACCGCCGAGGCTGCAACACCTCACTTGATGGCCTGAAACGCGCAGCGATGTCGATGCCCCACTTCTTAGCACTTCAGCAGACTTCAACCTTTCCGGTATTCGTTCCGCATTCCCATTACGCTGCTAGCATCGCCAGCTTAAGTAACGGCGTGCTGTATACCGCACTCGCTATTCTCGCGCTGGTCATCGGACTGGTTTCGTATTCCTCGCATAAGTTCCGTGCCAAGCCGGGATCACCGACGCCGAAGCCTGTTTATGGAAACGTGAAACTCGAGATCGGTTATACATCCGCCTTTGTAGCCATCTTGGCGGTCATCTCCGTGTTCTCCATCCGCGCCATGGAGGCATCTGATCCGCCGACCACGCAGACAGACAATTTGCAGATCGTGGCCCATCAATGGTGGTGGGAAGTTCGCTATCCGGCGACGGGAGTTGTCACCGCCAATGAAGTCCACATACCAGTGCATCAACCGGAACAAATTGGCCTGATGTCCGCGGATGTAATTCACGATTTTTGGGTGCCGGAGTTAGGCCGCAAAATGGACGTCATCCCGGGGATTGAGAACCGGACCTGGTTAGCTGCCGATACTCCCGGGACCTACTACGGTACTTGCGCCGAATACTGTGGACAAGAACATGCCTGGATGCGCATCCGCGTCATCGCGCAATCGCCGGATGAGTTTCAGAAATGGGAGAAGGCGCAGCTTGTTATACCGGCCGCGCCTGCTGCTGGGGCCGCCCAACAAGGGGCGCAGGATTTTCTTCAGTTGAGTTGCGCCAGCTGTCACACGATTCGGGGCACATCCGCCAATGAAAGGATCGGTCCGGACTTGACCCATGTCGCCAGCCGCCAGACGATTGCCGCAGGTCGTCTGGAGAATACGCCCGCCAATCTTGCGAAATGGCTGCTCGATCCTGATCTGATAAAACCCGGCTGCAAAATGCCAAACCTGCATCTGCCGCGGCAGCAGCAGGACGAACTCGTCGCATATTTGGAGACACTGCAGTGAGCGAAGTAGCGGTCCGCCCCGGCCCGATGCGGGATCTGCGGGAATTCGAAGAGAAATACACACTCCTCTCTTGGCTTTCTTCCTGCGATCACAAGCAGCTGGGCATTCTATATCTACTAACGGCGCTCGGATTCTTTATCGTCGCCGGTTGCGAAGCGCTTTTCATGCGCATTCAACTGGCCGTTCCAAACAACCACTTCATCGGACCTGAAACGTACGATCAGTTATTCACGCTCCACGGCACCACGATGATTTTTCTGGTCATCGTACCCACGCTCCTCGGCCTGTCGATGTATCTTGTGCCGCTCATGATCGGCGCGCGCGATGTGGCCTTTCCCCGGCTGAACGCGCTCGGCTATTGGCTGCTGCTGTTCGGCGGCATCTTCTTGTACACCAGTATATTTTTTGGGAATGCGCCTGATATGGGCTGGTTTAGCTACGCACCCCTCAGTGAGAAGCCTTATTCGTCCCTTCCGGGGGTCGACTTTTGGGCGCTCGGCCTCTTCTCCATCGGGATCGGCACCTTGGCCTCCGGCGTTAATCTCATCGTTACGATCCTCACCTTGCGCGCGCCCGGCGTGACCATGAAACGTCTGCCTTTGTTTGCGTGGATGACGATGGTGAACTCCTTCCTCATCGTTTTCGCGCTGCCCGCCCTTAACGCCGCCTTGGCGATGTTACTGATCGACCGCGGCCTGCATGCCCGCTTCTTCACCCCTGACACAGGCGGCTCTCCCATTCTTTGGCAGCATTTCTTCTGGTCGTTCGGTCACCCGGAGGTCTACATCATGGTCCTCCCCGCCTTCGGCATCATCTCGGAAGTAATCCCGGTGTTCTCGCGCCAACCGATTTTCGGCTATGGGTTTGTCGCCGCCTCCACTGTCGCCATCGCACTGCTCAGTTTCGCAGTGTGGGCCCACCACATGTTCGCGGTGGGATTGGGCCACTCCATGGATATTTTCTTCGCCTTCGGCAGCATGCTCATCGCCGTGCCGACGGGCATCAAAGTTTTCAATTGGGTGTTCACCATGTGGAACGGTTCCATCCGCTTTACCGCCTCGATGAAGTTCGCCACCGCGTTTCTGGTTGAGTTCACTATCGGCGGCTTAAGCGGCGTGATTTTCGCCGTCGTTCCGATGGATTGGCAGTTGACCGACACCTATGTCATCGTTGCGCACATTCACTATGTTCTGTTCGGCGGCACGATGTTTGCCGTCTTTGCCGGCATTTACTATGGGTGGCCAAAAAGGAGCGGCCGTATGCTGTCCGAACGCCTCGGGACTTGGCATTTCTGGACCACGGTCGTTGGTTTTAACCTCACCTTCTTTGTGCAGCACATGCTCGGCGTAGCGGGTATGACGCGCCGAGTCTGGACGTACCCGGACATGCCGCACTGGGGGCTGCTGAACATGATCTCCACACTGGGCGCCTTTCTTCTGGCCGGTTCCACCATCTTTCTCTTCTGGAACATGTTGTGGAGCAGAAAGCGAGGGCGCATAGCCGGCTCCAATCCCTGGGAGGCTTGGACGCTCGAGTGGGCGACTTCTTCGCCTCCTCCGATCTACAACTTCGCGCAAATTCCTCCGGTTCATGGCCCGCGCCCACTGTGGGATCTCCATCATCCCGACCAGCAGGATCGCTATCTCAACAAATAAGTCATGGAAGCTCCCGTCGAGAAAGTCGAAGGCCTGCTGCAGAAGAAGACGCTGCTGGCCGTTCTCCTCTTTATTGGTTCAGAAGCCATTTTCTTCGCGTGTTTAATCGCGGCTTACGTCTACTACGCGACCGCATCGCCGAACGGACCGAATGCGCATAAGGTGCTTGATCCCCTGAAGACGGGATTCTATACCGCATGCTTGCTCAGCAGCAGCATTACCGTGTACTTCGCAGAACGCGCCCAACGAAAAGGCAAGCCCGGTCTCAGCCGTTGGCTCGCAGCCACCATGCTCCTGGGCGCGACTTTCCTGTACGGCGAAATGCAGGAATATCGAAAGTTGCTCCACGAAAATGTAACTGTCAGCCGCAATCTCTTCGGCAGCACTTACTACACCCTCACCGGTTTCCACGCCCTGCACGTCACTGTGGGACTGATCCTGCTTGGCATTATGCTCGTCATTTCGTTGCGGCGGAAAATGTTCAAGCCGCAACAGAGCGCGCTTGAGGGCATCTCTTATTACTGGCACTTTGTCGATGTCGTGTGGGTGGCCGTATTCTCCGTTGTTTATTTGTGGTCGACGCAATGACAACCACTCATTTGCTTTTGAGTGCCTGGGACTTTGAATGGTCCATCAATATCGGCTCAGCGGCAGCCCTCGCGTTATACCTTTGGAAGGTCAAAGGCGGCCGGTGGCGCAGACTTTCCTTCGCGCTCGGCATTCTGGTGCTGGTTCTTGCGCTCGAATCCCCTCTCGATCCGCTCGGTGATGACTATCTATTCAGCGCCCACATGGCCCAGCATTTACTGCTGATTCTGATCGTCCCGCCGTTGCTTCTCTTAGCCATTCCAGAAGAAACAACCCGTCAGTGGCTGCGGGCCCCTTTCGTCGCCCGCGCGGAACGGCTGCTCGGCAAACCCGTCGTAGCATGGTCCTCCGCCATCATCGTGATGTCGCTTTGGCATGTCCCTTTGTTCTATAACTTCGCCCTGGCGGACGAGGTGGTGCATATTTTTCAGCACCTTAGTTTTCTAGTTACAGCCACGATGTTCTGGTGGCCGGTCTTGCATCCAATTCCCGAGCGCCGCCTCAGGACGGGAACGGCCGTCTTGTATCTCTTTGCAGCCGCGGCCGAAAATTCCGTTCTGGGTATCATTCTGACCTTCATGCGTCCGGGTCACTATCCTACATATCTTCACCCTGACGATGACTACGGCGCATTGCATCTCATCCGGAATGTCTGGGGCATTTCGCCCGCGGACGATCAACGTCTGGGCGGCCTATTGATGTGGATTCCGGGTTGCTCCATCTATTTCATCGCCATCCTTGCCGTCGTGGCGTTCTGGTATGCGCAGCCGGACTCGGATGCCGAACTGCCAAGCCGACTGGTAATTCATGAAAGTGCAGGTTTCAAATGACCAAGAAAGTAAGGAAGATATTGACGAAGTCGTTGGCGGCCCTCGCCTACGTCACCCCAATTGGTATAGGAATCTGGCAGACCGTACGCGGCAAGCGTAGTGCCGCCAATCCCAAAAAGCAGATCAAGAAAGCTGCCTCCGCCGGGGTGAATGCAGAGAGTGAGAACAATAAGCCGTCAAAGCCGGCTGCGCCAGAGCCTCAGCAGAAACTCGAAAGTCTCTCCCTCAGCACGCCCGGCGATGCACCGCTCGACCGTCTTGCGCGCACCGCGGTTTCGGAGAAGCAAAACCCGAGACAGCCTGAGCCGTCCGGCCTCGAAACGGCCGTGCCGCCTGGATCCGCAAGCCCTCGTCCTCCCGAGGACGAAAGCGTCTCCGCTCTATTGAATGATCAGTCGCTCGAGAGCGGCCGCTTAGAAGGTTGGAATTTGCCGGTGCCTCGGCGCCTCCCAGTACCGACCTACGCGCCCGCGGTCATGGCCTTCGGCATTGTCGTCTTCGCCATGGGTTTGGCGACCATCTGGTACGTCTGCGTCATGGGCTCCCTCGTTTTCGCCGTGGCCGCCTGGCGCTGGGTTGGCGAGTTGCAAGGAGAGTGAAGAGTGGAGATTAAGGGCGTTGAAATCACTCGCAGACGCATCCTGATGGCCGTCAGTCTTGGCGCGGGGAGCTTGGTTAGCGCCGCGGTAACCCTCCCATTGATAGGCTTCTTTCTCGGTCCGATTTACAGAAAGTTTCCCCCGGTCTGGCGCAATGTCGGGCCGCTCGATAACTTTGCGATCGGAGCGACCGTGCAGGTTGACCTACTCACCTCCGGCGGCTTGCCATGGGATGGACCCGCTCAACGTATCGGAGCGTGGCTGCGACGCAATAACGAAGATAATTTCACCGTCTATTCGTCCAAGTGCACCCACTTAGGATGCCCCGTGCGCTGGATTGCAAGCGCCGAGCTCTTCATGTGTCCTTGTCATGGCGGTGTGTACTTCAAAGACGGCGATGTGGCTGCCGGTCCGCCGCCAGAACCTTTGCAGCAATTCCCTGTGCGTGTGCAGGACGGTCAGGTCCAGGTTCAATGGCGGCCGGAACAGGTGCAATACACCAACTTGCAAAAGCCTTGTAACGGTTGCTCCGGCAGCCGCGGCGTTCAACTGCAAACGATTAAACCTCTCCCTCGCGAGGACGCGTGAAGACACGTGCTTAAGCAACTTCGCAGCATGATCGATTGGTTTGAGGATCGAACCGGTCTCATCGAGAAGATCAAGCCCCTCATGGAACATCCAGTTCCAAAAGAAAGCAAGTGGGCCTACGTCTTCGGGTCCGCGACTTTGTTCTCCTTCGTTTTTCAAATCGCTACCGGCGTCATTCTGGCAACCATGTATGTGCCGTCCACCAATAGCGCTTTCCAAAGCCTCACCTATATCCAAAACGCGGCCTTCCTGGGCAAAGTCATTCGCGGCATGCATTACTTCGGCGCATCGGCCATGTTCATGTTCATTGGCATCCATATGCTCCGCGTCTTCTTGTATGCGTCGTACAAGTATCCGCGTGAAGTGAACTGGCTTTCAGGCGTGCTGTTACTGATCCTCACGCTTGCTATGGGATTCACCGGTCAATTGATGCGTTGGGACCAGGACGCCGTCTGGTCGGTCAATATCGCCGCGAAACAATCGGCTCGGCTCCCGCTCATCGGCGGCTGGTTTTCGCGCTTTGTCTACGGAGGCGATCACCTCAGCGGCATCACCCTAACCCGCTTTTTCGACTTGCACGTCTTCCTGATACCCGGCGCGATGATGGCGATTATCGGGCTGCATTTATATCTTGTTCTCTACAACGGCATTTCGGAGCCGCCCAAGGCCGGCGCTCCGGTGAATCCGCGAACCTACAAGAAGCAGTACAAGGAACTGCTTGATAAAGAAGGCGTGCCGTTCTGGCCCGATGCGGCTTGGCGCGATGCGCTTTTCGGTTCGTTGGTTATCGCGACTTGTATTGCGCTGGCTGCAACCATTGGCGCGCCCAAGCTTGTGCCGCCCGCAGATCCCAGTGTTCTTCAGGCAAACCCGCGACCCGACTGGTATCTCATGTGGTACTTCGCCGTGCTCGCCCTCAGCCCGCACAGCCTTGAATCGTACATCATGTTTTTGGCGCCCCTCATCCTCTTCGGCTCCATGCTGGCCCTTCCGTTCTTCTTCAACAGCGGCGAGCGCAGTTTTAAACGCCGCCCTTGGGCCGTAGCTTGGTTAGTAATCGTGGTAATAGGCGTGCTTGGTCTGTGGCGCGAAGGTGTCAAAGCGCCGTGGTCGCCGCGCTTCCAGTCGCCGCCGCTTCCCAATTCGTTGGGACCTACCGCCTCCGTAGCCGCATTGCACGGTCAGGTTCTCTTTCATGACAAGGGATGCGAATACTGCCACATCATTAATGGGCTCGGCGGCTTACGCGGGCCAAACTTATCAAATGTTGCGAATAGACTGACTGAGCAGGATATGGTCAGCCGAATCCTGAATGGCGGCCACAATATGCCCGCCTTCGGGGGAATTCTCCATCCCGATCAAGTCAACGATTTAGTAGCGTACTTGCAAACGCGCAGAGTCCAGCCTGGTCCGGATGTTTCGCAGGCGCGTTGAGCGCCTTCGCCCGCTACTTCACCGACGGGCTGTCATTCGCTTTCAAATCTCCCAACGCGAACTGGATTCCGGCTCGAATGTGCTCCAGCATTGGTGTCATCGCATACACGCGGTCGTCATGGCCATGCCCTTCATAGAACACGCGGCCCCTACCCTCGGCCCGGATGTAGCTCAACGCGTAATCGGCATCGGTGCGCGGATTCACTTCTTTCGCTTTGTCTTCGGGACTCATCTTCTGATAGTCGATACTCGTCAGCACATGTACATTCCTGCGTGAGAACGATTCCTGCGCAAACGTATAGGTCTCATCGTGAATCTCGAACTCTTTGCCGTGGAACATCGCCGTCAAGGGACTCGTTGGATCGTCAATCTTGACGTAGATCAGTTGAGGATCGGGCCAGTGAAACTTGAAATATCCGCCGATTAATTTGTTGAACTCGGGCCACTGCAGCACCGGTTTCGGTTCACCGCCCATCCTTCGCCCCGTTGGCGTGATCAACGAATTGAAATGGGCCACAAAATCGGCCTGAGTGACCGTGCCGGAGTTGCCCGTATCCAGCTTCTGGAACCAATCGTCCCCGAGTGCGGTCCACTCCTGCCGGCTCAGCTTTCCGTCATTGTCTTTATCGCCTTCCGAGATTAACTGGGCGGCCAGCATGTTGGCCACGAAACCAGAAGGCCGGGCGCCGCTATTCGCAGCCGCCACAGCTGCTAGGCAATCGGTGTGGTACGCATCTGTAGCGGCGTGAATCGCCGCAATCCCCTTGCCGTTGCGGACGAAATTTAGGAACGCTGAGCGGCGTCTAGCCATTACCGCCGGATCTTTGTCATCGAGGAAGCACCCAGTCGTACTATCCAGGAAAATGGCATCGTACTGCTTCAGGTTCTCGGTGCTAATATCCGCCGGATCGTAACTAACCGTCGTCGCCCACAGGTCACCCTGCTTTCCTAGAGCTTCGACCGTCTTCGCCGCCAGTGGGATCGAGGCATGCACGAATCCTCCCGGTCCGGTATGCGCAAACACCAGCACCTTGCGCTGTCGTAGCGGCTTGGCCCCCTGCGTAGTCGGCAACGCTGCCATCATGGCATCGATGGCCGGTTGTGGCGCGGTCATCGGCGTCGAATTGCCGTCGATATTAAACGTATTTCCCTGTCCGGGTTTGGCTGGAGGTGGCGAAGGAAACAGTGTGCTCAATCCGGCCGCAATCTGATCGCGTGTCAGCCCACCGCTGTTGGTGGTGTTCCAACTCGTGAACCACGAATTGAACTTCGACTCCATTTCGCTGCGACTCACGCTTCCATCGCCATTCGTATCGAGAGCGGCGAACAAGGTTCGGGCAGTACGCCCGCCACCTGGCCCTTGTGCCCATAAACTCGCGATGCCAATCGTTAGCGCCACGAAGGCGCCGGCAAATGCATAGTTCCTTTTGACAGATCCAATTCTTCTCATGCCGCTACAAAGTCTATCGCGTCTGTAACCAGCGCTGCGGCCTCATGCAGTTTCACGCCGGAGGCTGCACCTCGACGCGAGGCGGATCGGGCGCGACACTCGCCCTGCCCCCAAGTGCGCCCAGCAACTCCAGCGGCAGCGGGAAAACGACTGTGGTGTTCTTCTCGACGCCGATCTCGATCAGCGTTTGAAGGTATCGCAACGTAATCGCAATCGGCTCGTGGCTTAACACCGCGGCAGCCTCGGCTAATTTAGCCGAAGCTTGGAACTCGCCCGTCGCCGCAATAATTTTGGCCCTCCGTGCTCTCTCCGCTTCTGCCTGTGCGGCAATCGCTCGCTGCATTTCTTGCGGAAGGTCCACCTGTTTGACGTTGACGCGCGTTACCTTTACTCCCCATGGCTCGGTATGTTCGTCAAGGATCGTCTGAAGCTTTACGTTCAGCGTCTCGCGTTGTGACAGCAAGTCGTCCAAATCGACTTCGCCCAGCACCGATCGAAGTCCGGTCTGCGCCGCCTGCTCAACGGCGAATCGAAAGTTCTCGACTTCCACCACAGCTTGAATAGCTTCCACCACGCGGAAGTAAACAACGGCACTTACCTTTAGTGAAACGTTGTCCCGGGTGATGACATCCTGTGGCGGAACCTCCCAGGTGACCACGCGAAGCGATACCGTTATGATCTTGTCAATCGGCCACAAAATAAGAACAACGCCCGGCCCTTTCGGCCTCTTAAGCACTCGACCGAGACGGAACACCACCGCCCGTTCGTACTCCCGCAGAATGTTCAAGCACTTGATGATCCAGATCAAGACGATGAACGCTATAATTGCGGTCACTCCAGACGCGCCAAACATGATGTCTCCATTCTCTGAGCAGAGTTGCAAGCCCAATTACCGGAGCCTTAGTTCTATCACGGTGTGAAACCAGTCGCCCTGCGCTTTTGCTCGTCGCCGCCGTCGCTGTGTTGCGTTCCGCCAGCACGCGGCCGTAGTCGTCGGTAATCGTGAGAATGCCTTGTTTTACCGAACAACCGATGGAGAAACCGCTCTCCACGCCGCGAAGAATCGCCATTCGGCTGTGCAGCCATCCATCGGCGACGATGAAATCGTATGAGTCGGCAAGGTCGATCTTACATCAATCGCATCGGGCGCCAGAATGGAAAGACGCCACCTATTTGATAGCGACATTCAGGGTGAAAGAGCCGCTCCACGGGTCTCCCATCATACTCTCGGTTAGACAAACACGATATTTGCCAGTTTGGCTCAAATCCATGCCCAGAGAACCCCCAGGCTCTCCCTGCGTGTTTCCATCTGGCGATGTCACGTTGATGGTGATGGCGCCGTTCTTCGCATTGGCATCCAGCTTCATCTTTTGGCCGTTCCGCGCTATCAACGCATAGCAAACTTCTTGAGAATTTGAAAGGTGGCCGCTCACATGCGCGTCAGTGGCTCCGTGTTTGAATCGGATTTCGCGGTCGGCGCCTTCCGCCTGCAAGAAAAATGCTTCGAGTAGAACCAGTACTGTCAGCCATCGTAAGCGCTTCATTTATCTCTTTGCCGGTATTTTGAGTACCTGTCCGATTCTAATTGTGTTCAGGTTCGGTAGGCCATTCGCTTGTGCCAGGTCTTGTGCACGGACGTGCAATTTTGACGCAATGGTTGCAGTCGTGTCCCCCGGCTTCACAACATACGTTGTCGGTGCTTTAGACGGTTTGGACGGGATGGAGCCCGCCGCTTGATCCAACTCATGCCCAACAAAGCTAAAGAAAAGGTCACTCCAGCAATTTATCATTCGTCCTGGATCGGAAAATGTGGGTTCGCTCTTCCCCAGAAAAAGCCATAAGTCGAGCACGTTTCCGTTGAACTTGTCGAGATCGACCTTGCCATGTACGCCGGCATAAGTGCCGCTTCCGGAGTACTGCCAAAAGGTCCAATCTATCCAGGTACCGTCGTGAGGCAAACCCGGCTTGTGAACACCGTAGTTTGCAACCCACAGCGGGTAATTTCCGTAGGGGAAGCTGTCGGTTCGGGAAGCCATGTGCTCATTCCAAAATCCAGGCGACACGTAAATCATCGGCTTTCGCTTTGTAGCCGCTTCGACGGTTTGTATCCAGTCGGATACGTTCTTACTTAGCGTATTCGACTTCTCGCCCTTCTTTGCATGCTCCAGGTCAATGATAGGAGGAAGGTCCGTATCTTCCAACGATCCCATTATGCTAAGAAAATGGGTGGCCTGTTTTGCGCCATCCATATCCCCATGAAAGAAGTGATACGCCGCTCTAAGAACCCCGGACGATTTCGCACTTTGCCAGTTCCCAGCGAAGGACGTGTCGACCCTGCTAGTTCCTTCCGTTGCCTTGATGAACGCGAAATCTGCCGTGAGCGCCACCTTTTTCCAGTCAATTTTCGGCTGATAGATTGAGACATCAATGCCGACAGAATCCGGGACTGGTGCCGGAGCAGCGTGAGCAGTTTTAGCAGCGGCCGGTGCGCTCACAGTAGGCTCGCCTTCGCTTGAGATTTGTCTGTACGGAGCATCAAGTTACAAGAGTTTATCATAGGAAAGTACTAGCTGCCGGACTCCTTAAGCTGGAGCCTTTTTCCGAACTGTCCTGTATGTCGTGCGGCCGTAGCCGACGACAATAAAGAGGTCAAGGCCCACTTGAGGACGCCCATTTCTATTGTGAGTTTGGGCGCCGGATCGTTTCACCTCGATGAGCAGCGCAGGTAGAAAACGGAGTTTAAATGGTCCTTGACTACCGGCGCTTTTGGTGGGCTTCGATCCAGGCTTTCGGCTTCGCCAGATCGTTGAGGTGCGACCGGTGCGCCAGTTCCCACAGATGCTGGCGCCGAAGCGGGATCCCGCATTGCGTACCCTTCTTCATCCCAGGTGGTTTGGGTGAAGACACAGCCGAGTTTGACCTCACGCGTGTGTGCGCAGAGCGCCGGTCACGTTGGGGTCCTCCTCCTCTTCGCGTATCTAGGCGCTAAGATTGGCGCCACAAAAAAGAACCCTGTCTAACTCTCCACTCTCGTGTCGCACACCCATCCTCGGGCGTGTCAATCAGTACACTTATGAATTGCGCTACCATACTGAGATTTCTCATGGCCGCTGCTGGCGAGCGGCAGTCCTAATCGCTAGTACGTTAGTGACGTCGCCTGCTTGGGCGCAGAACACACCCGAGCTGCCGCTGATGCCTTTACCCGCCAAGGTCGTCCCGGGAGCGGGCGCCGTTCCTATTGACGTACAGTTCAGCGCCGCGATCTCGGGCGCAGGCGGACAAGACCCGCGTGTACAGCAGGCGGTGCGAAGAACGTTTGAACGCTTGGCTCGGCAGACTGGCATCCCCATCAAACGGAATATGGCATCCGACTTGGCGAATGCCACGTTAGAGGTAATCGTGGAACGGCGCGGCCATTCGGGACCGCAACGGCTGGGTGACGATGAACGCTATTCGCTTAACGTAGACAACGGACACATCCGCCTTGCCGCCGACGAACCATTGGGAGCGCTGCGGGGAATTGAGACCTTTCTCCAGTTGGTGCAGCCGGCGGGTCCCAATGGCGGCGCGGGTTTCACGATTGGAGCCATCCAAATCGACGACCAGCCGCGTTTCCCTTGGCGAGGCCTTTCGCTGGATGTGTCACGCCATTTCATACCGGTCGACGGCGTGCTCAGAACACTCGACGGCATGGGCGCGGTTAAGCTCAACGTATTTCATTGGCATCTATCCGACGACCAGGGATTTCGCATCGAGAGCAAGAAGTATCCGCGCCTGCAGAAATTGAGCTCCGACGGCCTTTATTACTCTCAGGCCGACGTGCGGCAGATCATTGCTTATGCCCGAGACTGGGGCATCCGGGTCGTGCCGGAATTTGACATGCCCGGCCACGCCACTAGCTGGTTTGCTGCCTACCCGGCTCTGGCGAGTGGCAAAGGGCCTTATGAAATTGTGCGGGAACCCGGCGTACTTTCAGCTGACATGGATCCTACGCGCGAATCCACATATCGGTTTCTGAACAATCTGATTGGCGAGATGGCCAAGCTGTTTCCAGATGAGTACTTTCACATCGGAGGCGACGAAGTCAATCCGCGTGAGTGGCGGGAAAACCCAAAAATCACGGCCTACTTAAAGAAGCATGGCATGGCCAATCGTCCAAAGCCATACGAAGCACTGCAAGCCTACTTCAACCAACGTTTGCTGAAAATCTTAACGCATCATCACAAGCGCATGGTGGGCTGGGATGAAATCTTAAACCCCGATCTTCCCAAGACCATCGTTATCCAATCCTGGCGTGGACAAAAATCGTTGGGCGAAGCGGCGGAACAAGGCTTCGATGGAATACTTTCCGCAGGCTACTATCTCGACCTCATGCAGCCTGCCTCACAGCACTACGTCGTCGATCCATTCGTGATCCCGCCGCCGAAGGGCAGTCCTCCCGGCACGCAACCCACCAGCCTAACGCCAGAACAAGAGAAGCACATCCTCGGTGGCGAAGCGGCGATGTGGGAAGAAATTGCGGACGCTGAGAATCTGGATGCGAAGTTGTGGCCGCGGTTGGCCGCTATCGCCGAACGTTTTTGGTCGCCTGAATCAGTCAATGACGTGCCTTCCATGTACCGGCGGCTGTACGTCGTCAATCATTGGTTGGAATGGCTGGGTCTTACGCAGCGATCGAATCTCGAGCTGATGCGGCAACGTCTAGCCGGCGAAATGCCCGTGCGACCGTTGGATATCTTTGCATCGGTACTCGAACCGGTAAAAGCCTATGCACGGCAGAAGAACTACAAAACGTTCACTCCTCTGAACCGGCTGCCGGATGCGATTCCTCCGGAAAGCGACGTGGCGCGGAATTTCCGCGACGCCGTGGACCGCTACCTCGCTACTCCTTCGGATGCAGTCCAAGCGGCCGGTCTGCGCAAACAACTGGCGGATTGGTCCAGCAATGTCGTGGCCGTGCGGCCGGTACTGCAAAGCAACGCGCTTCTGGCCGAAGACGTCGATGCCGCCGATGTCCTCGCACAACTTTGTCAAGTAGGACAGGACGCGTTGGATGCAATATCTTCGCACCAACCTCCCGCTTCCGATGTGGCGCAGCGAGACGCCGCCATCGTGGATGTAGGATTAAAGCCGCACGAGGAGTTATTGATTTTAATCGCGCCCGGTATTCAGAAGTTATTCGCTGCCGCTGGCGCACCCGCGACAGGGACACGATGAACCGTCACCGCCTTCCCGTTTGCGCTCTCAGCATGGCGATCGTGCTGTTTACATTCGTCACAGCCGTGCGCGCTGCCGAGCCTGTGCGCCTGATCCTCGATACCGATATCGGTAACGACATTGATGACCTGTTCGCGCTGGCGATGATCCATGCGCTGGAAAGCCGCGCCGAAGTCCGCCTCCTTGCCGTCACGATTACCAAAGACAATCGTTATGCGGCTCCCTTTGTTAGCCTTGTCGACACATTTTATGGGCGGCCGGAGATTCCTATCGGCGTCGTCAGCCACGGCAAAACGCCGGAAGATTCGCCGATGCTTCGGGTGCTTGCCGAGAACACGGCAGTCTACCCACGTCCCTCAGGCACAGAATATGAGGAAGCGGTTTCGCTGCTTCGAAAAACATTGGCTGCACAGCCCAACCATTCCGTCACGCTCGCCCAAATCGGATTCAGCACGAATTTGGCTCGGCTGCTGGACTCGCCCGGCGGCCGCGACTTAATCGTCCAGAAGGTAAAATTGCTCTGCATGATGGCCGGGAATTTCGCTAAGCCGGAGCGCGAATTCAACGTCTATATCGATCCTGATTCCGCGAAGATTTTGTTTGCGCGGTGGCCGACGCCGATCATTATTAGCCCCTTCGACGTTGGCCTTAAAGTGACCTTCCCTTCGACCGCCATTGATAGCGACTTCACATACTCGCCGCATCATCCCGTGCCAGATGCCTTTCGGATTTATATGGCTGACAAACCGCCGAATCGTCCTAATTGGGATTCGACTGCGGTTCTTGAGGCCATCCGGCCCGATCGCGGCTATTTCGATTTATCCGGACCCGGCCGTGTTTCCCTAGGACCCAATAGCATTACGATCTTTACACCCGATGCCACAGGGACCTGCCGTTACTTGATTGTGAAACCCGAGCAAGTCGCGCGCGTTCGCGAGCTGATCACGACACTGGTATCGGAACCACCGCAAAAGCGATGAGGCGCGCCGTTAGTAGAACCAGATCATGTCCGCCGCGAACATGACTTGGCTTTGCTTCGTCCCTGAATCGTAAGCGGCGGCGTCATAGGCGTGGTCGTAGCGAATTTCTGGGCGAAAAACGACCGTGGAACCGATCCAGTGGTTCCAGGAAATCGCGTTTTCGGAATATAAAGTCCGATATCCCGTACGTTGCCCTTTGAGGTCGTCGAACATTTCCGCGCGGAACGATACGAAGTCCTTCTTGCTGAACTGTCGATTCAGGTAAACCAGCGAAGCGTACTCCGGAGCGAAGCACCTTAATTCAGCCGCGCTATTGCATACGGCGCCATTGGAGTTCTCTATCAACAGAGGATCGGCCTTAGGGTTTAGAACGTTGGGTGTATCTTTCATGTACTGATACCAAGTCTCCCAATCGACGTGCCATGGAGATTTGCCGAATTTGTGGTACCAGGTGAAGTAGTAAGCGGCAAGGTTGTTGTAGTTGTATTTGCCGGCGTTTATCGAGTTAGCGCAGAGATAGACTTGATCTCCCCCGCTGGACCAGGTATAGGCCGCGCACGCGTTACCTGTAACCGTCGCGTTTTTCGCCCATAGAGCAGCCTCACATCCGCCAGATAATCCAAATTGGACGGTCCAACGCTCACTCATTCGAATACTTGCGTTTGTTCCAGTCTGAGTATAGCAATCGTACGTATAAGTAAGCGAATGGG
>JBARMQ010000604.1:0-34134 GCA_049802535.1 Bryobacteraceae bacterium | reverse complement strand
GCTAACTACGAAATTTTGTACGACTGGAGGCGATAAAATGGGATTTTTTGGAGGTGGTGGTAATTCAGGGGCGCAAGAAGGTCGAAGTGCATCGGATGAATTAATAGACAGAGAATTCAAAAAAAATCAGGCAGACATTGAAGCTAAGAAAAAGAGCTTATACCAACAACGCTTGGATATAATCAAATCGCAAGGCAATCAAGATTGGCATTCTAAGGGATAATTATGCAACCACCTGAGAATTTTCATAAGTTGAATGACAGGTTTCAAGAGGCCAGGTATTACAAAGACAGATGGCTTGCCTTATACAAGAATTTATATTTCTATGTGATTCCAGATAGAGACGCATTTAATATCAAGTTTAATTACACCGATACCGGCAAGCCTGTTACCAATATGATTTGGGATAACACGGCAATGATTGCCGCCTATCAACGTGCCAATGATTTGCATGGTTTGCTCATGCCAAAAGATAGAGTGTGGGGAAAATACGTTTTAGATCCACACATGCATGATGAACAAGACATTCAAAAAGGCCAAATAGTTTTGGATAAAGTTAATGAACGTCTTATGTTTTATCTTAATGAGTCTAATCTTGCCAGGGTGGTTGGCTCTAGTAATCTCGATTTGGTGGGGGGAACAGGCGTTATCTGGGTGGAATCGCCTAGTGATGACGTTCCTTTATATTTTCGTAGCATTCCCGCTGTTGCTCTTTACATTGAGTATTGTAATGATGACTTAATTCGAAACTGTTGGTATCAATCCAAGATGACAGGACGAGCTGTCCTTGATACGTTCCCTGATTACAAAGGTGTTCAATATAACAATTTAAAAGATAATCCAAATGATACCTATTCAGTTAACTACGGCCAAGTAGAAGTTGGACGAGAGGAATATTATATCTATGCAGTTTTGGATGATGATCCCTTTACCGTGTTATGGGATAGGTACAGCGATTACAGACAAATCATTGTGTACCGTGATAGGGTTCGACCAGGCGAAGCAGAAGGTCGCGGAGTGGGTATAGATATGATGCCTACTATTATTGATCTTAATCGAATCGTTGAGTACTCAAGAAAGAATATGGCGTTTAAAGCTAATCCACCAATGTTTTATGATGCTGGTAGTTACTTTAATCCCTATTCAGTTCGACAATGGGCAGGAGCAATGATTGCTCGCCAGCCGAATGGCCGCAATCCATTAGAGGCATTGCAAATGCCCGAATATCCAGATGTGTATCAGCAAGTCGTGCACATGCAAGAGATAATTCAAAAAGCGTTTATGGTTGATCCATTAGGTGAGATTCAAACGCCTGTACGTTCAGCTACAGAGATATCAGTTCGTGAAAACAGAGCACAGCGTACAGCCAGCACAGACATATCACGATTGATAAACGAATTGCCGAGACAGATATTTGAAGTTTCCGCAAAGATATTGAACGGTCGCGGCTTGCTATTGAAACCAAAAGAAGTAATACCAGGATTTGAGCCATCACAGTTAAAATTTGCATTTCAGTCGCCATTGTATGATCTTCAAAATCAATCAGATTTGAATCACCTTATTACAGCAATGCAAACAAAACAACAATTCTTCGGTCAAAGTGCGCCTATGGTTACTATGGATATCTTCGAGACGAATAGATTCATTATGGAGAAACTTAACTTGCCAGCTAAACTTTCAGTAACCGATGACAAACTTAAAGCCACATTAGCTCAGGCAGCCCAGCAACAACAAGCACCAGAAGGGGCACAACCATCTACAACGGCCGGGGCAGTACAATTTCCTCAAGATAAAGGCGTTACCATATGATAGAAACGTTAATGGAAGCAAAGTTAATATCACCAAAAGAGATGAAACTTTATCAATTGTTTACCAGTAATTTAGGCAGAGAAGTATTTACAGAATTAAAAGAGGAATTATTTTGGGAAGAACCAACCGAGGAAGTAATGACGGAGGGTGTATTAGGTTTTTATGATGGAAGACGATCGGTATTACGTGGAATTAAAACGGCAATAGATAAAGTAGAGCACATGATTCACAAACAAAACTTAGAGGCCAAGAATGACTGATGATACAAAAATGTATGCAGGTAAGTTCAAAACCGTTGAAGAACTTGAGGCAGGCTATAACAATGCAGCAAAAGTTTATCAAGAGAATGAAGACTTAAAAAAGAAATATGAAGAAACAATTAAGGTTCCTGATGCATATGCCATACCACAAGGTATTGAATTGCATGAAAATGATATTGAAGAATTGAAACAATCATCAAAAAATAGCGGATTATCTCAAGCGCAGTTTGATAAGTTAGCTTTAGCACAGAATGATAAAGTGAAAGGTAAAGTTCAATCATTTGAGAATGCCAAGAAAGAAATAGGGGCAGATAATCTAAACCTGTTGCAAGACTTTATTAGCAAAACATATCCTGAGAAAGCCGGAGCAGCATTGCTTAAAGAGGCTATCAAGAATAAAGAAGTGCGAGATGCAATCCTTACCCAACGCACTCAAGTATTAAATTCAAGTGTTCCAGGTGTAAATAAAGTATTTTCTAGTGGCTACAATGAAGTTACTCATGAAGATGTAATCAAAGCACGTGAAGTCATGACTAAATCAAGAGGACGAGCGCGAGTTGAAGCGCAAAAACGGTATATTGGTTTAGCCGCTAAGTTAGCTCATGCAGGTGAATGATGCAGATTGAATCTAAAAAAAGTGTAATGGCATTAGTTAAGAACGTTTCAGAAACAGGTGCTAGTTCCATTACCATGAAAAAATCTGAATACGATTTTATGATTGAAGAACTATGGAACCAGGACGAGCATTTAAAAACTAGGTATCTTGTTCCGGAATTTGTTCCAAGAATTTATAGTCTTTATGGTGTGAAGATTGATATTGTATAAGGATAGACAATGACAAATACAGCATTACCCCAAATAAAATCTAAACTTAAAACAATGTATCCAAATTATAAGCATGATATAAAGTGCTCACCTGTAACCAAAACTTATATGATTACTGCGTATAAGAATGGAAAGAATTTAGGCACTTTAAATATACCGCCAACCACTCCTATGAATGAATTTTGGGAACGTGTCCAAAATTGGATGCGTCCTATATTGAGTTATTATCGAGGATAATTGACAATTCAAAATATTACGACATAAAATACAAGCATCGTTTAATGAAAGCCCTATAAGGTAACCTTTCATTTCTTGATCGAACATAATATTGGCCGGTAAGTCCGCAACCCAATAGTTATTGATAGGCACACGCATCACTTGCGTGTATTTGTTTATACTATTGAGGTAGGCAATTATGGCTGATCAAATAGATTTGGCAACGGCATCACAACTATTCGATACCGAAGTCACCATTAAATACCAAAACAGTCAATATTTGGCTGATACCATTGAAGAACGACACGGAACAACTGGTGAAGCAACCAACGTGCCTGTATCTGATATCATCGAAATGCAATCACAAACTTACGCACCTGTTGATATTCCAATTACTCCAGTGAATCCAACTAACGTAATGATTGTTCCCTATAACTATGCACTTAAAACAGTTATTGGTGGTGGTGAGAAAACCCTATTCGCATACGATAAGATTGTTGACCATGCAAAGCTTCATGCTTTAGCGGCTGCGCGCATGGTGGATTATATTAAAATCAATGCGCTCTACACTTCAACTGGATTCAGTACCATTTTTGATGTACCTGTTACAGTGGGCGTTAATACTGGTATGAACGAAGGAAAAATTGCACAAGCATTATCTTACCTTGAAAATCAAGGCGTTAATGTGATGGATAATTCTTGCTCTTTATGGTTGCCAGCAATTACTAAACAATCCATGTTAGCTGATGATAGAGTTGTAAATATATTTTACAACGATGTTCGTCCATTAGTGGATAACAGATTATCCAGTTACTTAGGCGTAGATATTCGTACATTGGGTGCTAATGGTATCAACACAATCCCATTCACTGTATCTGGTGCGACTGATACTTATCTTGTTCCATTAGTACATATGGATTCAATGGTTCAGATATTCAACAGAGACGTTTCAACAAGTATTACATGGGTGCCACAAAATGACAGATGGGAATTGTTAACAGTTCTCACTTCAGGGGCTAACGTAATTCAGTACAACGGTATTGCGTTAATATCTACACAAAACCCATATGTTGCTAACGCATAAGGAGTAAGTTATGTCTAATTTTGAAACCTTTGCGCTTGTAACAGAGGGCAATACCAGTACGGCACCAAATATTTTTGTTGCAAGTACAAAGGATAGTTTGGCTACCATGTTGGTTGCAGGTTACTTAAATGACATTCAGAAGAAAGTTAAATTGAATGACATAATCTATGTGAATTACTTAGACTTAAGTGTATTCCCATTAGATACAGGTGAATCTGCATTAAGAGCAACCTTTAATGTAAATTACGATCCAGCTTTAAATAACTGGAACCTAATCCAATCCGCTTCAACTGTAACTGGAATTGGTGCATATGGATTGCGTTCAACTCGTTATACGAATGCTGGCGGTTCAGCTACAACTGTAGTGACTGATTCTCAAATAAGTCCAAATATGGTTGTATTGGCTGCATGGCAAGCGAGTGCTAACGCGGTATCTATTGAAAAAGTAACTCCAGGTATTGGAACCTTGACTATTCTATCAAGTGGCGATCCTGGTGCATCCACTTTGACCTATATAGCATTTACTCCATCTGTAACTTTACAAAACATTGGGGTATATGTAGCTCGTTATAGCAATGCTGGCGGTTCAGCTACAGTTGTTATTAATGATGCAAACATTACCACTGCTATGGAAGTTAATGCGAGTATTATTAGTTCAGTGAATGCCGTTATTATTGAAAAGGTAACTGTAACCGCTGGAGTAGTGACTATACTTTGTAGTGGCGATCCTGGTGTATCTGTATTTGGTTATGTCGGTTCCGTATCATCAGCTGCGTTAACTGCTTTAGGTTTGTATGTAGCAACCTATTCAAATGCTGGTGGTTCAGCAACAACCACAATTACCGATTCATCAATAACAGCAACAAGTGATGTGGTAGCCAACTGGGCATCATCTGCCAATGCGGTGAACATTCAAAAAATCACAGCAAGTGCAAGTACGTTGACTATTTTATCAAGTGGCGATCCTGGTGTTTCTGTACTGAATTATCAAGCAACTCCAGTTAATGAAACTACCAATTCATCGAATGCTTTGTTATCGGTGAATAACCTATCAGATGTGGCCAGTGCTTCGACTGCATTAGCTAACTTAAATGGAGTGCCATTATCTGGTGGTCAAATGACTGGTTCTTTATTATTTGATAGAGGAACTGCCACAAGTACCGCTGGTGCTGCAACGATTAATCATCAAGCAGGTGTAGTAACAACCGAAGCATTAACCACTGCCGCTGCCGCTGCGTATGCATTTACCTATACAGATTCACGAATTACAACTGCATCTGTTGTTCTTGTGCAATTAATGGGTGGAACAAATACGACTCGTGGAATTGAATGCCGTGCAATACCAAGTTCTGGTAGTGCTGCCATTTCAATCTACAATAACAACGTAGCAGGAACCGCGTTAAACGGTACTTTGATATTTGGAGTTGTAGTTATCTAATTTAATTGGGCGGAAAATTTCCGCCCAACTATTTCAAGGGATCTGATGCCTACACACTTGCAATTAGTTAATCGCACACTTTCAGAATTAGGTAGACTATCTGTTGCTAATATTTCAGAAAGCCCTGATGCACAACAAGCAAGTGCAAAGATATATGAATTAGAAGCCGAATTATATTTGGTTTACAATTGGTCATTTCTAGTTAAATACACATTAAACAGTACCCCATTAACGTTTAATTTCTCACCCGATTATCAATACACCTATCAATTACCTGGTGATTTTGGTCATTTCTTTAAATGGCAAGCTACTGGAGCACAGTGGCCTATTTATGAATTTGCAGATGGATATTTACTGGCACAAGTGTTGCCGGTAGGATATTACTATATAGTTAATCAAGCAGCACCCGAAGTTTATACGCCATTATTTGCACGAGCATTAGTATTGTATGCGGCAGCGAAGCTTTGCCCTACTCTTACAAACAATATTCAATTGACTGCATATCTTGAAAAAGAATATGAAAAGATGATTGCTAAAGCGATTGTTCAAGATGATATGGAAAGGAGTGTTACAACCACACCTTATAATGATTTCGATCGCTTGACTTATGTTTAATCAATTAGTGTATTTTTTAAGATATGTTATTGCTTTTTCCAGCTTTTCTATTGAGTCATGAAAATATCCTAATCCTCTATTGCATGTATCACAAAGTAATCCACGAATACTATTGGAGATATGGCAATGATCAACAGCCAGAGATTTTAAATAATCAGCTCCTCTTACTTTTGCTTTTTCAGGTTCGAAGCAAATAGCACATACATTATTTTGTAATTGCAGCATCTCATTATATTGTTCAATAGTAATATTAAATTTCAATCTGAGAGTTTTATCTTTTAATTTATCTTTATTTTTAATTCCATAAGCGCGACGTGTTAATTTAACTTTCTTTTTTGTTTCAGGATTAGCAAGATATTCTTTTCTATATTCAAGATCACGTTCTCTATGTTTAATATATTGAGATTGTCTTCGTAATTTTTCTTTTTCTGGATCTCGTTCGCGACTACGTTTTGATTTTTCATTTAAACATTGTCGACATGCTTTGCATAATTGTTTTCCATTAGAAACCATTCTAATTTGATCAATGGTTAGTTCCCCGTGTTTTTTGCAAATTTTAACTATATCGATCATAATGAATCCTATTAATAAGCCCGTAATTATAATAGGTGGTTCGTCAAATGTCAAAGATGGTTCGTCAAACTTCTTTTAATGCGGGCCAGGTAGACAAGGTGACCTGGAAACGAACAGATATTGCCGAATATCTAACCGCTGCACAAAGTCTATTAAATGCCGAAGTTGGAACAACGGGTCTGGCAAGAAAAAGAAAGGGTACCACTTTTCGATTCAATGCAACAAATCAAGCCGAACAAAATTCAACAATGTATGAGTTCATAGATAAGAATGGGCAATATTATATTATCTTGGGCGCAAGCCAGATGTTTTATGTATTCACTGTCCCTAATCCTGAAACGCCTGTAGTTGACTATCAAGGAAGGTTTGTCATTACTTATACAGGCGATCAGGTCGTTTATGATAATGAAAACATTGATTTCATACAAGGAATACCAGTTGATTATACGAGTGTGGATTTGTTTGACATTGATTACACACAAGATAATGATGTATTAATTTTAACATCACCAAATTACCCACCAGGTCGAATCTATGTGAGTAGTTATAGTCCATTAACTTTTGCATTTGAATATCTAAATATATATCCATTGCCATCCTATGATTTTAATCAGATTAATTATAATGCAACAACAGTCACTTTAAGTGTGTCTGGAAATACATTAACGATAGCATTTGCAGGATTACCAGTAGGATCTACATTTAATTCGGGATGGATAGGTGGTGAAATAGTAGGTGGTGGTGCTAGTGAATTGGCACCGATTGGCTATGCCATTATTACCGGAGTTTCACAAAGTGGTACGACTGTTACATTTACAGCGACCGTACAGATAGCCTTTCAGACATCAGGTTATGCCACTTCGGGATCACAATATTCGATTCGTCAACCGGCCTGGGTAAATGTATTAAACAATCCATTTGGATTAGGCTACCCATCTAAAGTTTTATATTTTCAAAACAGGTTATGGTTTGGTAATACGGCTTTATTGCCCAATACAATATTTGGTTCTAAATTAAATCAGCCTGTATCATTTGATGTAGGAACGGGTAAAGATACGGATGCTATTATTTACACTATTGGACAAACTAATAGTGGTGCAATCCAATGGTTGAATGGTGGAAAACAATTAGAAATTTTTTGCTCAAACTTTGAATTCGCCTGTCCTCAAAATGAAGATATTGGACTAACTCCAAGTACTTTTTCTGTACGGCAACAATCGTCCTATGGTTCATCATTGGTATTGAAGCCTCAAACTTATATTAATGACTCATACTTTGTACAAAAGACTGGTAAAGCCGCAATTAATTTCCATTTCACAGGAGTTGGTTTGGCTTATGCTTCAACGAATATAGCACCACAAAGCCAGCATCTAATGAAGAATCCAAACAATAGGGCATTATCCCGTGGCACTGATATTTCACAAGATAACTTTATTTATTTTATAAATGATGATTCAACGATTACTTCATTTCAATTTGCGAGTGAGATTAAATTAGCTGCGTTAACACCTGTAATATTTCAAGCAGATGTTCAGTTAATTGATATAGTGAGCGTTAATAATTTTATTTATATTTTGAAATATTATAATTTAACCCAACAATATACGATTGAACGATTTGATGATGCAACCTATATAGATAGTTCAGAAACTTATTTTATGACGTTTACTGGGGAAGTTGATGGATTAGATCGCCTTAATGGGTATACGGTTCAAGTCGTCTATGCCAATCAAGATTTTGGTCAATATCTTGTTGTTAATGGGACTATAACAGTTAATAACCCATTACAACTGGCAGTATCAGTTCAAATCGGTTTACTATTTGATGTGGAAATTATACCCATGTTTCCATTCTTTAGTGCAACCAGTTCTCCATTTGAAAAAATACTAAGTCGTGTGTACATTGATTACTATCAATCATTAAACTTTTTCATTAATGGTAAGTTGGTACAATATCAAAACTTTAATGAGATACAATTAGGATTGCCACTGGTTCCAAAAACAGATACAGCTATTTATTCACCGGTTGAAGGATATAATCGGTTCGATGGAGAAGCCATTGTTATCACGCAATCCTCACCGTTTGATTTACAAATATTGTCGATAGGATATGAAATAGACATGGCAGTTATATAACGAGGTTACTATGGGATTAGAAACAGCAGGGTTTGCTTTAGCTGCAATTTCAGCCGGTGCAACTGTTGGTAAAATGAGTGCGGAAAAGGAAGCCGAACAAGCCAATCTTTCTGCAATCAACCAACAATCAAAATTGCTTGCCTTACAGTATCAACAAAAAAATCTACAGAATTTGGAATTAACCGATAAGATGTTGAGTCGCCAAGCCGCTCAATTAAGTACAAGAGGAGTGGCTTTTGATTCACCGAGCTTTAATGCCATTCAGCGTGAGACAATTAATATTGGGTCACGCAAAGAAAGCAATCTTACAGCCGAACAATCATTAGCTGAGCAAGGATTAGCCATAGAAAGAAAGAACGTGAAAAGTACTTTACATGCACAGTTATTTGGCGATACAGCAAGTCTTGCATTTACTGCTCTTGATTTAACAACTAAATGGCCTACCGGTGGTGGTACAAGTAAACTACCACAAGTTGAGGATTTATAATGGCACAAGAAATTGTACAAAACAAAGAATCTAATCCTATTATTCAACCACCACAAATTAATTCTACAGCAAGAGGTTCAGAAAATATTGCAAAAACTTTAGGCGCAATTGCTGAACGTTCGGCATCAAAAGCGGGCGAATATGCTTCGGAAGCATCAAAAGCTAATTTATTACAAACGCATTCAATGCTACAAGATGTTGAAGCCAATAGTAAAATAGAGATGCTTAGAAGTCCTGGAAATTCCACGACAATAGCTAAGAATGCTCAAAATACTGTAGATAAAATAAAGGGGAATGCACGTTTAAATAGAGCAGATAAATTAAATCTTGAATCAATGGCGCAAAGTACGGTAAGAGGATTAAACTTATCAGCTGCTGAAAAATCAATTGCTTTATCACGTGAACAAGCAAAATATGCCGCTTTATCATCGCTTGGCGATACCATTCAATCTATAAGAAATGATTTACATACCGATCCCACTAAAGCTGATGCATTAATACAGGCTCAATATGAATCATTAGCAGGTCAAGTTCACGCTGGAATTATTACAGCCGTAGAAGCCGCTAATATTCATAAGCAGTTAACAGCTGAATTGGAAATGGCACATGAATTAGTTTCTGGAATTAAAGAAGGTGTATTAACAGCGTCAGATATTAATGCATATCATGCAACCGATCCCGGTCAAATTCCTATGAGCAATGCTCATTTGCCAATTAATCAAGAAACAGCAATGAATTCGAATCATTATTTCGGACATTTAACATTGCATGATATTCAAGCAAAGATAGCTAATGGTGAAAGGGTATCACCTAAAGACTTAGTATTAATTAAAAAGATTTCTGATTTAGATAAAGTGCTTAATTACGGTGCTGGAGCTGCCCGAGCAACAGGTGAAATTAATTCTGGTACGTCATGGATTCAATTAAAAAGCAGATTAGACTCGCTTAAAAAGAAAGAAAAATTAAGTTCGAGAGAGGAAGGTGAAAAGAATCGTTTAAACAATTTTATAATTAATGCGCAAGAACCTGGTCACTATCAAAACTTTATAGCAGGAATGCCAGAAGGTGCAAGAGCCTGGCAGGATTATACACAGACTCAATCCGCAATTGACGGTGATGTGATGTTTGGAAGTGAAGCACAGGTGGCAGCAGCAAAACAACTTCGTTCTAATGACAATCTAAATGAATTGATTAGCAAATCAGCAGCAATTGGAATTGGGATGCATTATCCAGATTACTTAAGACAACCTATTCCATTGCCTGTGCTCACACCAATAGTAAATTCGTTTAATAAAGATGGGGATATTAATCAGGCCATTAGAAATATTCAGGCATTAAACCCTAAGAATAGAATGTATGCCATGAATGCTTTTCCGGGTAATTATCGTAAACAATTAACTGTTTATGAAATTGGCAATCTAGCTGATAAAGCCGATCCTGGTTTCATGATTAATTTATTAAGTTCACAACAAGTTGATGCATTGGGTGAAAAGAACGGTAAAAAAGATACTCAAGAAAAATTCTTTCAATTATCACGAGATAAGGAAGGTTATTCCGATCAGAAATTAATCGGCAAAATAACACCATCACTTACATCCATTACAACTTATCTAAGTAAGCAGCCTAATGGAGGTGAGGTTGTATCAGCTAAAATTGATCAGGCAGTGCGATATGTCAAAAAAATGGCAGCTGATCATAACGATCCAACCTTTCAACATATTGATGATTACATAAAAACATTTCAAACCAACATGGATAAGGCTTATGGTGTATCGACTGGTTTTAATTATGTAATGGATTCAGTTAATGTGCCTCTTGAAGACAATCAAAAACAAGTTCTAGCATCTCATGGAATTAATGAAGTACGACAAAAATTATTAGAATACAAAACACCAGCACAAGTTGAAACCATGTTTTCAGTAGCACCGCCAATTATGGTGAGTTCACCAGGTGGGCGAATTACAGTAGTCGATCCGAATGGTAGTGCAATCCCTGATAAGAATGGTCATCCGGCTTATGATGAAATTTATAGTGAAGGAGTGTGGCGCAAGGCTGAGCATGATTTGGAAACAACGAATGCTAAAACATATTTAAAAGATAAATCTTTATTAACTTATCTAAGAGCTAAACCAGATATAACGCGTCCAGTTGTTGAAGGAAACATTGATTTAGAAAATAGGCCAAAAGTCTGGAATGAAAAAGGTGAATATGAAACAGTGAAAACAATTACCAGAGAATTTGATGGGAAAACTGTATTATTACCTACCATTATCAATGGCAAAGAAGTTTCAGTTAAACAAGCGACCGATCATTATTTAAAGACGGGTGAACATCTAGGGATTTTTAAAAATAAAAAACAAGCGGATAACTACGATAAACAATTACATGAACGTATGGGATGGATTGGTGCATCAAATAAATGGGAAGGTAAATAATGTTAGGCGGAGAGCGTCAAGTTGGATTAGTTAATGATTTATCTTATGCGCCTACTTTAGGCCAAACCTTTACGGCTGCACGAGCCAAAACAACTGAACAAGTTAATTTATTAGCTGGATATATTGCACCTGGTTTAACTACAGAAAATCAAAGACGTAAAAGTGCTGATAGGTTATCAACCATAAATGAATTATTGAATGATCCACGTCAAGGATTTGGTCAAAAATCATTAAATGCTGTAGGGGATGTGATAGGCAGCGTAATACCTACCTTACCCTTTTTAGCGGCTGGAGGTGCAATAGGTGCTGGTGTTGCTGGTGCAATAGGATTTGGTGCAAGAGAAATAGCTTTAGATTTAGGAAGTGAGACGGCTTTAAGTACTTATTTAAGCACTCAAGTTCCTCTCTCAAAATTAGCTACAACGGCAGCCAGTCATTATTTGCCGAATGCTAGCATTGGTGGCATAGCTACAGGATTAGCAGAGTCATATGCACGTTATAAAGGGATGATAATACCTGAGCATTTTGCCGAACATTATGATGCGGTTAATAATACATTAGATTCTAGTCATGCAATCCAAGATTGGGCATCAGATAATTACGGATTTTTATTAGGTGCTGCGCCAATGGCCGCTGGTTATATAGCGTTTAAAGGGTTACGTGGAATAATTAAACATCGTAATGCAATTGCAGAAAGCAAAGCAGTCGATGCTGAATTAACCAGACTTTTAAAACAACATGACGAAGTATTAAAAGAAAATCAAGTTAAAGAAGGTGAACATGCTGCTAAGGTAGCCAAGGTTTCTGAATTACAAGATCACTTACAACAAGCAGAGGAAATGGGATTAATTTCACCTGAAATGCATGAGTGGTATTTGGATTATCTTGAACATCCTAATGACCAAGGCAAAGTTCATGAAGGTGGATTAAAAGTATTACAATCTTTACAAATACCGTATGACCGAGTAACAGGACGGGTATGGAACGAAGTATTAACAAGAGATGGCGTTAAAAATCTACAAAGTTCTTTGTTTGATCAGGGAATTACCCAATTTAGTGAAGAAGAAAATCAACTATTATCAAGTTATATTATCCATAATGAATTAGATGGTTACATTGGAAATATGAGGGATAACCCTAATTTATTAAATGCAATCCAGGGAATGACGCATAATATTGGATTAAAAATTGCTGAACACAGTGCAGCAATGCAAAAGTTTGAAAGTGAATTAACTAAAAATATGGGGAAAGGTTTAAGAAAAAAAGAATTATTCTCTCAAGAAAATATTTATGAACATTTAAAAAAAATTGGGGTCTATTCAAAAAAACAAATTCCTTATGAAGTACCACATTCTATTATTTATAAACTATCCTTAGAAAGAAGACTCAAGAAAATATTATCAAGAGAAACATTAGAAGATGAACAAATGTTTCAGGAAGGATTTCATGATGAGATTAAAAAAGAATTAAAAGAATTAAAGTTATTAACTCCACAACAAGAATTAGAGAAAATAAAAGATAGTTTATTTCCAAAAGGAAAATTAAAAAATAATTTTAAAAATAATAATGAATATTATCGGTTAGAGGAATTAGCCCAAGTTTGGCCAAATGCACAAGTATTACTTGACCGAATTCACATGGAGGCCACCAATGCGAAACAGCAAGGTCTTAATGAAATTCTTAAAAAGTTTACTGAGATGGTCGATAATAATGCTTCACGTCTTGCTGATCCTGATGCTGTTAAAAGATATCTACACAGCCGGATTGAGCAATCCGTTCCATTTGTTCGAGAATTTGAACAGTCTGGAATCGAACTTAGTCCCACTGCTAAAGAGGTACTAAAACCCGAAGTATTATATGATGAAATCTCACTTGAAAAAGTTCATGCATCTGAACTGAAATTTGCTCGTGAAGAATTTGAAGCGACAGAGAAAAAGTTTAAACAATTTAATGAGAATGAAAAAGCTCTTGAAGAATTAATCAAATGCGCATTAGGTGAATGATGGCTAAAATTAAAAGTGAATGCGTAGATACAGCGCGACAAGCATTAAATTTATTTTCAGGGGATGAGCTTGAAGATTATATCCAACAAGTAGCATCACACGCACGCGAGTTACAAGCAAAAGGTGTGCCATTTCCACGTGAAGCAGCCATCAAAGAAATAAACAAAGGTCATTTAGCATCCATGCTCGATGATTCGGCACGAGCTGCACGAAACATGAGTAAATTTGATACCATAAAATCAAAAATTGATAAAGATATTGAAATGCAATCCTTTCTTGAAAAGACTTCAAAGAATACAGATTACAATGTTGAAACTGCATCAAATGCCGCAAAGCAAATATTGCATACCAAATCATTTGGCAGAATGTCTAAAGAAGAATTAGACATTCTAACTACAGGAGAAATGGACGATGCCATTTATGCCTTTGCTGATGGTGTAGAACATGAGAATCCAATGATTCGGAATATGGGTAGTTCATTGCGTGAATATCCAGACTCAAGAAATGCATTACTTATCAAATCAGATGCAATGAAACCATCTGAATTAAATGAAGATCGCTTTTTCAGAAATAGTTACAATCCATCAAAACTTCATAAAATGGGTAAAGAAAACTGGGTTGCCCTACAAAAATCACTTATAGATATCCCGAGTACGTTTAAAAATACAAAAGCGATGAATCTTGAAGGTGAAATTGATGATGCCATTGTTGATCAAATGATTGGAAATACTTTTGATAACATCATTCAAGGTAATGGTGTCCTATTTACTAAGCCGGTTGTTGCCAAAGATTGGGCTAAGGTTGAACGTACCAGACACATGTTTTACAAATACAAAGATTGGAAAAGTTACGGTATAGCCAATAAAGAATTTGGTCAGGGTTCCTTATTTAAATCATGGCTTACTGATGTGAATACATCAGGTCAACAAACGGGTATGGCTGAGATTATGGGTAGCGCACCTGAGATGATGTACAATGAAATGCGACATCTTCAAGTGGCTAAAAAACCGGTGACGCCTTTAAATTCTGTACAGTATAGTTTAACAGATAGTTTATTTAATAATTTATTGGGCGTTAATAAAGGGGCTTGGAATCCAACTATTGCCAATATAGGTAGTAGCATTCGAGCAATTAGCTCTATGGCACGATTAGGAAAAATCGTATTGCGTAGTATTCCTGATATCTCAAATATTGCAGGGATGGCACAACGTGCCGGTGCTGGATATTGGAAACCATATTTTAGTGCTATTACAAATGCTTTTAACTTAATGCCTGGTGAGAGTCGAAAAATTTTAGCTCGTACTATGTCATCATCTTTAAATGTCCATATGGGTACAGTGTCTCGATACATTGATACTAATGGCATGGGAAATACAATCAATAAATTATCTAATAAATTCTTTCATGGAGTGGGATTAGAAAATTGGGATAGAGGAAATAAATTAAGTGCAATGGATCCTGTCATGCGCGCCTACGGACGTGATTCATCTAAATCATTCGAAGCATTAAACAATCAACAAAAATCATGGTTAAATCGATTTAATGTGAGCGACGTTGAATGGGATGCTTTGAGAAATAAAACTGAAAAGCGTTTATTCTCAACCGATAATGTCGATAATATGACGGATTCTGAGATAAAAGATTTATGGAATAAGACAGATAAAAGCGTTCCGTTATCAGATTATCGAGCTAACTTGTATCGCAAAGTATTTGGTATGTTTGATACCTTACATGAATTTTCAGTTTTAAATCCAACTGCTTATACCAATATGATTACAACTGGTAATTTGCGAGCAGGAACAGCGGGTGGTGAAGCGGTTAGAATGATTATGCAATTTAAAGGATATCCAATTCAATACATGAAACGAGTTTGGGTTGGTGGAATGCAAGATTTTGATAGTTACCAAGGCAAAATGATGTATGCTTTGAATATGTCTTTAGGTACGATGATGCTTGCCTCATTATCCGAAGTACTAATTGCTATAGCCAGTGGATTAACGCCACCCGATCCGACTAAAATGAGTAGAAGTGAACAAATAAAATACTATGGAAAAATATTGGCTGGTGGATTAGGTGTATTTGGAACCATATTAAATGATAAAGCTACGGCAAAAACTGTCACCGCTTCATTAGTGGCAACACCATCAATACGATTTGCAGCCGATCCTTTTATATCAGCGATAGCATTACTAACAGGTGATTTAAAAGGGGCTAAAAATAATGTTAAAGATTGGGTGAATGTAGCCAATCCAATAGGGACTGTACCTGTTTTATCACCTTATGTTGATGCATTCCTTGGAAACAAGCCCTATATTGAACCAGGTCAAAAACCATTATATTAAGGAAGGATTATGGCTGATTTACCCCAACAAAATACCATTGTTCAATATGTGGCGGATGGTATTACCACCAATTATATAGTTCCCTTTTATACTCCCATTGAAATCAATGGGACGCCTGATTTAGATGTATACACTCAAGCGGCTAATGCCACACCAGTTCCAGCTACAGATATTAATGAATGGAATGTAGCTTATACTTATACTCCAAATCTAGATCCGATAACTGGTGGTATTATTACATTTCAATTGGGGTTTATTCCTCCAGCTGGATATATCGTAACTATTGTGCGTGATGTATCCGCATCATTAGATACTGAGTTTTCACAAGCGCAAAACTTTTCTGGATACACACTTGATTTAGCGTTAGATAAATTATTACTTATTGCGCAACAAAATAAATCATATACTTTAGAGCGCAATCTATCGTATATAATCAATACTTATTTGCCTGAGTCAACGATTTCGGCCAATGTTCAGATTCCAGTATTAGGTGCAGGTCAAATATGGTTTGGTTCAGCTGGTGGAGTAATAGCTGTTACTTTAGAACAATCATCTGATACATCCACATTAAGATCGGAATTAGCAAATGAACAACCTGTAACCAATGGAGCGGCAATAGTTGGTTATTATGATCCGGTAAACCTTGCACCAACCACAGTAGCAGACCAACTAACGTATTTAACAAATTCCGTAGTTATTCCTATTCCAGCAGGAACTATTTTAGATTTTGCAGGATCAGCAGCCCCTGCTGAATTTCTTTTATGTGATGGAACACAATATTTAATTGCTAATCAACCCGCACTCTTTACAGCAATTGGAAATAGATGGGGTGGAGATGGTATAACCACATTTAATGTACCTGATTTAAGAGGTCTCGTAACAGCTGGTGCCGGAGGAACATTACCACCATTAGCTAACACAGTCGGATCAACAGGAGGAACGGCTTTATTAGCATTAACTAAAGCCAATATGCCAGTTGGAGTTCCAGCAAATGCAAGTAACTCGGGTAATACAGGAATTACAGCAAATTCTGGATTGACAACAGTTCCTGCTGGAGGACCCAATTCTTATGGACAAGGTGCAGGAGCTAATATTACCTTGGTACAACCTACAGCAATTGTATTGAAAATTATTAAGACTTAACACAATGAGTTCATTACAAGAAATAAAAGCCTTACGCGATAAGGCTTTAAGTATGTATGAGACGCGCTCACTAGGATTGTATGAATTAACACGTGATGCAAATAACAATTTAATTGTATCTTGGTCTGATGGTTATGAAGTACAGATTCCAGTAGTTGATTTTAGGCCGTACCAAGTAGAAATTAGAGACGTTTTAGTCAAAAAAATATCTAAAAGGATATTGGCGCAATGGCCAAGACGAAGTGGTAAAGAAGTTACAACTTGGAATCTAATACTTGATTTTGCTATTAGCGATCCAGGCATGTATTTAATGGTTTATCCCACAAACGTAAGAGCACGAAAAATATTGTGGGAAGGTGCCATGCTAAATAAAGATACAGGTGCTAGTATTAAATTTGTAGAAATGTTGCCCAAACGTTTACTTTCCAGAAAGCCAAATGATGCTGATATGACTTTGCATCTTACTAATGGCAGCTTAATTTGGGTGGTAGGCTGTGATATCGATCCAGAAAAATTAAGAGGTACTAACCCGCGTGGCATTGTATTTTCAGAGCTAGCATTTTCCGATCCGAAAGTTCTTTACAACATGATGCCTGTATTACGGCAAAATGGTGGATGGTTATTCGGTCAATCCACATATGACGGGATGAATCATTTTTATTGGATGCTTAAAAAGAATCAAGAGGATCCATTATGGTTTTGTCGAGATGAAAATATTAATTCATTAGTGGATGAAGAGGGAAAACCTTATATAACCGATGAGGATGTAGATGAAGACAGACGTGCCGGAATGCCTGAATACCTTATTCAACAAGAATATTATGGCAATGTGCAGATTAATGAAGAAACAAAATATTTCGCAATCGCAATTAATGAGGTTCACAAATCCGATCGTATCATCAAAAACCATTACCTACCAAATAAAGCTGTGTATGCTTTTTATGATATTGGTGTTCATGATTATACAGCTATTACTCTTGCCCAATTTGAAAGCCGAGCTGGTAAGTGTTGGCCGACTGTTATTGGATATATAGAAAACAATAATCGCGCGCTTTCTTTTTATGTGGATGAGATTAGGCGGTTTTGTAATGCCAGAAACCTTACTTTTAGACGACATTATGTGCCTCATGATGGAGCGAATAGAAACTTTAATGATGGGTTAAAAAATACTCAAGATTACCTTAATGAAATGGGTGAGGAATGTATTATCGTAAAACGTCCGACTAGTCATAGAACCGCTATTGAAACGATTCGACAAAAATTATTTATGACTACATTTAATGAGGAAAACACCCAAAGATTAATTGACTGCTTATCTAACTATGAGAAAGAATTTGATGATAAGATGGGTAAATTTAAAGATAATCCAAAACATGATTGGTCAAGTCATGGTGTAAAAAGTTATCAAACATTAGCTCTTGCCTTAGACAGTGATTTGATAACCGAAGTATCGTATGATGTTATATATTATAATCAAGAGGGACAATTATGATTAGCTGGGGATTTGCATTTGGTTATTCAGATTTAGCCACGGTTGGTGTTAATTTTGTCAAACCCAGTTGTTATTTATATGTATCAGGTGCAACTGGTGATATCGTTTACATGAATACAGCAGGGATGCCACAATTCTTTCCAAATGCTCAAGGAAATAATATTTATCCTATTGCGGCTGTTAGTATTCTTGCATCGGCAACTGTAAACGGTACGCTGCGAACCACAACAGCAACTAATATTGTATATTGTTCGACCAACATTCCATAGGTGAACTATGCACTTTTATTCGCATTTAATAACCATTTTATTTCCATTTGTGATAGTTAATAATAATGATGATTTGCCACCCAGTGGTGAGAATTTTGTGGTTGATTATCAAGGAAGAGAGGTTGTTACTTATAACAACGCTAATGTAATAGCAACAGAGGCATAATCATTATGGCAACTACTATTCAATTAAAAGCATTTACGGCAAAAGCATCACCAGTTCCCGCTGATATTGTGTATTTAGGCGATTCGGCCAATAGCTTTAATGAAGTTCAAAGTACAATTGCCGAGGTGATTGGCGCATATCCTGCATTAGTCTCAATAGGCGGTTTAACAACAGCTGCTAATGAAATAATTTATACGACCGCTTCAAACACTTACGCAACAGCACCAATTACAGCATTTGGTTTATCGGTTCTTGCATTGGCAGCAGGTGTAACCGTTCCAACCGCTGGAGATTTTGCAACGTGGGATGCAAATAAAAATTTATCGGCAAATAACATTAATGTTGGATATGCAACAACAGTTACAAGTGCGACCCCTATAGTTTTAGTAGTTGGAAGTGCATTTGCACAATACTTAACTGGTTCAACTGCCCAAACTGTTACGATGCCAGTTACTAGTACGCTTGCATCAGTAGCAGCAGGAATTGCACAATCATTTCAAGTAGTGAATCTAAGTTCAGCAAATACAACTGTCAATTCATCTGGCGGCAATTTAATTGTAACATTATTACCCAATACTCAAGCCACATTAACTTGCATATTAAATACAGGAACAACAGCGGCATCATGGTCGGTTATCTATGCGTCTGAAAGCGGTGAGGTAAGTTCAGGACAGGGTACAGCGAATCAGGTTTTAGTAAATGGTACTTCTGGATCACAAATTACAGGAAATTTAATATTTACATTACCCCAATCAATTGATACAACAAGTGATGTAACATTTGATAGTTTAGCCTTTAGTAATACTGCAAAAGGGATTGTGGGTACCGCAACAAATGATGCGGCTGGTGCTGGTTATGTAGGGCGAGCGATATCGAGTGTTATTCCCGCTGCATCAGCGGTTGCGTTAACTACTGCCACGGCAACTAATATCACTACATTAGCCCTTGCAGCTGGTGATTATGACGTCTGGGCAAACATGTGTTTTTTACCTGCAAATACAACATCAGTGACTTCAACGTTAGGATGGATATCTTTAACATCTGCAACGGTGCCTGATGCAAGTCTTACTGGTGGTACCAACTATGGTAGTACTCCGATTGTATCTATTGGTGGGCAAATTGGAGTTTATCCACCTTCATTTAGAGTTTCTCTTGCTGCTCCTGCTACTTTATATTTAAGTTCATTTAGTCAGTTTAGTATATCAACAATGGGCGTATGTGGCGGGCTATATGCTCGTATTAGACGATAAGGATTAATCATGACATTAAATTTAGTAGATATTTGTGCGGTGAAATTTCCAGGTCAAATTGAAGCAGGAAATATTAAATTTAGAAAGCCATATGAAGACATTTTATTTTATGAATGGAAAGTTGATGGTATTCCACAACCTCTTGAGTCCGATTTGTTAGCAGAGGCTGCACAATGGGAAAAACCTATTGCCATGCTTGGGGCATTTAATATATTTGTTGCTTTCATTGAACAGTTTCTTGATAGCACTGCACAATCAAAGCAATACGGTAGTGCACTTTCAATAGCAACTTATGCCAACAGCACTAATGTGCAATGGAAAGCAGAGGCAGACGCTTTTATTGCGTGGCGTGATGCGGTGTTTGCTTATTCAATTAATATTCAGGCACAAGTACAAGCAGATCAAATTCCAATTCCCACTTTAGAGGAATTTGAAGCAGGAATCCCTGCAATGGTTTGGCCTAGTTAAATAAGGTTTACCCTATGTGTATTTTAGAATTGAAATATTTTGTTTTAATCTTTATCGGAATTGGAATAATTGATTTAATTCATGATGGTTTGAAGATGGTACCCTTACGAATGAGGGTACCAGATATTGGTCTTGATAATGCCCATACTTGATATTGCACCTGAGCACCAGGTGCTTAATTAAAAGGTACGTAATCATCCAGTTTAGCTAATTCAGCAGCTTCACCAGGATGAGGGGGATTATCAAGTGAAGGATTTATTTTTTGTACTGGAACTACAAAATCCTTAACATCGTTTCTATCAGCCCACATTTCACCTGATCCGTCTGCTTTAAGCGTACCTTTCTTAACTACAATATCAGCCATCCCAGACTTGCCAACCGTTCTATGAATGTTAAAAGTTCCTTCTTCATAGTCACTTAACATGCCAATTGTCTTTGCAAAATGCCTGAGTTTGTATGCAAAATTACCGTCACCAGAAATAAATGTAAAGATGGTGCGTTCTTTATTCTGATTGTCCCACACCAATAATTTAAGCTTTGCCATTTCTATGCCGTTTTTATCACATAGAGGGTTATTCATTTTATCGGTGGTGATCACTTCAAGCACTTGAAAAGAGTACGTTCCCTCTTCCATTACATTCATGCTTTGAATTTCAGCTTCCGTATAGGGTGTATATCGCATCATTATCTCACTTAATCTCTAGTTTTATTTTACGTTGAATTGAAGCACCAGGCACTTCAACACCTTCACTCAATACCTCTTTCAGCTTAATTTTGTCTACTGATGTCGTGGTAGTGACTTTTTCGCGCCAATATTCTGGCGGAATTGCTTTTTCATCAAACACATCAATTGATGGGGGACATTGTTTGAGTCTAATTTTAAAATAAGGACAGGTTTTAATTTCAGTGATGGACAACTTTTGAAGGTTGTATTGTAAATATTCACTTAATGATTCGGCCTGTTTTGTTAATTTAGCTTTTCGTGATCGCATGTCTTCAATGGCTTGACCAATTGCGGCCTCTTCTGCTTCGATATTCTTGATGTACGAGGCAACAGCCACGGCTTTATTTTCAAAATCAATCTTTAATACGTCAAGGTTGGTCATCAAATCATCGGATAATTCACCGTCTTCATTGACCTGGTTAAATACATTTTGAAATTCATTGGTTATTTCGTATAGTCTCATGGCTTAGTTTCCTCTTGATTCGTTGCGGCTGTAGTTGCTTGTTTTGATTTAAGATAGGCAATGATGCACTCCATAACAGGCCGAGACATTTCATCCCAGTCTGTTGCTTCACCTTTTTTAAACCATTTATCAATAGTCACTTGTTTAATGTCCATGAGCTTGATAAATGATTTAACCTGGCTTATTTGTTGAGCGGTTGCGAGTAGTTCCTGGCAATCCTTCTCTAGTATTTCGCGTCCATATCGGTTTGCTATTTCGTCATAGCTGAATGGAAAGCGATCACTTTCTGGGAACGGTTCCATGCGCGTTTTTTTAATCATTGCCTCACGCACTTTGCCTTTCTTGTTGATTTCAAATACTAGGTCAAACAAATAATCGAGTTTTTTATAGCAATCGAAGGTCTGGCCTAAGACAGTCATGTTATGACCGTAAAGGGTTTTAGAATGACTGGTCACAATGACATTCATATCAACCTTAATCAGTAGGTTAATAAGTTGTTTCATTTTCCTGTCAACGGCCATATAGTGACCGCCATGTGCTGTACCGTCTGGATTTGTTGGTGATATCCGTTCACGAGCACATTGATCGACCAAATTACTATAAATAACGGTGAGTGGATCTATAATCAGTGTTTTGTATTCGTGTTTTTCAGTAGCCAAAGCCTTAATTTCGGTTAACAATTCATCAAAACTCGTGGTATGAAACACACAACCGCCATTCGCTTTGATTTTGTCCAGGTATTGCTTATGCTCAAAACCTTTTTCAGTATCGATTAAATAAGGCCGTGGAAAACTAATCGCTGCCATCGTTTTACCGACACCGGCAACACCATACATTAAACACTTTAATCTTTTTTGAACTAATTCCGGTTGGATTCCTCTTAAAGCCATGACTGCAAACTCCCTATAGCAAACATTATGATAACGACCGCAAGTACTTCATAACCTATAGCCTTTAATTTCCACGGGTTACTTAATCGTTCTTTTGATGTAACAAAATCCTTCATGCTACTGTTACTCATCCCAGCCCCCAAATCGTTCGGATTCTGCATACATCCTGTCATGACAAGCATCATTTAAATACTCTTGGATGTAAATATCAAAGTTTGTATTCAATTTTAAAAATTGTGATACAAATTCGAGCTTATCAGCCGCGCTTAATTCTCTAATATCTAATTTGTATTCATTATCAATGAGTTTGGCTTTTTCAAAAACCAAGCTATGGGAAAGTTCTATGATGGGTCTTTCAAATGATTTGATAGTCATGTCTAACCTCGTTATGTAATGTTTCGTTATGTTTTGTTAAGTTACCCGACCATATTAGCACATGTATAAGCATTGTCAAGCACATTTTATTAAATGTTTATTAATTTTTTATTAATTTCTTTACAATAGCGTATACTTATTTTAACATGCGCAAAATTAATAAAGAGGGTAGTCATGATTTCACCAGTAAAGATAATTCGACAAAGGCTATTAATGACACAAGCGGAATTCGCTAAGAAACTGGGAATGTCCAAACAGATGATCAGCAACTATGAAAATGATTTGTATTCACCATCGATGACCACGATTAAAAAATTGATGCAAATTGCCGGTGAAAATAACATTGAAGTGGGTGTTGGTGATTTTTTCAAAGAATGATTTATCCACAATTTCTGTGGGTAAACGTGTGGGTTAATGCCTTATAACCCGTATGTAGTCTACACTTTAAGGCAACAGTATTTATTTACCAAAAAGGGGAATTATATGTCAATCACACAAGAGCAGTACGTTGAACATGAAGTAAGAATTCGACTTCAAGAGCAAAATTCTATTGATTTGAAAACTTCAATTAAAGATAACGCGACTGAATTAAAAAATTCCATGAATGAATTAAGGAAAGAAGTACAAGACCAATTCAAGTGGACATTGGGAATTATGATCACCTTATTTGGTGGACTGATTGTTACTAAATTTATTTAGGGTGACGAATGGACACACGATTTAAAGTTATTTTTGATAATTTGCATCCTTTCGAATTAAGTTTAATTGAATCGATGCAAAAGAAAGCATTTGATTTATGCGTTGATATGCAAGCGATTCCTATGGGCAGAGAATTATCTTTAGCTTTGACTAACTTAGAGCAAGCCATGATGTGGGCTATTAAGGCGGTTTGTTTGCAGAGTGAGAAAGATAAATGAATGATTCGATTTTTGGTATGTATTGCGACATAAAAAAGTTACTTGATAAGGCTTCAAAGTCCGAAATAGGTGGAGCAGCAGAAAAAGAACTTGTAAGTGAATGGGAAAACGCAATATCAGTTTTCGATATCATGAGCAAAGATTATAAAGCGAGATATGAGCGTTTACTTAAAAATCAATCATCATTTACCCCTGAACAGATAGATTTTATTTATTATCAAATTGGTGATTGGTATATCGAGTGGAAAGACCGAATAGTTCTTGACCTAAAGGAAGGAACACACCGTCTAGGATATGCTAAAGAGCAACTTAAAACCTTGATATGTGGGGATTAAATGAGTGATTTCACGAAAGAAGAGTTAGAAATAATATTAGAAGGTATTTTGTGGCGAGATAATCATGTTCATCCAAATGAACGTCCTGAAAAACTAAAATGCAAAATCCAATCCATGATTGAAAACTATTGTGAGCATCCAGAATCATACCGTTATACCTATGACAATGAGATTGCTTATTGTGATAAATGCAAAACAATGTGGAAGGAAATTTAAATGATTAATTGGTTAGTGTTTACCAACGGTTGCATTATTGGGATGGTTTTTTCTAGCAATATTATTATGTGGAAAAAAATTAATTCTTTAAAAGACCAACTACAGCAATTGATAACTTTTAAAAGATGGGAACAATTTATTAATAATCATCCTGGTGAATCCGCATCTGATTTAGCTTATTTGAAAGAAAAAGGGTTTATTAAATGACAGGGAATTTAAAGTTAGAGGATATTTGTGAAATGTTTCACATGTTAACCGAGGCTGAAATTCATTCAGCAACTTTAATCATTAGGACGGGTGAGGAATCAGATAAACAAATGTGTCAAGGTTACATTCTGGCTATAGAGCGGGCTAGGACAATCCTTAGATCGATTACTAAGGATGTGAAATGAGTATTCGAGTGCAAATTAAATTCTTAGAAAATAATAAAGATTATTTAAATCTTTATACGCAAAGCAGTGAAAATGGTTTTGATGAAATTTTAGAGGCAATTCACTCATTAATTTCATTGCTTGATATCGGTAATCAAAAGTTTGATACAGACGTTGTTGAATCATTAGCTAAAAGAGTATGAGAGTTACAAGCATGATGCGTTATCGAGATAAAACTTTTTGCGCTTCACCTAATTGTAAGAATGAATGTGGCCGGCAGATTACCGATCAACAACGTGGTGAGGCACAAAGAACGGAAATGCCTATTTCATGGGGTTATTTTTGTGATGTACCACCAGAAATTTATCAATCAATTAAATCCAATGAGGCACCGGAATGAATAATATTTCTAAAACATTAGGGATAGTAATATGTTTATTAATTTTGTATTGGGTATTTACAACGCCAAATATTCCATGGAGTTTATATGAGAATTGATTGCAGGGAATGTAATGAATACGCACAACTTATTTTTGATCGTGGCGAAATAACCCAGGATGAAATTAATAATTTGGTTATGAATCGGCATATTTTAAGAGGATGCAAAGAGGCTATAGCCAATGAAATAAGAAAAACCGAAGATCATTTAATTGAATTAAGGGAAATGTTGAATGCTTAAAAGATTATGGTGTCGAATTTTTGGATGTAGGATTGAATTTGATGAAAATACAAGAATCATGTCATTAGGGTTTAATATTTTAATGTGCAGATGTGGCCGTTGTAATCGATTTAGGAAATTATGATGATTGATATTGAAGAGTTAAAAGAAATAAAAAAAGATTTGGCAGCCCTAGATCACCAAATTGAAGGGGCAAAATACATGGTCGATGAAGATAGCCCATCGTATGTTTTTTTAAACTATTTGCAACGATGTTTAGTTGGAATGCATGACAAAATTGGTTTCGAACTTAAAATAAATAAAAATAATATGCCTAATTGTTCATAGAGGATTGAATGAAACTTGATATCAAAAGGAAATGCCCTTATTGCGACAAAATTCTTGATGGCGTGATTGAAACAAATGGTTGTGATACTAATCAACCAAGACCAGGTGATTATACGGTGTGTTTAGGATGCTTAGGTTATCTTGAATTCACTGAAAAAGGTTTTAAGAGACTTGAATTTAATAAAATAAAAAATAAAGATGCCAAGCGGCAATTAAGTATTGCAGTTCAGCGCATTAAACAATGGAAACATGAAAGTTCATTTTTAAATTAATTCCTACCGCTTAAATTAAAGCCCTATACGATGATTTCATGATAGGGCTTGCATAACTACCTCTTATTTAATTAATCGCTTGAATGGGCTTTATTTTCGTTCCCTTCAACCAGCTTTTTTATCCATTCTGGATAGGTATCTATTTTTAATTGGGGATTTTGTTGCTGGTGATAGCGTGTTAGAGATACATACTCAATGTATTCAGGCATGTGACATTTGTTATGAATTAAATAATCTGCCTTATCTTTGTAAATTTTTTCGGGTTGAGGGGCATCAAAAAAATTATATCCATCATGAGGCACAAAAGGCTTATTGTATTTTTGTGAAAATTTATTGTTTTTTCTGTCTTTAAATTTATCCATATCGATGACAATCCCCATGTTATCCCTCAAGGTTCAACCCACGTTTAAATACTTTAGCATCGGCAGTCATTCCTTTGCTTTGCCATTCGTCAAATGAAGGTATTCTTGTTTCATCTGGTATTTCACCAAAACCCTTCATAGCTTTTAATTCACCTACAAAATTAGAATAAATTACAAAGTTAGAGGGTTTCGTTTCTGTTTTTGGTGCAGAAGAAACAGAGTTTTTATCTTTTGAAATTTCATCATTCCATCGTTCCCCGTTCAAATATGTTGAAGCATGAGGCACAAATCCTTTTTTCCAGTCGCTATCATGTACAGATTGAAGCGTTAGTTTTCCCATGATTTCAGGGAGTTTTTTGTCCAATTTAGCGCGTTGCCAGATTAGTTTAGCCCTCTTTTTATTTTTCTTAACTGGGTATGCATTCCAGAATATTTCAAATGAATTTTTTGGTTGTGCATTTTTGCCTACCGTATGCACCGTGTGCACTACCTCATCCACGGACTGGACTACCTCGTCCACGTGCTGGACACCTTCTATATATGATCCATTATTATTATCATTATTATTAAGTGCATTTCCTTCGTCATGCACATTTTCGTCTTCTTTTTCTTCTACAATTTCATTGTCAACAACCGTTTCAACTGGTTTAAAATAATACAAGTGCTGTGCAATTTCATATTCGTTAGCTTTGCCAAAAGTACCTTTTTCCCAATTGATTCTACGGATAAGAAAATATTTGTTTTCGAGGGCATCGAGACAGTAGAAAAGTGTGGAACGTTTTACTTTTGAAATTTCAATTAATTTGTTAATAGTCATTTCAACATCGGAACATTCAGTTCGATAATCTGCTTGATAACGTAAAGCTTGATAAACTCGCGACTCATAAATGTTTAAGGTTAGATAAATATCTTCATTGAGGACGATGTAACGAGGTTGAATTGGTTTAGATTTAACATTTTTATTATTATTTTTATTTGTCATGGAAAAACCCTAAAACTAATGCACACATTAGTTGCAATCAATAAGGGCATCCAGTAAAATCACTTCAACTCATTGCTAGAGTGTCGCTAGTGTCATGGATGCCTTCGGCTTGAAATGCCCCGCTGGCAACGGGGCTTTTTTTCAATCCCAGTGATAATAAATCATTATTAATCAAAAAACTATTTGCACACCTGAATAATCCCTTGAAATGCACATAAATCTAATCCATGATGAATAGTCGGGTTTTTTAATTCCTTTTTTCCCAGACATATGATGTGCAGTCCTATAGCCTTACTAAGCCCATATTCCACTGTGGGCTTTTTTATTTGTTATGTTTCCTTTAGTTTGTTAGGATAAATCAAAATAACAAAAGGACGTATCATGGCGAATAAAGAAATTCCAACAGTAAAATCAAGCAATCCTGTCGTTACACAATCCACACGTAAAAAGCATCCTGGCTTTGTAAACCCTAATAAAGGCATTGAAGTCGCTGAAGGTTTGACCATGCAAGATGTGCCGCGCGACATGATTGTTCAACATTTGCGTGCTAGTGAGAATTTTTGGAAAGCACGCTTTAATTCGCAACATAGTCTAAGTCACGGTGGTTCACAATCGTTTTAACGGAGTAAATCATGGCGGATTTTGAATATTGTTTAAAATATGTTTTAGAACATGAAGGCGGATTAAGTCAAAATCCCAGTGATCCTGGCGGCACTACAATGAAGGGCATCTCATTAAGATTTTTACGTGAAGTTAATCCACATACACTCAAACGGGTTGGAATATTTGAACCAGTTAACGAACAAAGCATTATTGACCTAACAGATGACCAGATTTCAAAACTGTATTATTCTGAATTCTGGATTCAAGCACCATTTGAAAAATTACAAAACGGCATTCTTGCAAAGTATATTTTTGATATGAGTGTTAATCATGGCTTGGTTGAAGCGGTTAAATTAACTCAACGTGCGTGTTGTGCTGCTCAAAAGAAAAAAGATTATGTGAAAGATGATGGGATAATGGGTGGAAACACAATCCAAGCAATTAACCAGGCTTCATTTATGTTAATACCCGCACTAATAGCACAACGTTCGGGATTCATGAGGCAATTAGTTGCTGTAAATCCTAAACTTGAGGTATTCTTAGACGGATGGTTAACAAGATGTTTTAACGTTACTCTCTAATCGATTGGGGGCATTATGAACTATGGTACTGATTTAAAATTGAAGAAAGGTTATGGTGGTGGCGATCACAAAGGCAACAAAGCTGCTCCACGCATGGGCGCTGCTAAAGGCCAAGGTGCTGGCATGGATGGTTATAATGCAAGTACGGTTAATAAGGCCATGGAAAGTATCAAGGGTGGTGGTGGCAAACCAATGTACTATTGCGGTGGTTCTAAGATGGGGCGTTAATCATGTCTATTGACCATGAAGAGCATAAAATTCGTATTAAAGCCGTGTCCGATAAAATGAATCATCCTATGGAATACAATGACGCTGGTGCGCCAACAAGAGATGATGCAAACCACGGTCGTGCACAAGCTAAAGACGAAATGCGAAAATTTAAGAAAGAAAGTCGCGAACGAAATATGATTACAGGTGGTAAATGAATCATGACCAGCATCGAGATGAATTGAAAGAGTACAGCCTTAAAACAGGCCATCAAGTTCATTATCACGATGCTGGTTTGATTAAACAGCAACCTAAAGTCCCTAGAAATAAAAATCCTAATAAAATTTGGGATGGCAGCGAAACCCCTATGATTAATGCGAGACATAAATAATGGATCACTGGGAATTTAAAGAGGCCGTTCACCAATACAAACAAACATCTGGCCATGCAATTAATTATTATGACGGTGGCGCAGAAAACAATAGCCCTGTTAATCATCCTGGCTCACCTTATAAAGGCAAGAAAGAAGAATCAAAAGGTTCATTGGCTAAAGATAAGATGCGTAATGTGTTAGGTAAGTCGGATAGCAAAGCCAATAGAAATGCTAAGCGTAAAAATAATTTAGGTTTGGTTAACGATCCACAATAACCATTTTGTTATGTTCAACAAAATGGTTATAATTTGAAGTGCCCTGTTGCAGATAGACTCGTCAACAAGAGAGCTGTGTAAACGTAAGTGGCACGTAAACATTTAATCTATTCGTGAAGCTTTCCACTCTTCAATGCCTCTTTCTTCATCTTCATATTCTCTAGCCTCTTTGATTTGTTGCTGTTCCCATTCAATTTCCATTTCGTCACCGTGATACATTGAATTAGAGCAAATCATTTAATACTCCTTTTAGATGATTTTAGGTATTTTTTTATTCCTTTATAAATTGCCCAAACCACCATGAATATTAACCCTTTAATCAAGTCGTGGTCATTCATGTTAAGCCCACCTTTTAACATCATTACACAAACGACCTGAACGGCCATTAGCGCATTTGTAAACAATGTCATACCAGTGAATCTGATCTTGTTTAGCGATGGATTTGGCTAGTTTCCTAGCCCCTCCATCTGTTTTAGTTCTTAACTCAACGCTACAGGTATAATTATTTTCTTGATATTGCATATAATATTTAGTCATTTTTAAATTCCCTTTTAAAATGGTAGGTCATGATTCATGGGTTCATTCGTCAAAGCCGGTTCGATAATGTCGTATTCTTCATGACAAAAATCAGGTTCACAGTGTTGATTTTCTTTTTCTTGCAATTCATCCCAATAATAATTTTTTATATGACTCATTTTTTTATCCTTAAAATAAAGTGACTTGAACATTGTCATAAGTGAAAATCAATTGACGGTTATCTTCAAACTTATAAACTTTGTCGCCATGCTTCATAAAGTGATCTTTACATTCCTTTATGGCCATTGTTTCCGTTTGGCCTAAACGGTTTTCACTTTTGTTATCGTGAAAATATTTACTATAAATTGTCATTGCTATGTTCATGTTATGTTTCCCGTTATGTTAAGTTTTGTTTTATGCGTTGTTTAATGTATCAATATCTTTTTGTTTTAAATCGATGAAAGCAATATAAAGGGCAATCGCTTTCTTTGCTTCACTAATGTCCATTAAGTGCAAACGTTCAAGATGGACACGTGATTCAACCGAATTTAAAAAACTATTTGCTTCATGCTGAATAAAATCTATGTGGTTCATTTTTATCCTTTTTGCTGTAATGATGTTTTTTGGCATTTTTAATTCATTGCCCATTTCATGTAACAATTCCAAGCCACTTGATTTCTACGCTCATATTCTTTCGAGCTATCTTTTCCAGATACAAATCTGTTGTAGTTATTTTCTAATTGTTTTTTAATCCGTTCAAAGTTCATTTTTGTTACCTCTTTTAGTTAAGAACAAAGATAGTATATGTGAAGTATAAGTAAATGTAAAGTATTATTTATATTTTAGTCATTTATTTGATAGGTATGCTATAGGTATGAAAACGATATAAATTATACTTGTTTGTCAATACTGAAAATTAGGCTGTTTTAATACTACATATTTTTTGTAATACTTGTGATATGCAAATGGAGAGGTTAACCAATGGCAAAGAAAACGGGTGCGCCTACAAAGTTAAATGCAGCGGTTTCAAAGATTATTGTTGATAATATTAGAAAGCATTTATCAATAACTAATGCGGCACGAGTTGCACGACTTTCACCACAAACGCCATTAAATTGGTTAAAGCAGGGTGAGAGTGAAAAAGCACAAGGATTGAAAACAATTCATACAGAGTTTTTGGATAACGCGCGGGAAGCACAGGGGCTTAAAATATCTGAAATGCTTGAAAAAATTGAAGCAATGCCAAAAGGTTGGCAAGCTATAGCGTGGTATTTGGAAAAATGTTGTGCAGAAGATTTCGGGAAAGATTCAGAGCTTTACAAACAATTGCTTGAAGATTATAAAATGTTGATGCAATCTTTAGTGGATCAAAACAAAGGAGTGAATCATGGCAGAAAAATGGATTCAGAAAGCAAAGATTAAAAAGGGGGCATTACATAAAGAGATAGGAATACCAGAAGGTAAAAAAATACCGGCTAAGAAACTTGCAGCAGCTGCAAAGAAAGGCGGTAAACTGGGTAAACGTGCACGATTAGCAGAAACTTTAAAGAAATTACACAAATAAGGATATGAAATGAGTTTATTAAGCAGCTTTATAGCCGGTCATGTAGTTGATTCACTTGAAAAAGAGTTACTTTCACACGAGCCAGAGTTACAGGAAGCGTTTTTAAATGAAGTGAAAGAGTTTGCCGAGGTTGTGGGCGGCTGGTTAAAAGAGAAATTAGCACCGAAAGCCGAATAATGTACATAAAAGTATTTGAAAGCCGCAAAACCTCAAATAGTTATATCTTGCAGCATGATACGTCTATGCGAGGTTTAGATCATGGTGTAATGCACATTGAAAATCAGGATAAGAAACGAATCACAATCAGTGAAGACGAATTGTTTCACTTAATCAACTGGTATTTTAGGGAAAAATTCAATGAAAAAGTCTAAAGAAAAGAAAGTTGAAAAAATGATGGATAAGAAAATCAAAGAGTCTGAAAAGAAAGACTTGAAACAAGATGCAAAGATGATGAAAGCCAAACTTAAAAAGAAAAAGGAAAAATAATTGTGGATTTAAATGTTTTTAAACAACTAATACATTCAATTGATAATTTAGCCGATAAATTAGAATATGCAATTGATAATATACCTACAATAAATGAGAAACAACTTTATGAGGCTTTAGCTTTAATACAAATAGCTATTGAGGATAAGAAATGCCTTTAAAGTCTAAAGCACAACAAAAGTGGATGTTTGCCAATAAGCCTGAGATGGCAAAAGAATGGGCTGCTGAAACTCCAGACATTAAAAAGTTACCGAATAAAGTTAAAAAGAAAAAATCTAAATCTAAAAAAGGAAAAACAAAATGAATGATGGAGTTCAAGAAAAGCAAGTTCTAGTTGCCCAATTACGCGAGGCATTCATGACCTTTATGAATGTTTTGTTACAAATGCCAGGTGCACCGATGCAAAAGCAACAAGGATTTTTGCGTTTTGATGAAGGTCATATGTGGATGCAAAATGCGGTTATGAGTTATCAACCAACTGTTACTGTTGCGCCAGCAATTGAGCCAGTACCGGATTCTCAACCACTTGCAGGCCAGCCACCAGCTGCTCAACCAGTAGATTCAATACCTCAAGTAAATGCATAGGGCTGATTATGAAAAAAGAACTTACAGCTATAGAGCAAGCATTTAAAAAAGCCGTTGAAGAAAGTACGAAAAAAGATAAAGATACGGTTAAATCGGCTTTATTCGGCACTAACAAGGTTAAATCGGCAAAAAAAGAGTATAAAAAAGATGAAAGTTAAACGCTTACAACAAATGAGTGAATTGGAACGTGCCATTGTTTTAATGGTATGGAATGACATACTAGGTCAACCATTATATGCATCGTGGCGTAGTTATGAGCGTGGATTTACTCACGAGGGTAAAAAGTATCGTTATAAGTGTCAGTTTAAAATTGAAAATGGACATTTACGTTTGATTGATACACAAATAGAACATGAGCAGGTGATCATTGATTTAATGCATTAAGGATAATCATGCGAGTAATTCTTAATTTCTTGTTAGCTTTAGATAGAATTAGCGGTTTAATGGTTAGGCCATTAGTGTTCATATTACTGGTTGAGTTAGTAATGGTATTTATAAACTTAAAAGGATTTAATTTACCTCATGATATGTGTCTTTTGTTTCTATAATGTATCAACCGGAATACAATCCAAGTTAGCATTCAGCAAAGTATTCAAACATTGCAATATTATTACATTTGATGGCTCTATTTGGTTGGCCACTGAATTTGATTTAACCGGAATTCATATACGAAAGGTTAAATGCTTTTCGGGGCCATCATTGTTACGTGGATTAAAATACATTGATAGTTTAACGGCTATGATTGTCGTATCAGTGGGTGAGCGTGCAACAACTTATTGGAAGCCATACATAGTACGAAGTTGTAACGAATTGGACAGATACATTTCAGGTGTTGATACTGGATTTACATTTAACCCGAAACATCTTTACAATAAACTCTTGAAGCGAGATGGTGCTAACTACGAAATTTTGTACGACTGGAGGCGATAAAATGGGATTTTTTGGAGGTGGTGGTAATTCAGGGGCGCAAGAAGGTCGAAGTGCATCGGATGAATTAATAGACAGAGAATTCAAAAAAAAT
>JBARMQ010000603.1:0-19997 GCA_049802535.1 Bryobacteraceae bacterium | reverse complement strand
GCGACACCCGCGTCGTCTTTAAATAGGTATGGCCGTAGCCGAGGGCTTAGCTACCACTTGCCCGCGCTGTGGCGCCGAACTTCCCGCTGCGGCTTTTGATCCGGCCGGAACAAGATGCCAAATTTGTGGAACGTACGCGCAAGCGATCGTCTTTCCTGCGCTGTTCCGCAAGTTGGAATCGGCGCCCGCGCAAGTCGTGATAGCTGGCGAAGCGGCCTGTTACTTCCATCCGGAGCGGGTAGCCGCGGTGGCCTGCGCTCGATGCGGAAGGTTTTTATGCCAATTTTGCCGAATCGATTGGGGCGGCGAAGATCTGTGCCCCGCCTGTTTGGCAGCGCCAGATACCGGCAAAGGCGTCAGCCAGATCGCCTCATCACGCTTCCGTTTTGACTCACTGGCCCTGGCGATCAGCACATTACCCATTCTGACGATCTTTTTGACGATCTTCACAGCTCCATTAGCTTTGGGGATTGCGTTATTTACCTTCCGCAAGGAATGCAGCGTAGCGCCCCGAAGTAAAGTCCGGTTTGTGGCAGCCATCGTCATCTCGCTCGCGCAAATTCTGGCTTGGATTTTAGTTTTCTTCTATTCCGTGCGTCAACGGGCGGGCGCATGAAGCCAAGTCGCACTCACTATTGGCGGCTCGGACCGTCGGCGTGGCTCGAAGCCGATCATTTGCTCGTCGTGAGTACGCGATTTTTTGGCGAAAGCTACATGCGCCTTTACCGCGGCGACATCGAGGCGATAGTGTTGTATTCCCTTCATCGGAATCGAGACGCCGTGTTCCTGCTCGAGTGGGTTTGCGCACTCGTGCCGTCTTTGTTTTGCTTCTATCTTTGGTGGACGCACGCGTCCTATTTATCGGAGTGGCGTGGTGCAAGGGTTTTGATTCCGGGGTTTGTTTTTCTTGTGGCATATGCGGTTTGGCGGTTGGCGCAGCCAAACTGGGCATGTCTGGTATCGACGCGCACGAGCAGAGCCGGATTGGTGCTGGGACGGACTGCCGCCCAAGCCCAGAGGAAATTCGCTGAATTGGTGGCATGGATAGCGGAACCGCAGCAGTCGCTCAACGTTCCCCTTAGTGTTGAGCCTCGCCGCGTGGATATACAAGATCCGAACGCGCCCAAGCCCTACACGCAGGCGGTGCACGGCGGAGCGTTTGCGTGTGGAATGTTGGGCTGGATTTTACTCGCGACCCGATCGCCATATTTGCTCGGTCTTGCTTCTCTTGCCTTAATGGCTTACTACATACTCCTGGCCGCAGCATATACGGTGCAGAACACCTTTGGGTTTCCTTTCCCGGTAAAGTCGGCTGCTGTAATGAGCCAAATAGCTGCCTTGGTCTGCCTGGTGACGTTCTTGAGCGCCACACCGTGGGTTTCCGGGTCCTTCTACTTATTTTTACAGGGTCAACACCTCGCAATGTTTGCCGGTATTTCGGCCGTGACTTTCGGTTTATACGGGCTGATCGCAATGATTTTGGCAACATCGGAAATAACCTCCCCGGGAGCCGCGAGTCGCAGCGTGCTGGGGCTGGAAGGCTGACGTTCAACGAGCCGGGTTGCGCTCAAGCCTAGACGTCTATATAATAAGACATCTTACTATGGCAAGAGTCGATTCGCTCCAGGGGTCCATGGACTTGCTTGTTCTGAAACTGCTGTCCCGGCGCCCAGGGCTGCATGGGTACGCCATCATGTCGGCCATTCGCGATGCCTCTGACGATGTGTTGCGTGTAGAAGAAGGTTCGCTTTATCCCGCCCTGCATCGAATGGAAGAATCGGGCTGGATTCGCGCGGCTTGGGTCAACAGGGACAACGGGCGTCGAGCACGTACGTACGAATTGACAACGGCCGGTAAAAAGCACTTGGCAGTCGAAGAGCCTCGCTGGCAGACCATAACGTCGGCAGTGAGCAGAGTCTTAAGGATGGCATGACATGTCTGTTTGGTTGCGCATCGCAAATCTCTTTCGAGCCGGTCGCTTAACCCGCGAAATTGACGAAGAACTGAACTCCCATATCGAAGAAGCAATTAAGAGCGGCCGAGACCCGGAAGAAGCCCAAAGAGCATTCGGTTCTTTATTACGCCACCGCGAGGAGAGCCGCGACATCAAGCTACTAGCGTGGTTGGACTCTCTTCGAGCGGACGTGATCTTCGCGTGGCGGCAACTGGTGAAAAAGCCCGCTGTCACGATCGCCGCCGTTCTGTCGCTCGCGCTAGCAATCGGCTCCTGCACATCCGTGTTTCGCCTAATTGATGCGTTATTACTTAGGCCGCTTCCTGTGGCGCATGCCGACCGCCTTTACGCAATGGTCTTACGGGGAGTTGGGCCGGGCGGAGATTTTCGAGATAGCGATAGCAACGAATATCCGCAGTTCCTTCAAATGCGCGCAGCGGTCCGAAACGAGGCTGAGATGGTCGCCGTTTCCTGGTCGAACCGCACTGACTTGACCTATGCCTCCGACGCGGACATGGAGAAGGCCCACGTGCAGTTTGTCTCGGGATGGATGTTCAAAACGTTCGGATTGCAGCCTGCCCTTGGACGCTTGTTCAGCGAGGCCGATGATCTGAAACCCAAGGCGCACCCGTACGCCGTACTCTCATACAACTATTGGGCACAGCGCTTCGCCACGGACCCTAGCGTCGTCAGCCGGACTTTCCACTTGGGCAACGATGTCTATCAGATTGTCGGCGTCGCCCCGAAAGGTTTCACCGGCACCGAGCCAGGCGTCTTCACCGATGTATTTCTGCCGGCCATGATGTATGAAGGCGTCACGCATAGCGACTGGAGTTGGATCAGAACATTCATCCAACTCAAGCCCGGTGGCAACGTTGACGCCGTACGAGACCGCTTGCAAACGATTTGGAACGCGGTGCAGGGCGAGCGGGCGAAGAGCTTCACCTCTTTTCCGCCAGAACGAGTCAACCAATACTTGGAACAGAAAGTCGTCCTCGAGCCTGCCGGCGCCGGACTTTCCTGGACACGCGAAACGTACCGGATCGCGTTGTTAGCAATATCGGTCATAGTAGCCCTGGTGTTGCTCATAGCCTGCGCCAACGTCTCCAATTTGCTCACCGCGCAAGCCTCTGCTCGAGCGCGAGAGATGGCATTGCGCGTTTCAATCGGCGCCGGAAAATGGCGGCTCATCCAGTTGATGCTGATGGAGAGCGCGCTTCTCTCCGTGTCGGCCACTGTCGGCGGCATTCTATTCGCGTGGTGGTCGGCGCCCTTCATCGTCGCCAGAATTAATCCGCCTGACGATCCCGCGCATCTGGCACTGTCCGCCGACTGGCGCGTCACCGCATTCGCAATGGCCCTGAGTGTCGGCGTTACCTGCTTGTTCGGTCTGCTGCCGGCCTTGCGCGCATCTAGCATTAATCCGGCAAGCGCCCTCAAAGGAGGAGACGACTGGCGCTCGCGGCGCCGTCTGATGCATATACTCATCGCGACTCAAGTCGCCTTTTGCTTCGTAGTCCATTTCGCAGCTGGCGCGTTTGTCTCAACGCTACATCGGCTCTCGACTCAGTCCACCGGTTTCTCTTCAGATCGCCTGCTGACGCTGGACACCGTCGCCAATCCTCCCCAATCGTCAGAGGCTTGGTACCAAACGGCCGATCGCCTAAGGGCGCTTTCCGGTATTGAGAGTGTCGCGATTGCCGGATGGCCGCTCTTAGACGGCAACGGCGCGAACAGTTTTGTCTCCGTGAATGGCGGTCTGCCACACCCCATTCTCGTGTACTTCCTGGATGTTTCTCTCAATTGGCTGCAGACCATGAAAATTCCACTGTTGGATGGTAGGGATTTCCGCCCCGGCGAAGCCGCGCCGGCATCCGGCGATGCAACGCCAGCCCCTGCGATTGTGAACCAAGCCTTCGCGAGGGAATACTTTCATAACGTCGATCCCATCGGTAAGTCGTTTGACCGTGGAAATCGCCGGTGTGTGGTGATTGGCTTGGTCCGTGATGCACGCTACCGCAACTTGCGGGAACCACTCACGCCCACCGCTTACACATCCATTCGCTATGCTCCGCCGGCTACTCTCAGCAAAGCAACGTTTCTCGTGCGGACAGCGAACCCGAATCCAATCGCCCTCGCGCCGATGCTGCGGCGTGAGGTGTCACGTGCGCGTTCGGAATTTCGTGTCAGCAATATTCGAACGCAATTCGAAATTAACCAGGCGCAAACGCTTCGGGAGCGGCTGCTGGCGACGCTGGCCTTGTTTTTTGCCGCCGTGGCCGTGTTGTTGGCGGGCATTGGCCTGTTCGGAGTGCTCGATTACTCCGTTTTGCAACGCCGGCGTGAGTTCGGCATTCGGATCGCGATTGGCGCGCCTTTAAACGATATTGCTTGCCGTGTTACGGTCCAGATCCTGGCCTCGGTAGCTCTCGGGGCAATCGCTGGCTGCGGCATCGGGATGCTATTGGAACCGTATGCCAAAAGCCTGTTGTACGAAGTGAGGCCCCTCGAATGGGGAATCTTGACTTTCCCGTCGATGACGATCGTCGTGGCCACATTGCTTGCCGCGCTGCCGGCCGTGACTCGCGCTATCCGAATCGATCCGGCAGTGATGTTAAGGAACGAGTAAGTGGAAGTCTTCAAGGCAAAATAGTAGTTATGAGCGGATTGGCGGCGGCACGATGTCTAAACCATGAAGCTCGTGAAGCTGTTTCGCAGTGCCCGTCGTGCAAGAACTATTTCTGCCGGGAGTGCGTGACAATTTTCGAAGATCGCATAACATGTGCTCGTTGCCTGAAGGCTCTTTCAGAGCAAAATCCGAACGCTCAGCACAATGGTTTTGGCGTGTCAGGCGTTGCCCTGGCCTTGGCCGGCTTCCTTTCGGCGTGGTTCGTCTTCTATGCCGCGGCCTGGATCGTTCTTGAGTTCAGGGACCGCGTGCCAACGTTATGACGGATTCCAGTTTCCCGGCTGCTCTACGTTTACTCGAAGACGCGATTGCTCTCGTAAAGCAAACCGACGCGGCAAGTTGGTTCATCTATTTGATCGGCGTAGTGCCCTTCTTTGCGCTGCTCCTCTATGAAATCACCAATGTTGAGCAAAGCCCGTTCGCGGCCGAACAAATCCTAGCGGTGGCGTTTGTCCTCGCTCTGCTGCTGCTCTGGATGCATATCTGTCAGGCCGTATTTTGCGCGCGGCTGTATGAGATCCATGGCGAGCTCGAGAAAAATATTCGCCGCGAGTTCAGAGATGCCGCCGGCGTGCAGGCGGTGATCGCAGGCACCAAGGTATGGGCGTCGCCTATTGGAGTATGTCTCCTAATCCCGCATGCGGCTTTCACGATGTTCTACCAATCTTCGCTGATCGCGACGGGTGATGGTTGGCGGCAAACCGTGCACGAAGCCCGGCAGGATGCAGCGTATCGTGCCTCTGTTGGGGTATGGCTGGTGATCGTCACGTTTCTACTACGCACGATTCTGTGGATGAACTTAGTGGTCTTGTTGTTCAGCATGCCCGGATTGTGGAAGATGCTGACCGGTATGGAGACGGACATCACGCGGTGGCCCGAACTGTTGAACAACGCGACTGCGCTTTCAGCGGTGACTGTATTAGCTTACCTGGCCCTGGATCCCGTCATCAAGGCAGCGTGCGTCCTGCGAAGATTTGAACGGCAGTCGCTCGGGTCAGGGCTCGATTTACGATTGCGCCTTAAGGTGCTTCTACGGACCGTGGCAGTGATCACGCTACTCATTTCTGCGTCGGGCACCCGCGGATGGGCGGTCGATACAAAGGCCTCAGTAGTCAGCGTGGCTTCAAGGCCGCCGATCACTCCAGAACGTATGCATCGCGCCCTCAGCAGCGTGTTTCACGATCCTGCGGAAGCATGGAATCTGCCATTGGTGGAGCGGCGGAAGAAGTCTACAAATCCTGTATTCGCCTTTATGGACGCGCTGTCGGAGCGCGCGGGAAAATGGTGGAAGGACGTAGACGATTGGCTACGCCGGCTGATGGAAAGACAGCGGCCGGTCGCCCCTCAGCCCTCTCATGGGCCGGCCACCGGAGCGAGTGCGTGGCTCCTGGTAAGTCTGTTTTTAGGCTTGGTGGGAGCGGGCGTGCTGCTCGCATGGTGGCGGCGTAGTGCCCGGTCCGCTCCCGCAGAAGTAGCGGCCGCACCAGTTGCTATAGCGTTCGATGTAGCAAGTGAAACAGTGCTGGCAGACGAACAACCTGAAGATGAATGGGCCCGGCTGGCTGCGGAATATCGGGGGAACGGCAACCTGCGGCTCGCCCTGAGAGCAATGTATTTGTCGATCTTGGCAGCATTAGCACGCGCGAGTTTGATTACCGTAGCGCGCGGAAAATCGAATCGGGATTACCTGCGGGAGGTGCAACGGCGCGGAAAGCGTTTAGGCCCCGAGATGATTGCGCTCTTTGGAAGCTCTATCCAAACGTTCGAAAAAAGCTGGTATGGCGCATTTCTCGTGACCGACACGGAACTATCAACATTCGAAGACAACATTCGAGCATTGCGGGCGTGGATTTCGTAACGCGCATCGGAGACGGCTTGTTCTCGGGACAAGATCCGTTTCGAATCACTGGCGCCAATAACTACTATCTGGGCAACGTGGAGGAGCAGACGGCAGCATCGGTGCTGGATCTGGCCGCCGGGATTGGCTGCAATACTCTACGAATCTGGGCATTAGCTGGGCGAGACGAAGAAGCATTGACGCGGCTCGATCGCGCGATTTACCTGGCCCGTCAGCGCGGCATCCGCGTCATCTTGACGCTCGAAAACTATTGGAAAGATTTCGGCGGCGTACCGGCGTACCTGAACCGCTTTGCGCTGGGCGACACATCTGAGTTCTATTGCGATTCCCGCTGCCGTGATCTTTATCGTTCATCGATTGAAAAAATTATTACTCGCTTCAACGCATTCACTTGCACACGATATTGCGACGAGCCCGCGATTCTCGCATGGGAACTTATGAATGAGCCACGTTGCCCAGGCGTCGCCGCCGGAGAAATGATCTTACTTGCTTGGATCGAAGAAATGTCACGGTTCATCCGCAATTTGGCCCCATATCAGCTGATTGCCGCCGGAGACGAGGGCTTCTTTCAATGGCAGAAAGCTGATTCGTGGCTTTACGACGGATCGCAAGGCGTCAGTTGCGAAGCCATTCTCGCATTGGACTCAATCGATTTCGGCACGTACCATCTGTACACCGATCAGGGATGGGCGCGATCCGTCAACGCCGCTCAATTTGGAAGGCGTTGGATACGAGAGCATATCGAGGCAGGCAACAGAGCCAACAAGCCGATCCTCCTCGAGGAATTTGGCGTTTCGTTGAAGCCGGAAGCGCGCGCGGCGGTTTATGCCGTCTGGCTGGACGAAGTTCGCGCGCAGGGTGGCTTAGGGGCGATGGTTTGGATGATTGGTTTGCCGCAAGCTCCGGCGCAGCCGTACGCCTTGGACGCCTACGCAATCACGGAGGGACCGGAACTGGACGTTCTGAGACTTCACGCCCAGCTAATGCGCCAAGGCAGCTGAGACTAGATCGCCGAGGCGATCGAGTCCTGCGCCGATATCCTTGTTCAGGTGGACCCGAAGAACGCGGCGGCCTCGTTCCGCCAGCACTTCAAAATCGCCGCGAGCTTGCGCTGCTTTCACGGTCCCGAACGTGTAATTCTGTTGCGGCACCGGTAAGTCGACGGCATCGTCGCAGGTGATTTGGAGGAATACGCCGGAGTTCGGGCCGCCCTTATAAGCTTGTCCGGTGCTGTGAAGAAAGCGGGGGCCAAAACCGAGCACGGTCGCAACATGTTTGCCCTCGAGCACATGCTCGCGAATATTCTGCAGCTTCTCTTCAAATTGATTAAACATCGGCAGGTATGCAAGCAAACCGAAATAGTCGCCTTCGTGAATACGATCCAAGTGTTCGCGAATGATCGCACCTATGGTTTTACTGCCCTTCAGCAGCGCCAAAGCATTGGCCTCGTCGGTAAACAGCTTAATGCCATCTTGTTCGAGGATCGGCTGCTCCGCCGGTAATGATCCGGATTGCTCGAAGGCCGAAGTGAGCTCGCGAGCAACGATTTTGCGCCCTTCGACATCGGGTTGATTAAAGGCATCGATTCCGAGGAGGGATCCAGCGACCGCGGTGGCAATTTCCCATTGAAAAAAGATTTGTCCCAAGTCTTTCAGGTTGGGCAGAACGATCCGAATGACAGGTTCCTTTGCGGCTTCGAGGACGGCGATGGCATTTTCCATCGGCGTGTCACGGTCCCCAGCGGATTTGATATAGGCAAAAACGCGATCGCGGCCGTAAATCTCCTCCAGCCTTTCTTGAGGAATCGGTTCGCGATCGATTGGGATCAAACCGCGGCCCTCTTTGCCCGTCGATTCAGCGAGTAATTGCTCGAGCCAAGCGCCGAGGTCATAGATCGAATGCGCGCATAGCAGTGTAACTTTGTCGCGATGGAATTGCGATGCCGCGACACCAAGTATGAGGCCGAGCGCAACTCCGGGATTCTCTTCGGCAGACCCGCTCTGACACAGTTGCACCATCAGTGCCGTGCGTTTCAGAAAATCTTCCGTATCGAGGCCTATGGCGGCGTGCGGTACCAGCCCGAAGTCGGAGAGCGCGGAATATCGGCCACCGATGCTGGCCGCCCCGTGATACACGTGACGGAAGCCGAGCTCCTCCGCAACGCCCTCTAGCCTCGAACCCGGATCGGTGATAGCGATGAAGTGATTTCCGGCCCGGTCGCCAATGACCTTGCGCGCCTCTTCGAAGAAATACTGCATGTAAATGTTCGGTTCAAGCGTCGTGCCGGACTTACTTGAAACACAGAAGAGGGTGCGCGCGGGGTCGATTTTGGCTCGGATGCTCAGAATATATTGCGGATCGGTCGAGTCGAGAATCAATAGCTCGGGAGCGTGCGGCTGCCGTTTGAAGGTAACGCTGCAAACCTCCGCGCATAGACTGGAACCGCCCATGCCGAGCAGCAGAACATGGGTAAAGCCGTCTTCCTGGATCTCAGCGGCTAGGGCTTTAAATTTCGATATTGCAGCCAGTTCGGCATCGACAATCGTGAGCCAACCGAGCCATTTGGATTCGTTGGTATTAGTCCAGAGGGAAGCGTCATGGTTCCACAACCGTTCCGTACCCTTGGCCTCGGTCCAGGTCTTGCGCGCAGCATCGACGGCTCGTTCGAGATCGTCCGGAAGCGAATAGCTGAAGCTCTCCATCGCTGGCTCTTGAGCTTTAGCGGAACTCATTTTGTTCATTGCCCGCTCAATAGTATCTCGAAGTTTGAGACGAACGTTTGACCACCAGGGAGGCGTTCAGGCCTCCGAAAGCGAAGGTGTTCGACATCGCAATTTCAAGCGGGGCCACACAACCCTCGCCGATGACAAGGTTCAGATTGCACGCCGGATCGGGCTTCGTGAAGTTGATCGTCGGGGGCGCCAAGCCATTGATGAGACCAAGCAAAGTAGCAATTGCTTCAATAGCGCCGGCCGCGCCCAATGTATGGCCATGCATTGACTTGGTAGAACTGACAAGAATGCGGTCGGTATGTTTGCCAAACACCGATCGGATCGCCTGCGTTTCAGTAGAATCATTCGCCAAAGTGCCGGTCCCGTGCGCATTAATGTAGTCAAGATGGGCAGGCTCAATCCCGGCATCGGCTAGCGCCCACCGCATCGCCTTTACAGGACCGTCAACTGAAGGCTGGGTGATGTGATGGGCGTCGGAACTCATTCCGAAGCCCACAATTTCGCCCAAAATTTGTGCGCCACGAGCCTGCGCGTGCTCCCAACTTTCAAGCACTAACATCGCCGCGCCTTCTCCCAGCGTCAGCCCGCTCCGATCGGCGGAAAAAGGACGGCAAGGTTGACTCGACACCACGCGCATTGCCTCCCACGCGCGCAGAAGCCCTTCGGCAAATACCGCCTCGCTGCCACCGGCAATGGCGATGACCGCTTGGCCGTTTCGAACCATCCAGAATGCTTGACCAAGGGCGTGATTCGAAGAAGCGCACGCAGTCGAGATGTTATATACCGGGCCGCTGATGCCATGTTCCAGCGAAATCGCACTTGCAGCCGCATTCGACATGGTCCGCGGAATAGTCAGTGGGGCGACCCGCGGGTTGTTCTCCCGGTACAGGCGGTAATAACCGATCTCCTCGGAAAACTGGCCGCCAACACTGCTTCCCGTAACGATAGCGGTGCGCTCCCCGAGATCGTTCGTAAATTTAAGGCCGCTTTGTGCAATCGCTTCACGCGCCGCAACGACGCCCATTTGCGCGAAGCGCTCGATCAGTAGCAGTTCCTTCTCGGAAAAATGATCTTCGGACTTGAAGCGGAGAGCTTGTGCGCCGTATTGAAATTTGTAGGGAGGGGAGCCCGGCTCAGCGAGTGGGGCAATGCCGGAAATCCCGGCTGCAAGCTTTGCCCAACACTCCGCGACATTGTTCCCCAACCCGCAGAGCATGCCGAGGCCGGTGACGGCGACACGATTCATTCTTGTTTCGCGGCGCTGCTTGCTGCCTTGGCTTCGATCAAAGATCGAACACCATTCACCATGTCACGTACTGAGCGGATCGTGTGAACGCCTTCATCGGGGACACTGATATCGAATTCCTCCTCGATCGCAAAAATGATGTTGATGCCGTCGAGGGAATCTATCTTGAGTTCTTCAAAAGAGCTGTCCAAAGTGACTGTTTCGAGTGGGATGCGCTGTTTTTCGGCAATGATGCGAATGACCCTGTCGGCCAGGTTGTCCTGTGCCAGATCATGGGTAACGGGCTCAATGGGCATTCGTGCTCAATGATAACGTTCTCGACCTCAGAGAACTAGCGGGCGAGGCGGTTGCCAGGAATGGAAAAAGGGCTGAGCGGTAAGCCGCCCAGCCCTTTCTGTTTGGGTACTGCTTTCGGCCGCTTATCTAGGGCAACCGAGCGCCTTCACTGCGCCCTCGGGAAGCGGTTTGAGGTCGGTCGCGGCTTCGGGCTTGATGGAGCTGCCCTTCGGCACGAGATAGACTTCAACGCGGCGATTCTTGTCGGCTTCGGTAACGCCTGAACCTCTACGCTCCTTTTGAGCAGCGGGTAGAGTCGACGTACCACAGAGACCCGGATCGGGCGTGGACGTTTGAGTTGTGCCAACCCAATCGACCTTGATGTTCGAAGTGTCGACATGGGCGCAAGTGCCGCTTCCGGCGCTGAGGACAGCGGCGGAATTCAGAACGCGCTCTTCATCGAGCGGACGCTCTTCAGCTCGACGCCGTCCACGGACACGGGCTGCCACATCCGTTCTTTCGTCGTTGTCGCGATGGCCAACCAGAATTACGTCGTAATCGCCGGTGAGCTTCGGAGCGACATCTTCGAGAAGGATGTGTTTACCGCAGTTATTGACGCGAGCGTTGTTCTTCGAGAACACGATATCGGGCAGGCGAACGATCTTCGCCGGGCATTTTACCGTGAGGGTGGTGGATTGCGAAGCCGTCTTACCGGTTTCGTCGGTGACAGTGAGTGTCGCCGTAATCGTCTTGGTCTGAGCCTGCGCGCCGCCCTCAAAGTTGAGAGTCGAAGCATCGAACATTGCATTCGCGCTGGAGCCATTGCTGACGCTGCCTTCGCTTACTGTCCAGGCATAGGTCAGATTGCCGCCGCAAGCCGAACCCACAGCCTGAGCCGAGAGGCTGGCAGTATGCGTTCCAGTGGTGTCGGAAGCACAGGTCAATTCGGTTGGGCTGGCGCTGACACCGGTGATCTGCGGTTGTGTGTATTCCTTGACCGAAACGGTGATGGGGCCGGCGGTGACGGTACGGCTTGGCATGGTCGAATCAGTGACGGTCACCTCAACCTGGAAGTCGCCAGCGTTGTTCGGGGTGAACGAGAAGTCGGCACTATTGCTGCCCTGAGCTGCGCCGTTCAGCTTCCACGCGTAAGTCAGTGTGTGACCTGCTGGATCGCTGGCGGTCGAGTGCAGATTGATTGCCTTACCCATGCACAATTGGCCTTCTGCGCCTGTAATGGTTCCGGCGCTCATTGGCGCGGGCGGGGGAACAACGGCTGGAGCCGCCGCCGCTTCAGCTTTCCTGCCAAGGTAGAAGACGAGGCCCAGGGTGGCTTCGACCCCATTCAAATGTTGATGGTTGACGATGTAGACGCCGCCTGTCGGAAAGTTAGGCAGATCGAAAGTCGGGTTGCGCGACAAAATACCGCGAACGTCAAGCCGCAAGCCCAAGTGATCGGACAAATGCATCTTGACACCGCCGCCGTAGTTGAAGGCGACCTGCAAGTTGTCATCCAGGTTCTGCGCAAGAAATGGCGCAGCGGCAGCGGAGCGAGCAACCGCTTCCGCATGATCTGTCGGAGTGTATTGAATTGCGCCGACGCCTACCGTGACATAGGGCTGAAATTTCGAGCCACGGGGAGTCAGGTTAAAAATCGGATTGAGCGCCAGCATGTGATTGCGGACGCTGAAGTCATAGCTTGGATATCCGGGCTGCACGGGGGTGACCAACCTAACGTTGTTCACCATGTAGTTGTAACCAAGTTCGAGACCCACGTACTTGCTGACGTTGAAAGCTACACGGCCGCCGATAGTACCCCCGGTTATGAACCTTTCATCTAGCCCGCGATTGATTTGTCCAAAGATGCTTACACCACCAAAGGGATCCAATTCGACCAAGTCGGGATATTGATCTTCAGTCGATGAAACAGTTTTCGTTTTGCTCGTGTCCTGAGCGAAAGCGCTGGTGCCGAAGCACAGAGCCGCGCACAGAAGTGCCGAACTAATCGGCCTTGATTTGAGCCGAGTTTTCATTCTTCTCCTCCACTTGAGCGTACATAACCAACACCAATTATTGATGTTAGCGGATTAGGGCCTCATTGCGAAAGAGGATTCCGAGATCATTTGTCATTCCATACAGCCGATCAGAACTCTTATCAGGTATCCAAAGACGGCGAAGATGAAGCGATGGAAAAGCAGTTGGGAGGCGCGACCAAGTCGTTCCGGAGTTGCTCGAGCGGAACAACTGACCGAACTCGACCGCATAAACAGATGAGCCATCAGAGGGACTGTAAATAACTGAATTTACAGTGGATGATGGCAATCCGCCACTCACGGGCAGCCAGCTATTACCGTTATCAAATGACGAAAACAAACCTGAATCTGTGGCTACTAAAAGTGGCTGTGATCGATCCCACGGCACAGCAATATCGCGGATTTGGGCGGTGGGTTGCGGAAAAAATAATGTAGACCAATGATCTCCGAAATCCTTGGAAAGGTACAAATTTCCACGTGCCCGAACTACTAGGCGGCCATCGGGAATCGCGGAAAGATACAGTGCGTTCACCGCGGTATCTCCCGATAGATTCGCCAGCATCCAGTGCTCTCCCATGTCACCGCTACGAAGTAACCCAAGATTGGTTGTGGCAAAAAGTAAATCTTTAGTACCGCTCTTAGTGGCGTACACCGCGCTAATTTCGGAAGCACTCACTTCGCGAATTGTTATTACCGGCTTTGTTCGCCGTATTTTCTCGGCCGCCGTTCTTTTAGCAGGAGTAACAGATCTCGTGTGGGCTATCGTTTCTAAGCGAATTGGCTCTTCTTTCCAACTTGCTCCGCCATCAATGGATTTGTACATTTGACGGGATGAGGCTGCCAGTAAGATGCGGCCTTCGCCGGGCATCCCTGTGATTGCCTGCAGGTGAATTCCATCGAGGCCTCGTACCGAAAGCAGCCTTTGCCATGTATCGCCTCGATCGGCACTAGAAAAAATTCCAGTCGATTCGCCGTCGAAAGGATCGATAGCGAATAACATGCTGCCAGAAACTGTTACCGCGTTGATTGTTCGGCTTACAAAACCTTGATTGGTTAGTTGGATAGTTTCTCCACTGTCCAGACTCTTACCGATACCGTCATCTTCGATCGCCAGGTACATTGTTTTCGGATGCGTAGGGTCAAAAGCTATGGCATTTACTTGACCTGGGAAAACTGTTCTCCAAGTAGAACCTCGATTAACGGATTTAAATAATCCCAGTGTCGTGCCGGCGTACAAGACATCAGGAGCCAACGGGTCTTGTCTAACGACATGGGTACGTCGTGAGGTATTCGGAATGCCCATGAGCTTGTGCCACATCTGACCTCGATTCAAGGTCGAGTAGATTCCGCTGCATGCGCTCGCAAAAACATCTTCTGGCGAGTTCGGGTCAACATAGATGGAGAACACATCCGAGTCATCGATCATCCCAGAGTGGATAGAAGACCAAGTCTTGCCTCCGTCGACGGTCTTCCAGGGAAGATGGGGGGTGCCGGCGTAAATGATATCTGGGTCTTTTGGATCGATGGCAATGGCGGTTATGCCTTCCATCTCAAGATTGTTAGGGTCGGATATGCGGCTCCAGGTCTTCCCAGAGTCCTTGGAGAGCATAACGCCGCTTAAAGTTCCGGCTGCGAAAATCTTCGGATCGCTTGTGGATACGGCCAGTGCGCGAACACCAACGTTATTGACATCCTTATTTTCAGCCCATGTCTCACCGCCGTCTGCGCTCTCGAAAATGCCCGCTCGGAAGGTGGAGATGACACCGACCACATAGTGCCGCGAGTCAGCCGGATCAATTAGAATTGAAGACACCTCGCCGAGTGAGCGGGGTGGCAACGGTAACACGCGCCAGGTTGCACCGGCATCCTGGCTTTTGTAGAGTAATGAATTTCTCGCCCCGGCAAGCAAAGTAGTTGGGCGGCTTGGATCCACCGCAATAGCAGTCGCCGACCCGCCGTAGGGGCCCGTAATATGCCAATCCGTCTTTGTTGCATTCGGCGTAGGGTTGTTTGCCGCGAGGAGTGAAGTGGGGACAGCGATAACAGCGGCCGCGCCCCAGAAAGACCGTAACCAGGAAGAAATCATTTCTTGAAAAATTGAAGATCGGTTAAGACAGGATGTCCTTCACCATTGTCGGTCATCGCCTTTTTCAAGCTCTCCGGAACTTAACGGATTGACACAGTGAATTTGAGATCGATACCATCGACTTTGGACTTCGGCGTCCAAGCTTTTGGAAGCTCGCGCAAAACCGGCACGGAATCAAGCATGCCACTCCAAGATATAGCGAGTTCCTCTCCCTTCTGGTGGCAGGCAGCCGTGCCTTTTGCGCTCTGAGTCGATCGAGTTGAACTACTGAAAGCTTGAATGCTATCCCGCAACACACAAGATCTGGACTATGGCCGCCTGGTTCGTGCTGCCCGTAAGTTGGAGACCGATCCAGGACACACGAAGAGGCGTATCGCCTTGTTGGGGGACGCGGCGACGCAATTCTTTGTACCATTGCTGCGCACGCTGTTCTATGAAAACGGAGTAACTGGCGAGATTTATGAAGGCAATTTCGATGCCCTCGACTTGGAAATTCTAAATCCGGTGTCGGCGCTTTATCGATTTAAGCCAGATGTTGTGATCCTGTTGAATTGCACTCAGAGCCTTCGTGCCAAGTATTACGCTCGCGCCGGCAGCGGCGAATCCTTCGCCACCGATACCGTTCACCACATGATCGACGCGTGGGATATCATTCACCGGCACTCACCAGCATCAGTGATCCAATGTAATTTTGCTGCGCCGGAGGAGCGATTTTTTGGTAATTATGATCAGTCGGTGGGAGGCGCCCTCTCTTCGGTGATCCAGACACTGAACCAATCATTGGCCGCGGAGGCGAGAACCCGGAGGCATGTGTTCATTGCGGATATCGCACATCTGGCGGCCTCGGTTGGAACTCGAAACTGGTACGACGAACGCCATTGGTTGGCGTCGAAGATGTTCTGTGCCCCCGATTGTCTTCCTTTGGCGGCACAGAATTTTGTGGAGATGGCTTTAATCGCCATCGGCAGAGTGGTCAAGTGCCTGGTTCTGGATTTAGATAACACCCTCTGGGGCGGTGTCGTTGGGGACGATGGGCCGGAAGGCATCGAGATTGGTGCTCACGGCGACGGCGAATCGTTCTACAACTTTCAGTGCTACCTGCGCGAGCTAAAACGGCGCGGACTCATTCTGGCGGTTTGCAGCAAGAACGACCATGCGGTTGCCATCCGGCCTTTTCGCGAAAATCCGGAAATGGCCCTAAGAGAAGAAGACGTCGCAGTTTTTGCCATCAACTGGGATAACAAGGCCGATAACATCCGTACGATACGAGACATCCTAGATATCGGCCTCGATTCAATGGTGTTCTTGGACGACAATCCGTTCGAACGTAACTTGGTGCGTGAGTTTGTACCCGAGGTTATCGTTCCCGAATTGCCAGAAGATCCGGCTGATTACGTTCGTTACTTGTCCGCGCTGAATTTGTTCGAAGCCAACTCATTTTCAGCCGAGGATGCGGCGCGCGTCGACCAATATCGCCAGGAAGCGGCGCGACGCGCAACTGCAAGCGAATTCACAAACATCGGAGATTACCTAAAATCGCTTCAAATGCGAATTCAGGTGGAGCGGTTTGACGCGTTCCATCTATCGCGGATCGTACAGTTAATCCAGCGAAGCAATCAGTTCAACCTGACGACTCAACGGCACAACCAGGCGCAGTGCGAAGATATGATGGAAGACCACGACGGGTGCATTCCATGGTACGCTCGCCTGTCCGACAAATTCGGCGATCACGGCCTGATCTCAATCGTCATTATGCGCCCAGAAGGCGAAACGTTGCGAGTGACCGATTGGCTTATGTCGTGCCGGGTCTTGGGCCGCGGTGTCGAACAGTACTTGATGAACCGCGTCTTTGTTGAGGCGCAGTCGCACAAATGTATCCGGGTAACTGGCAAGTATCTGCCAACCGCCAAAAACGCCCTGGTTCGGGACTTCTTCGAACAATTCGGATTTCAGAAGACGGCCTCAGGCGAAGATGGGCAGACGGAATGGGCTTTGGATGTAAGTCAATATGAACCGCGGACGGTCTTTATCGAAAGTACGCCTTTGGTGATGGTGGCGTAAAGTCATGGAGCAAGAACAAGTAACTCGCCGGTTAACCGCGGTTTTCCATTACGTATTCGATAATCCCGCGTTGGTTCTAGAGCGCAGTACCACCGCAGCAGATGTCGAGGATTGGGATTCACTGACTCACACTAATCTGATTGTCGCGATCGAGAAGGAGTTTAAGATCCGCTTTACGACTGGTGAAGTTCGCAAAATGAACAACGTAGGCGACCTGATTGATTTGATTGCTAAGAAGGCCTGAATTTCTTCCGTAGCACTCGAATGAGCTTTACAACCGAACAATACCTTTTATTCGCGGCGATTGTAGCCATCATCTATTGGCGTATTCCGCGAAGCTGGCGTGCCTGGTATTTGACAGTCTGTTCTTACATCTTCTACATCACCTGGAGCGCGCCAATGGCTTGCGTTCTGGCGGCGATCACGGCAGTTTGTTATGCCGCGGGAGTGATGATCGAACGCGCAGCTTCGGAAAGAAGGAAGGCGCAGATCACGACAGTGGTCACGATCGCGCTCGTAGCCTTTATCGTGTTCTTCAAGGTACTGCCATTGTTGAAGCCTACCAACAACTTGCTCATCCCGCTTGGCGTTTCGTACTACACCTTCAAGTTAATCAGTTATGTGCTTGATGTGAATTGGGGAGTGATTCAGGCGGAAACGAGTTTGCCGCGATTCGCCGCTTTCGTGGCGTTCTTCCCACAGATTGTCGCTGGTCCGATCCAACGTAAGGAAAGCTTTGCCGACCAATTTGAAAATGCGAAGTCGCCAGACTTGAAGGTCATTGCTATGGGAGTATTCCGCATTTTGCTTGGTTTGTTTAAAAAGATGTTCATAGCGGATCGCCTCGGCTTGGCCGTCGACCCAGGCTTTGCTGCGCCGGAGGCGGTGGACGGTTTAGCTCGATTGGTGTCCTTCTACGTTTTCCCACTGCAGTTGTATGCAGATTTTTCAGCATTGACCGATATTGCGAATGGCACGTCGCTGCTTTTCGGAATGGAAGGCATTGAAAACTTCGATGCGCCATTTAGCGCGGCCAGTATCAGCGATTATTGGCGGCGCTGGCACATGTCTTTAACCGGGTGGTTGCGGGATTACGTCTTCACGCCGTTGCGCATGAGTCTGCGCAATCTTGGCAATGTGGGGCTCGTTCTAAGCGTGTGCGGCAACATGATGCTAATCGCGCTTTGGCATGGTTTTAGCGCGGCGTTTGTTGTTTTTGGATTGATTCATTCATTCTTTCTCAGCATTGACGCGGTAACGGCCTCTTATCGGAAGCGGCTCTACAAGAAATCAGTAGCGGCCCGCCGTGTTGCCGCCATTTTGGGACCTATCGTCACGTATCACATCGTCTCTGCCGGGAATACATTCTTTCGCGCGCGAAATTTCGAACAAGGCTGGCTGTTGATTAGCAACTTGTATCGCGGCTTGGGCCATACGGCTGTCGATTTGCGCGATCTCTACTTCGGACTCGGCGGCTTCGTAGTGGTTGAGATTGCCGACTATGGCCGCCGCCACGGTTGGCAGTCGGCGGCATTATTCAGCCCACGCTGGATGAAATGGCTGACCTATTCGGGTATCGCAGTGTTGTACGTTTTCGCCATTGCCTTGTTATACGCCAGGAACGGCGTTCGGTCACCATTCATGTATGCGGGATTCTGACACGTCATACGTTCGAAATACGAAGCTGAGTAGATGAAGCTCTTTCGCGATCTCGCGCTTGCCGGCTTAGGCGTCGTGGTTGTGCTGGTCTGCCTGGAAGCGAGTCTGCGCCTGCTAAACGTCCACTTTTCGACGGTTTTCATCCGAGTTGATCCGATTCTCGGCTACTCTCTCCGCCCGAACGCAACCGGCTGGGAGGACGACAACTACTACGCGACGAACAGCGACGGCATGCGAGATCGTGAGCGCGCCGTGACCAGGCCAAAGAATACGCTCCGGATTGCTGTGCTGGGCGATTCGATGACCGAAGCCATACAGGTTCCGCTCGAGAAGACCTACGTCGCAGTATTTGAACGATCGCTTGGAGCGTGCCTCGACCCTAAGGGTCCAAAGATTGAAGCGCTGAATTTTGGAGTTATCGGCTACAACCTGGCGCAAGATTATCTAGAACTGCGGGAGAAAGTTTGGAAATATGACCCGCAGGTGGTTGTGGTCGCCTTAGGCGATAACGCACCGCTAGAAAATTCGCGAAAACTTGACCCGACGTTTACGCGGCCTCGTCCCTATTTCGTGTTGAATCGCGGAGCGCTCCGCATCGACAGCCCTCCAAACGGCTACGATTCGCGGTCGGCACAAACGCACGACAAAATTACCGCTCTGACCAATCGATTTGAGCTCGCCAAGCTGTTCAAACAAGACTTTTCTGCGCTTTCGGCGGACATGCACCATGTCATTGTCGATGCCAAGACTAAGTTGGCGGGGTCCTCTGCTGAAAAGGCTCTTCCGAAGCCGGATCTTGTCAGTTACCTGCCGCCTACGGATGAGGATACGACAAATGCATGGGCTGTAACTGAAGCGGGGCTGACTAAGCTTGCGGCAGCAGTGCGGGAACACGGTTCTGTGTTTCAAGTATTTCTCGTTGGAATGAGCGGGCAACTACTGCCTGCGAAAGAAAGAGATGCGTTCGCGCGATCCTTAGGAACAGATCGGTTGGACTACATGGATACACGTCTCAATCGTTGGGGTGCCGAGAATGGTGTGAAGATATTCGACGCGGTTCCGGCGCTGGAACAAGTGGTCGACCGCGAGCATATTTATCTCCGCGGAGAGGCCGGAATCGGGCATTTCAACGTGACCGGCAATTACTACTTGGGAGCCGTGCTGGCCCGTGAATACTGCGCATTTCTGCGGAATGGGTGTCAACGCGATTCAGATCAAACGGAGGGCAATGCAAAGGTTTCATGTCTGTTGACCTCACAAAACTAGCCGGGAATCCGCAGATCGACACACCGAATAACGAGCGGTATTCGCGGACCTTTGTCGTATTGCTGTACGCGGGGTTAATCGCTATCTGTGGCGTTTTGGCTTATTACTGGGAATTTCAGGGCTTTTCGGGTTGGGAC
>JBARMQ010000602.1:0-8501 GCA_049802535.1 Bryobacteraceae bacterium | reverse complement strand
GTACAATCCTGCGCAACAACAGTAGAGTTAGGGGATATCCCATGTACGCGTACACCGGTACGGCCAAGCAGACCCAAAACACAGTTAGGGCGATCAACCTACCATTTTATTCGCAAACGACAAAAATGGCAGCCGAATGCGCAGATAAATCCAAAAGACAAGCGGGAATATGCGTGCCTTAATACAGCGTGTTAGAGAAGCGAAGGTCAAAGTAGACGGCCAAACTGTCGGCGCGATTGGGCAAGGGATGTTAGTGTTTCTAGGGGTTACCCATGGCGATGGAGACGAGCAGGCCGCGCTGCTGGCGCGCAAGGTCGTCCAGCTTCGCATCTTCCCGGATGATGCGGGTAAGATGAACCGGAGCCTGCTTGAGGTGTCAGGCAAGCTACTTATCGTATCCCAGTTTTCGCTATATGGAGATACTCGGAAGGGTAACCGTCCGTCATATTCCGCTGCGGCGCGTCCGGAAGCGGCTAAGCCCTTATATGAGAGATTTGTTGAACTTTGCCGCCAAAAAGGAGTAGCCGTCGAGACGGGAATATTTCAGGCCCACATGGATGTTTATTTAGTCAACGACGGTCCTATAACTCTACTTTGCGATACAGCGTGAAGTATAATTTTGTATAACTTTCGTTCCCGTGTTACTCAATTAAATAGACATATGGCAAAAACCTCAGCAGCGCCCAGTCGTGAGATCCTTGAGGCGGCGCTTCATGGATTGGAAGCACAACGCCAGAAGTTAGATGAACAAATTGCACAGGTCCGGTCCTTATTGGGCCGGCGAGTCGGGCGCCCGCCGAAGTCGAACGGCGACTCGGGCGCGACCTCCAGCGGCTCAGCGGCTCCTACCAAACGGCGCGGACTCAGTGCGGAAGCGCGCAAGCGCATCGCGGCTGCACAAAAGAAGCGCTGGGCCGCATTCCGCAAGAATCAGGGGTAAGCCTGATCCTCGGAATCGGATCTGACTTGGCCGAGGTGCCGCGAATACGCAAGAGCATTGAGCGCTATGGCGACCGGTTTCTTCATCGTGTTTATACCGAGCGCGAGCGCGCCTATGCCAGCCGCAAAGCGAATTGGGCCGAAAGTTACGCCGCTCGCTTTGCCGCTAAAGAGGCGGGCATGAAAGCGATTGGTACAGGACTACGGGGCGGCGTTACTTGGAAAGACTTCGAAGTCGTCAACGAGCGTTCCGGACGGCCCACGCTAAATCTCACCGGAGTCGCGCATCGGATCGCAGAGCGGATCGGCGCTCGGCGAATTACTATTTCACTGACCCACACGGCCGAAATAGCATTCGCCGTAGTAATTCTCGAAGACGCTAACTAGCCGGACGCCCGACACCGAGGCCGTTGTGTGGGCGAGTTCCCTCAAAGCCGAAAAACTACTCGGTTGCGGAATGAGCCCTCGCCGTCATTTGCGACCGGGTTCGTAATTGCGCTTCTTCCAGCCGCTTGGCTTCCTGGTACGTAAAAATCATTCGATGGATCACGGTGATGTTGCCCAACACAGCAATCACCCATAGCACTGGAGCCATGCGAGCAAACAGCGCGCCGATGATCAGTAGGACCACCCGTTCCGGTCTTTCCAAAAAACCAACTTTGCAAGTAGGAATAATATTTTCGGCACGCGTGCGCGTATAGCTGATCATTACCGAAGCTGCCATCACAATCGCCGTGAGAACGACATAGGCTGGCCGGTTGATGCGTCCGTAGTACACAAGAAGTCCCACGAGTAGGGCTATATCGGAATAACGATCCAGCACAGAATCAAAGAATGCGCCGAAGCGCGTTACTTGATTGGTTTCACGGGCGACGCGCCCGTCGACCATGTCGAACAGACCGGCAAAGATGATGGTGGCGCCAGCCCACCGGAAACTGCCCACGGCGAGAAACGCTGCGGCCACAATGTTGATGACAAGGCCGAGGAATGTCAGCACATTGGGATTGATTCTCGAAAGGGCCAATCCCCTGACGATCAGCCGGATGATCTTATTCGAGCCAACTCCGATCGCGCGGGTGTACGTCATCATATTGAATCCTACGACGCAGCCAAGTCGTGAATAGTGGTCAGACGGAGCACTTCCATCTCGCGGGTGCCGTCCGGAATCTGAATCTTCACTGTATCGCCCACCTGCTTTCCGAGCAAGCCGCGGCCAATGGGCGAACTGGTAGAGATCTTGCCCTTGATGGCGTCTGCTTCTTCGCTGGTGACTAAATGATAGGTGATCTCTTCGTCTTTCGTTAAATCGAGAACGACGACTTGCGAACCAAGGCCGACGCGGTTTCGCGGAATCTTCGAAAAGTCGATCATCGAAAAGTCTCGTAGCCGAGCCTGGAGCGCGCCCAGCTTGGCATTGACAAACGCTTGCCGTTCCTTAGCCGCGTGGTACTCGGCGTTTTCGCTGAGGTCCCCGTGTTCACGAGCCTTCAAGATTTCACGAGGGAGTTCGTTGCGCAGTTCGTATTCCAGCGCCGTAATCTCGTCCTGCAGCTTCTTCTTCAAGTCGTCCATCGATAGTTACAATCCCATTATATGCAGGCAGTTGCAGATACTCATTGTGCCCAAGTAACAGGTGAAAACGCGCGCAAGTACTATGCCATTCGACACGGCTAAGTCAAACTGTTACAATAGTCTAGGAAGGTCTCCCAACAAAAGCCATGGCCAGTAAACCGGCATTTGCCCAGGGCGCCCAGGTCGAGCACACTAAATTCGGCTTAGGCTCTGTAATGTCTTGCAGCGACGATTACATCGTAATCAAATTTGACGATCATGGCGAGAAAAAATTTGTAACATCCATGGTCTTACCTTCTCTGAAGAAGAGCGACCGGGTGCCCCCCGCGGAGAAGCGCCGTCAAACGCGCAAGAAGGTTGTGCCGGCGGCTAGCGGGGCCTAAGGCGGCTATTTTGCTGGGATGAAAACGGGCGTCATCGTTTTTCCGGGCAGCAATTGTGACCACGACGCGTGGTATGCCTTCTCGCATACCCTTAAACAAGAAGCTAAGTTGATTTGGCACGACTCGACATCGCTTGGCGACGTCGATGCTGTCGTGCTGCCGGGCGGGTTTTCTTATGGCGACTATTTGCGATGCGGCGCCATCGCGAAATTTTCGCCCGTGATGCGAGCCGTTCGAGAATTTGCGCGTGCCGGCGGACCTGTTCTCGGCATATGCAATGGGTTTCAAATACTGACAGAATGCGGGCTGCTACCGGGGGCACTGGTTCGGAATGCTGGCCTAAAGTTTGTGTGCCGGACCATTGCCCTAGAAGTAACTAGCACGCAAAGCCCCTTCACCCAGCAGGCGCAATTAGGACAAATTCTGCACCTGCCCGTCGCCCACGGCGAAGGTTGTTACGTTGCCAGCGACGAAACGTTGGACCGTTTGAAAGACGAAGACCGCATTGTTTTTCGCTATCTGGATAACCCGAACGGTTCGCTTCGCAATATTGCCGGGATCTTGAATGAATCGCGAAATGTATTGGGCATGATGCCCCATCCGGAGCGCGCCGCCGATCCCGTGACGGGCGGTGTGGATGGATTAGTAATCCTCGAGTCATTGATTTCGAGTTTCATTAGCCGCGCAAGGGGCACGGCTGCGCGCCACCCGGCGGGAGAGAAACTTGCTAATTCCTCGGGTGGCATGCTTGATTCGGTGCCCGTTTTGGGCGGGTTCCTCAAAAAACGATGACAAGCCAGATCACGCCAGATGTGATCGCAGCCCACCAACTGACACCCGAGGAGTATCAAAAAATTCTGCGATTGATGGGGCGAGCACCGACCATCACCGAGCTGGGAATCTTTTCGGTGATGTGGAGCGAGCACTGCTCATACAAGAGCACGCGAATTCACTTAAAGAAGCTGCCGGTCGACGGTCCACGCGTGTTGCAAGGGCCAGGCGAGAACGCCGGCATTATAGACATTGGCGGCGGGTATGCGATCGCGTTTAAGATTGAGTCGCATAATCATCCCAGCTTTATAGAACCGTTTCAAGGCGCGGCCACCGGCGTAGGCGGCATTCTCCGCGATATTTTCACCATGGGCGCGCGCCCCATCGCAGTGCTGGACTCCATTCGCTTCGGCAGGCTCGACTCTCCCGTAACGGGTGCAAGAAATCGGCGAATTCTGGAAGGCGTTGTCTCGGGCATAGCGCATTACGGGAATTGCTTCGGCGTTCCGACGGTTGGCGGCGAGTGCGTGTTTGAAGACAGCTACGATGATAATCCGCTGGTGAACGTGTTTGCCCTGGGCGTTTTCCGCCACGACGAAGTCTTCTACGGCAAAGCGACCGGTGTGGGCAATCCGGTTATCTATGTAGGCGCTAAGACTGGCCGCGACGGCATACACGGCGCGTCCATGGCGTCGGCTGAGTTCACGGAAGAGTCGAAACAGAAACGGCCTAACGTGCAGGTGGGTGATCCCTTCCTTGAGAAGTTACTGCTTGAGGCGTGCCTCGAAGCCATGAAGACTGGGGCGATCGTCGGCATTCAAGACATGGGCGCCGCGGGATTGACGTCATCTTCTTGTGAAATGGGGAGCCGTGCCGGAACAGGCATCGAAATCGATCTGCAGTTTGTGCCGCAGCGCGAAACCGGCATGACGCCTTATGAAATCATGCTCTCGGAATCTCAGGAGCGCATGCTGCTGGTGGCGGAGCGAGGCCGCGAAGAAGAAGTTTTCCGAGCCTTTGCCAAGTGGGGACTTGATGCGGTCACGATTGGGGAAGTGACCGCCGACGGCATGCTGCGGGTAAAGGACCGCGGCGAAGTTGTCGCCGAAATTCCCAATCGCGCAATTGCCGACGAAGCGCCCCGCTATGATCGGCCCCACACCACTCCTTTGCGCAAAGCGCCGCTGGACCCGCCGATGGTTCAGAGCTCCAATTTAACAGCCGATCTCAAGAGCCTGCTAGCCTCCGGCGATCTCTGCTCAAAGCGGTGGATTTGGGAGCAATACGATTATCAGGTGCGCACCAACACAGTCGCCGGGCCGGGCGCTGAAGCCGCCGTCGTGCGCATTAAGGAGACCAGCACATCGGTCGCCATCTCACTCGATGGCAACGGCCGTTACTGTGCGCTCGATCCACGCCAAGGCACAAAGTTGATCGTGGCGGAATCTTGCCGCAACTTATCGACAGTGGGCGCGCTCCCCATCGCAACCACCAATAATTTGAATTTCGGCAATCCGGAACGGCCTGAAATTATGGCGCAAATCATCGAATCCATAGAAGGATTGGCCGAGGCGTGCCGCTTCTTCGAAGTCCCCATTACCGGCGGCAATGTGAGTCTCTACAATGAAACGCTAGGCTCGCCGATTTTTCCGACGCCGGTGGTCGGTATCGTCGGAATTTGCAACACTGCCGTTCCCCTAGGCATTCCGTTTCAGCGGCCCGGCGTAACGGTGATTCTCCTGGGGGGCCTGCGCGATACAGACCATCGCCAGTTTGGCGGCACCCAATACGCCAAAGTTGTTTGCGACTCGTTGTGGGGCATGCCGCCGGAGCTCGACATGGCCTATGAAAAACGCGTCCAAATGACCGTCCGTGAGCTGGCGCTCGATGGCGCTGTCGAGTCAAGTCACGATTTGGGAGATGGCGGTCTAGCGGTCGCTCTTGCGGAATGTAGCTTCGGACCGGAGGGTATCGGTGCTGACATCCGTCTCACATCATCCCTGGCGCCGGAACTGCTGCTATTTCATGAAGCTCCCTCGCGAATTTTGCTTTCGACCGCCGCGCCCGGCATCGTTTTTGCTTTGGCGAAGAAGAATAATGTCGAAGCGATTGCAATTGGCGTTACACTCAATGAAAGCTTGGTCATTCGCAACGAGAATGCAATCCTGATCGACTGTCCGGTTAAGGAGCTGAAAGCGACCTGGTCCGGCGCGCTAGAGCACCACCTCCTCCACGATCCCGTTTTGGTGTAAATGATGCTTGATTGGGAAGATCACGACTCCTCTGCAATTGTTTTTGACAAACTTCATGAAGAATGCGGCGTCTTCGCCATTTATGGTCACCCGGAGGCGGCGAACTTAGCCTACTTGGGCCTGCACGCGCTGCAGCATCGCGGACAGGAAAGCGCCGGCATCGCCTCCAGCGACGGACGCAAAATCCATGCGGTCCGCAAAATGGGGCACGTTGCCGACATCTTCACCCCGGAAACATTGAACATCTTGCCGGGCAAGATTGCCATCGGCCATACCCGTTATTCGACCGCCGGCGATACGGTGCTGCTAAACGCGCAACCGTTGTCGGTCGCTTGCAGTAAGGGACAGTTGGCGATTGCCCATAACGGCAATTTGACCAATGCACCGGAACTGCGCCGGTCGCTGGAAGAAGAAGGTTCGATTTTTCAATCGACCAGCGATACCGAGGTGATCTTGCACCTGGTAGCACGTTCCCGGGAGCGCACGCTCGCAGGGGCATTGCGAGAAGCTTTGCTGCAGATCGACGGAGCGTTCTCGCTGGTGTTTCTCGCCGAAGATCGGATCATTGTCGCTCGTGACCCGCATGGCTTTCGTCCGCTGGCAATGGGCGTGCTCGATTTGCCGGACGGCACCATGGCGACCATATTCGCATCGGAAACCTGTGCGTTCGATTTGATCGGCGCAACGTACATCGATGATGTAGCGCCGGGAGAAATGGTGATCGTCGGGCCGAAAGGGATGACTCGCGAACTCTATACGCCTGCGCAAGGTTCTGCGCAATGCGTATTCGAACACGTTTATTTCTCGCGCCCCGACTCTTTGGTATTCGGCCGGCCGGTGCAGCAATCGCGCGAAGAGATGGGCAAATTTCTGGCGCGAGAGTACCCGGTGGACGCTGACGTCGTGGTGCCGGTTCCTGACTCTGGAGTTGCCGCGGCCATCGGTTACTCTTCTGAATCGGGCCTTCCGTATCGCCAGGCGCTCATTCGCAACCACTACGTTGGCCGCACATTCATCGAACCGTCGCAGGCCATTCGCGACTTTGGCGTCAAGTTGAAGCTGAACCCTGTTCGGCATCTATTGGAAGGCAAGCGCGTCATCCTGGTGGACGACTCGATTGTGCGCGGTACCACCAGCCGTAAGATCGTTCGTATGGTACGGAACGCGGGCGCCCGAGAGGTCCATGTGCGCATCTCCTGTCCGCCTACGATTTCGCCTTGCTATTACGGCGTAGATACGCCTTCGTTGCGCGAGCTGATTGCTGCAAATAACGATGTCGAACAGATCCGCGAATACATCGAAGCGGACTCGTTGGGATATTTGTCGATGGAATCACTTCGCAAATCAGTCGACGACAGCAACCGCCGTTACTGTTACGCGTGCTACACCGGTAACTATCCGACGCTGGTCCAGATTGAAGACGTAGTGCTTGCAAAGTCTGGCTGCTGCTAAGCGCAAAGGGCACGGCTGATGGAATGCTTGATTCGGTGCCCGTTTTGCGCGAGTTCCTTAAAGCGCACAGCCGCGAGCTTGCGGTCGTTAATCGATCTCTACGGTACCGGAGCTCACGCGAACCTGCACCAGCGGGCCCCCGCCGTGAACTTTGGCTTCTTTGTGGTGGCGCGATTCATCACCATTGTCGCTTGCGCCGGGCATATGGATGCTCCCGCTATCGGAGTCGGCTTTGAGGTCATATCCCGCGCCCGGCGCCAGACTGACTGTGACTCCGCCTGAATCTGTCTTGGCGCTAACAGGCGCGGCCTTCGTCTGCGCAATGTGAACGCCGCCGGAGTCGGCCTCGGCCTCGACCGCTCCCGCGATTCCTCTCGCGGTGATCCCGCCGGAGTCTACTTTAGCGAAGACAGATCCGTCCACGTGATCGATGCGTATGCCGCCCGAGTCCGCAACCGCTCGCACGCCAGCGCCGATGTCATGGAGCTCAATTCCGCCCGAATCGGTTCTGCAATTGACCACAGCACGCATCCCTTCCACGTGAATGCCACCGGAATCGGCGCGCGCTTGCACCTCGGTGTCTGAAGGCGTTTGAATCTCCAGACGCATCGAAATTCCCCTTAGCAGGTTGCGATCGCTAACATAGCCAACCCGGATATGGTTGCCCATCTGCTCAATTGGTGGATTGCGTTCCAGCTCATTGATTCGCTCCATCACGTTCCCAGCTCCGGTCCCGAACCAATCGCGCTGGGCTTTAAGAATGGCGTGCACCTTGATCGTTCCCCCCGAACCAGGAACGACTGAAATTCCCCCGGAATCCGTTTTCACATCCAGATCGACATGACCTGACACTGAAAGAGTCTTGTCAAATGAGCCTTCTCCATCATCCGCGGCGGCAAACCCGGCGCCGACCGCGAGAAGCGCAAAGAGCACGGATGCGCGCCACACGAAGGAGGAACTTACTATTACTTTGGGTGGCATGCTTGATTCCGTGCCCGTTTTGCACGTTCTCAAAAGCGCAAAGGGCACGGCTGCGTGCCCCCAGACAGGAGAGGAACCCGCTTGTTCTACGGGGGGCATGCTTGATCCCGTGCCCGTCTTGCGCGAGTTCCTCAGTAGCAACGACGGAAAT
>JBARMQ010000601.1:0-7264 GCA_049802535.1 Bryobacteraceae bacterium | reverse complement strand
CTTAGCGCGTTTCGGCCGCCGCTTCTTCTGCTTCTTAGGCGGCTGGGGTTCGGGAAACTTCTCGCGCGCTTCAATCGCCGTGGAATCGCGCGCGATATGGCCGATCAGCCGGTCTTGCTGGGTGCACGCGATGAGCGCGGCGTGCAAGCGCTGCGGCAACTCGCTTTCAGCAAACTCTTGAAAACTGCGTGAGAAGGTCGATTCGTGCGGGGCGATCGGTGCGCAAATGCTCCAACAGCTGGCGCGTGGTTGCCAGTCCATACACCGACTTGGCCACAAACGCCGAAGCCAGCGCTTGGCGATCTTTCGCCGGACGGCCGAGCCAGCCCGCGCGCAGGGCAGTTGCCGCCCGAGCGGAACCATTTCCAGCACGGCCACCAGCAGCCGCGCTCTTCCTACATTTTTCTCTCTTTTGTTTTATTCCTCGCCCCAAGCTTTCTGAATTTTGCATGTGGTCTCCCGTGAATGGCGCATGGCGGGTGGCGCAACGGGGGATGAAAGCGGGTGAGAGAGGCGGTAATCTGCTGGTGCCGGAGTGGACAGAGGCGGGTATCGGTCTGGAGCTTTCAGCCCGTCTGTGAATGTGGCCCGGGCGCCCGCAGGAGCTGGAACGTTTGCGCAATTGGCTGAAGAAGAACAAGGTCAGGCAGTTAGCTATGGAGTCGACGGGGTGTACTGGATTTCAATTTGGAATGTGCTGGAGCGTGGCGGCAGGTTCACCCTCATGTTGTGAATCCCGGCGACGGTACGGGCATTACGCGGCCAGAAGACTGATCGCATCGATGCCCGGCGCATTGCCGAATATTGGCAATATCGTCTGCTGCGGGGCAGCTTCATTCCACCCAAATCCATTCGTGAGCTACGCAAGCTCACTCGCATGCGTATGCACATTCAGCAAGACCGCAATCGTGTTATCAATCGCATTGCACGGCGTTATGTGCGCCGCATCTTGGTACAGAGCGCCTGGGCCGCCCCGCGCTGGAACGACTGTGTTCTGCAGGCGTTGTTCTTCCGCACGGCCCAGCGCCGTGGGCTGAAGAAGGCCGCGGTGGCTGTGGCACATCGCATCTTGATCCGTGCCTGGCACATTCTGGCTGAGCCAGCCGTCGAGTATCGCGAGCGGGGCGGCGACCACTTTGACTGTCGCAACCCGGAGCGCACAGCCCGCAACTCTCGCGGCGCTTGGAGGCGATCGGCGCAGTTGTTTTCGAAGGAACGGGTTGATGGCGGGTGGAGACAACGGGAGATGAAACATCGTGGACAAGAGCGGACGTTCGTCTTCTATGCTCGTATGAGATGACATTTGAGTCGCAAGATTCTTTGCAGGCGAACCGCATTCTTGCCCTAGATGTCGGTAAGCGGCGCATCGGTCTAGCCGTCAGCGATGAACTTGGGGTGACGGCGCAAGGCATCGACACTCTGGAGCGGAAACGGATTCGGGAAGACCTGGAGAATTTACGCCGCATTGCCTTGCAGTGGCACGTTCGTTTGCTGTTGATCGGCAAGCCGCTCCACATGAGCGGGGATGAAAGCCGGCAAAGCGAATATACGCGCGAATTCGCGGAACGACTGGGCAACCATTTAGAGCTTCCGGTAGTCTTTTGGGATGAGCGGCTGACATCGGCCGAGGCCGAGCGTTTGCTGCGCGACGGCGGCGCGACTCTTGCTCAACGTAAAAAGGCGGCGGATCGCATGGCTGCTGTTCTATTGCTTGAAAGTTACTTAGGGGCTCAAAAGAAGGCGGAGAGCGAAGGGGTGGCTGGAGGTTCGCTTGGCTAGAAGCGGCGGCTGTTTCTGGCGCATGGTACTCGCGGCAGTGCTGTTTTGCATTTTGCTTGGAGCGGGCGCCGCCCTTTACTGGTATTTGGGTCCGTACAAAGGCTTCCAGGGCGAGACCTTCATCGAAATCGATCGGGGCACGAGCACGCAGGCGATTGCCGAATCACTTGCGCATGCCGGTGTAGTGCGATCGCGCTGGGCCTTTCTTGCCGTTCGCGCCGCGCAACCAGGCGCAAAATTGCAGGCTGGCGAATATCGTTTCGGGGCAGCGGCGACCCCTTGGCAGGTATTCAGCACGATTCGCCGCGGCGAAGTGTTCTATCAAGACATCACTTTCCCGGAAGGCAGCAACATGTTCGACATAGCTCGAACGCTTGGCGGGACAGGAACGGTGGCGCCGCAGGCATTTCTCGCGGCGGCCGCCAAGCCGGCGATGATACGCGATCTGGATCCATTGGCGCCGAGTCTCGAGGGGTATCTATTTCCGTCCACCTATCGGCTAACGCATCAGAGTACGGCCGGCCAATTATGCGCGATGATGACGGCTGAATTTCGCAAGCAGTGGAAAGCGATTGGCGGCGACCAGCGCAATTCCGACATCCATGACATCGTTACGCTGGCGTCGCTGGTCGAAAAGGAAGCGGCGCTGTCGGCCGAACGTCCGATTATTGCGTCCGTTTTTTTAAGCCGCCTGCGGCTGCACATGCTTTTGCAATGCGATCCGACGACGGTGTACGCCGCGCTGTTAGAAAACCGCTATCGCGGGACGATCTACAAATCGGATTTGGCCAGCACGAACCCCTACAACACGTATGCCCATGCGGGCCTGCCCCCCGGGCCCATTGCCAATCCGGGCATCGCCTCGCTGAAAGCCGCTCTTCGCCCCGCTGAGACGAATTTTCTTTATTTCGTCGCGAAAGGGGATGGATCGGGAGCGCACCACTTCTCCACCACCTTAGCCGAGCATGATCAAGCGGTGGCAGAGTACCGGAAAACCGGCCACTGAAAACCCGGCTAATTACTGAAAAAGCCGAAGGCCCCAAGATTTCTCTTGAAAGCTTCTGAGAGCGCCGATATGGGAGTTGTCCCTTTCATAACTCAGGAGTTTCAGCATGAGCAAGTTGTTGTTCCGCTTGCCGACAATGTGCGTAATTCTCTCGTGCACATCGTTGGCAGGCTCGGCGCCGGTTGAGCAGGATCTTCTTACGAAGATTCAGTCTGCGAACCAGGCCCTTTATACAGATCTGCATTCATTTATCTGCGACGAACGAATTCAAAGATTTTCGGGCTCGCTTGCAGGCAGCCAGGGAAGGCAGATCGACACGGTGATTGCCAAAGTTGCCTTTGAAAAAGGCCAAGAGCATTACACCGACATTTTCCGTAACAAGAAGAAGCTAACACAGATTTCGCATCTTTCGGGCGCGTGGTCGCAAGGCGAGTATGGCACTCTGTTGCAGCAGACAAAGGATCTGCTGGCCAGAAAGCGAATTGAATTCCGGCAGAACACGGTCATCAACGGCACGGCCGCATCGATTTATTCGTTCGATGTGAACGAGCAGGAATCGCCGTGGCAACTGATCGTCCATTCGCAAAGTTACAATGTTCCGTTCCGGACGTATGTGTGGATTTCGAATGCAAACGCGCAGATCCTGAAGATCGCTCGCGTTTCGACGGGTTTGCCGCTGGAGACACGCGTCCGTGAAGTCAATTGGTATATCACGTTGGAGCCCACGGAGATGAGCGGCCAGACGTTCCTGGTGCCGAAAACGGGTCAGTATGCGGTCCTTTATACCCTGGGGGCCGAGTGCGATTGGAATGCGATCACTTTCTCGAATTACCATCGCTTTGGAGTGGAGACTACCCTTCGTTTCGATGGGATGTAGAGCATCTCGGAGAAATGTCAGGGGAGAAGGCTTGCCCGGACAGCGGCACGGCTTGACGATGGGTTTCCGGCATATTAGGATATAGATAACTGCACACGTGTGTATGTCGAGAAGGAGGCCTTCCGATGCCGGTAATAGACAGCGTAACCCCTGAACCGCTAGACAATATTGAAGAGTGGGACGACTTTGTCGGTACCCGTTATCAGCCAGGAAAGACGGAAGAGCAGTTCCGTTCGTACCGCGCGGACGCGAATCCTGGCGTGACGGAGTTCTATCGCCAGAATCACGCTTATCAGACACTGGATTTCGTGCTCGATAAGCGGGCGGATTACCTGAGTTTTACGCGGGGCAAGAAAAGCATCTGGGAAGCGGCGGAGTTCCTCAATACGCTGATCGACGACAGCGATCCCGACACGGATCTTTCGCAAATCGAGCATTTGATGCAGACTTCGGAGGCGATCCGCCGGGATGGGCATCCCCGCTGGTTTGTTCTGACTGGCTTCATTCACGATTTGGGCAAGGTATTGTGCCTGTGGGGAGAGCCGCAGTGGGCGGTGGTAGGAGACACGTTCCCAGTAGGATGCGCGTATTCCGACCAAATTGTCTTTCCGGAGTTTTTCGCCGCGAACCCGGACAGCAAGGTTCCCCAGTATCAAACGAAGTACGGGATTTATGAACCGAATTGCGGTCTAGACAAGGTGTATCTGTCGTGGGGCCACGATGAATACATCTATCAAGTAACGCGCAAGTATATGCCCGTAGAGTCGCAATACATGCTGCGCTACCACTCGTTCTATCCCGCTCATAGGCATGGTGCATACAAGTACCTGATGAACTCGCAAGACGAGAAGATGTTCGAATGGGTGAACAAGTTCAACCCCTACGACCTATATTCCAAGGGCAGCGAGAAGCCGAATATGAAGGAATTGAAGCCATATTACGAAGATCTGGTCGCGGAATTTTTCCCAGCGCAGATTGAGTGGTAGGGCGGGCACCCCTTTCCGACAAAACGCGGCAGCTAGTAATCCTACCTGAAACCTCTTAGTACTCATGGATAAGAGGCGTTTCCCCTTTTAGTAACGCTAATTAGTTATACTCGTCACGCTACTTAGGGCCGAGGCGTTTACCGCCCGGGGAAACCAATTGCCGAAAATAGCCATGGATCAGCCGCGGGATGATTTGCCGCATTTTTCGACCGGCGACATTATTCTCGACCGATTCGAGATTATTCGCTCTCTTGGCAAAGGCGGCATGGGCGAGGTCTTCGAGGCTCGAGACCTTGAACTCGACGTATTTGTCGCACTGAAGACAATTCGTCCGGAGATCGCGCACGATCCGAAAACGCTACAGCGATTTAAGCACGAAGTGCATTTGGCGCGTCGCATTGCGAGCCCATTCATTTGCCGAATCCACGAATTATTTGTAATTCCACACGATGCCGTACGTAACCAGCTGATATTCCTCACGATGGAATTGTTAGAAGGGTTGACACTAGCGGACCATCTTCTGGAACAAGGGCCAATTCCGTGGAGGCAGGCAGAAGCCATCGTGCAGCAACTATGCGAAGGCTTAAAGTGCATTCATGAAGCAGGCGTAGTCCATCGCGACCTAAAGAGCCGCAACATTATGCTGGTTGAGCGAAACGGCATGAGGCAAGCGGTTGTAATGGACTTCGGGCTGGCCTGGGAGGCGACCGGGAAGAATGACACCACCGTACTGGCATTAACGCAAAGCGGGGCGATCCTGGGAACGCCAGGATATATGGCTCCTGAGCAATTTGAAGGAACCGAAGTAAGTCCTGCGACGGATATTTACGCGTTGGGCGTGGTGCTGTATGAAATGGTGACGGCCTCTCACCCGTTTGACGCATCGACGCTAGTGACCGCAGCTCTGAAGCGGGCCAAATTTCCTCCGAAGGCATCTTCGCTTCAACGTGGATTGCCCAAGCGGTGGGACGGGGTCATCGAACGATGTCTCGAATATGAAGCCGGGCTCCGGTATCAGTCCGCGGACGAATGTGCCAGTGCTTTGTTCAATCGGCCATTTTCCATAACGCAGTTGCCGAGACACGTGTCGAGCATATCGCGGCGTTACACATGGGCGGTTCCACTCAGCGCGGGATTGGCAATCGTTTGTTGTGCCTTGCTGTTTTGGGCGCTGACGCACGTCACCCATGAGCCGCCTGCTAATGCGATGCGTTGGTATAGGCTCGGCGTCGCGGCACTTCGGGAAGGAACGTATGTGAAGGCGGAACGCGCGCTGAACGAGGCAGTTAGGGTAGATCCCACTTTCGCGCTGGCGCACGCCCGGTTAGCAGACGCCTGGGCCGAGCTTGATTTCACCGGAAAGGCAGAGCACGAGATGCTGCTGGCTTCGGCGCCCGACCAGCGCTTGCCCGAACTCGACCGAGAATATCGCGAAGCAGTTCGAGCGACATTGATGCATGATTTCAGCGGCGCAATTCGAGTATATCGGCAAATTTTGGACCGCTCCCCGCCAGAGGACAAGGCTAACGCGTACCTGGATCTCGGGCGGGCGTATGAGAAGAATAGTCAGATTGATGCTGCCCTCAAGGCTTACTCGAAAGCACGGGATTTGGCGCCCGAATATCCGGCGGCATATACAAGGCTCGGCATTTTGGAATCTCGAGAAGGAAATGTAGCGCAAGGTGAAAAGGATTTCGCCAGCGCTGAACGCATTTACCGAACGGGAAGTAACTTTGAAGGCTTGGCCGAAGTTGATTACCAACGCGCGTACACGGCTACGACGAATGGGCAATTGACCGAAGCTCGGAAGGCCGCTCAGGACTCTTTGGGACTGGCCGAACAAATTCCCAGCATCCAGCTTCGAATTCGCGCACTGGGCCGGCTCTCGGCGATTGAGACCGCCAATAAGCATTACGATTTGGCGCTGGAGTTAGCCAACAAGGCCGTCGCGCTGGCACAGGACAGCGGGAATACATATTGGGCGGCCGACGCGCTTCTGCGGTTGGGGTCGGTGTATCTCACTGAGCGGCAGTACGATGTGGCGGAGCCGATCTTTCAGCGAATGTTGAAGTTGGCAATTAATGGACAAATGCCGCGCGCTCAGGCGAACGCACGGTCGAGTCTGGCTAGCATATACAACCAAGAGCGTAAGCCGAAAGAAGTTATCCCGCTAGCGATGGCGGCGCTCGACTACTATCGGGCGAATGGATTCTTGCCGGAGAGCCAAAAAGCCTTCCGGCTATTACTCGATGCGAAGAAGGAGCAGAATGACGTGCAAGGAGCGCTTACATCAGCACGGGAGTTGCTTGGCGCCGCGAAGCGGTCTGGCAATTTGCCGTTAACACTAGATGCTGAATCGGAAATGGGCGACAGCGCTTCCCAGTTGGGACGCTATCCGGAGGCGTTAGACCACTTTAGGCATTCGCTGGATCTAAGCCACCAGCTGGGGCAGGAGATTGATGAGCAGTCGTTGGACTACGCGGCGGCGCTATGGCATGTCGGTCAGTACGCCGAAGCTGAGCATCTGATTTCGGGCGTAAGTCGAGAATTCGCACCGGATGCGGACGCAATGGAAGCGGAGCTGAAGCTCAGCCAGCTTCGTTGGACCGAAGCTGC
>JBARMQ010000600.1:0-25992 GCA_049802535.1 Bryobacteraceae bacterium | reverse complement strand
GCGGTTGGAGAGACAGAAAGAATCGGCGATAGGAAGCCATCAATGGAAACCTGCACGCCACCCAGGGTAAATGGCAGCCCTTGACCGGAGGATGGGTTTGCAGACTGCGTATAGTCCGAAAGCGTTGACGCGCCGGTAGCGCCGGAATTGCTGATCTGAATGAGAGTGCCCGGCGCAACAGTCGCGCTCGTACCTCCTGTCAAATACCCGTTAGAAGCTAAGGTCGAGGCTGTCGCCGTAATATTTGTCGAATCGGTCGTCGTCGCCGACATTGCGATCGTATCGGCATCTAAATTCGTTGCTATGGTGTTCAGATAAATGGTGTCGGGGACCGACCCGCTCAGAGCGATGACGTTGGGATCTCCCGCGCCCGAATTGGAGTTGTTGATGTCATTGATGAGCGAATTTGTAATGCTATCGAGCGTGTCCGTGCTCTTGACTGTGTATGTGTAGGTCGCGCTCTGGATGGTAATGGCGACCTGATCGCCAGCGGTGATCGACCCGGGTAATTGAAGGACGACGAATCCCTCCTGCCGGATGCTCAAGCTGGCCGCGTTCAATACCGACTTTTCCGCAAGCTGCATATCGGCTGGTGTGTATACCACCACCCGTTCGTCCCACGGATCGCTGACATATAGATTTGTTCCGTCCCAAGCTAGCGACGACGGGTTGGCAATCGTGTCGACGCTCCCGGTGTTGTCGATGACAGTGCTGATGATGGAAATGCTCGCGCTGGTGACCACGTCGGTAAACATGTCTGGCTGGCCCAGCACGATGTCGGCCGAAGCGCCATTCGACGTCGGAATTTGATTAAAGATCAATACACGGTCATTGCCGCCATCAGCAACAAATAAGCGGCCGGTATTATCCGCCAGAGCGAAACGGGGGAACTGAATCGTTGCCGCACATTCGCTCGGGTAGACAGCCGCGCCGGTGGAGTCGGTGCCAATCGATGCACACAAGCCCGTTGATGTATTCTCTGGGATAGACGTGGTCATGTCCGGCTGACCGATTTCCACGTCCGCCGCCTGCGCATTCTGCGTCGGTATTTCATTCCAAATCAAAATGCGATTGAATCCGAGATCTGCAACAAAAAGATGCGTGCCGTCGGAGCTCACCCCCACCGGGCTCAGCATTTGGTTGGCATTGGTTTTGGGATAGACGCTCTCGCCGACCGGCGGTTGATAAACGGATGTAAAGTTCGCTTGCCCCAGCACCACGTCGGCCGGTTGGTTGTTTGAGGTCGGGATTGAATTCCAGATCAACACTCGATAGTTCCCGGTATCGGCGACGAACAACTTTCCGTTTTGAATCCAAACACCCTGGGGACCGCGCAACGTAGAGGCGTTGACGGTATTAGGCGTTTGGAACGTGGTCAGATCGGGCTGTCCTAAAACCAGGTTTGCCGGTGCGTTCATCGAGGTCGGAATCGAGTTCCAGATCATCACCCGGTTATTATTGGTGTCGGCAACTGCCAGGATCGTGCCATCGGTGGCCACCGCCGTGGGCACATTCATGGCGCTGGCGGATCGGCCGGGGTTCGTCGAGCCGAAGTCCGTTTGGCCAAGGACGTTATAGGCCGGGAAGCCGCAAATGTAGCAGTACGTATCGAATTCGCTGAGGGTAGAGATATCCGCCTTCGGGTCCGGCAAATTCCCGCTGGTCTCGAACATCATCACGCGTTGATTGTTCGGCACCGCTCCCAGTACGTTGTCGTCAGCTACAAAGAGCGTTCCGTTGGCCCAGGCAATACCGCTGACCGCACCCAGAATCTGCGATGAGGCGCCCATCGTGCCCAAGTCGAACGAATATTGTCCAAATACCGCTCGGGCCGCCTGTCCAGTTACAAATTGTGGAGTCTGGGGAGATGCCGATGGTGCGAGCGCGCAAATTACGGCTAACGAAAGAAAACAAAAAGACTTCATTGTGGATCGGAGACTAAAAACTAGCTCAGTATAACAAGGCAGGAGGACGCGCCCGCGCGGCTCGCCGTTGCACAATTTTGGGCTAAGGAGCCTGGTCGCGAGTGGTCAGGCGATATAGAAACTTTATCGCTTTTCAGCCACCAGAACGACTTGATAACCAAATAGTCGGGGCGCCACGCTAGTGATAATTTTCAGCAAGAGGTTGGCTGCGCGGAGCAGCAGGTGGTCCGGCGCCATGGCGACCACACGCTCCAGCGGGACGATCGTAAAATGGCGTTCAGTCACCCGAAAGCCTTCGCTCTCAACCAACTGGCGAATGGTCGAAGCGGTAAAAAACCGCAAATGCAACCAATCCATAATGCCCCGATCGCTATAGCGAAAACCGCCGAACAGAATCATCAGACGTGTAGTAATGTGAACCGCGTTCGGTACCGAAAGAATCAGTTTGCCTCGCTCCGCCAGCAATGGCCGGAGCTCCCGTAAGACCTGCTTGGGCTCGGCGTAGCGGTCGATTTCGTCCAGCAGCAGCACGCGATCGAAGCTTCCGCGCTCCAACGGCACGGGATCCGCCGGCCCGCTCCCCAAACGTCCTTCCAGCACCACTTCGTACCCGGCCGTTTGAGGAACGTTCGGTTGAGGGTCTATTCCGACTACACGATTACCGGCTAAAGTTAACTCGGCGCCAAACGCCCCATCGCCACAGCCCGCCTCCAAGACCCGCTGGTTAGTCCCTACAAGTCTCCGGGCATAGTAATGGCTGGAATACCGGCTCTGCTTAACCTTATACGGAACGAAATATTCTTCGTATTCAGGATGTGACCTGACTGAGCGCTTCGTTTCGATGTAGCGGCTAACGGCCCGGAAGCACGCCTTGGCGTACTTCATGCCATTGACGTAGCAGATCTCGTCGCCGTAAAACGTCGGAATCGGCACTTCCGCAATGCGGTAGCCCTGATGATGCAACTTGATGATGATTTCCGTATCGAAGTGGAAATCGTCCGTCATCTTGTTGAAGTTAATCTGCGATAGGGCGTGCAGGTTATAGGCCCGGTAGCCGCTATGAAATTCCGTGAGCGACAATCCCAAAGCGCGGTTCTCAAAGACAGTCAGGACCCGATTGCCCGCATATTTGTACAGCGGCATGCCGCCCTTAAGCGGTCCACCGTAATCCCGCATCATCCGGGACCCGAAAACAGCGTCTGCCTCGCCGCGTACTAGCGGCGAATACATGTGCGACAACAACTCCGGCGCATATTGTCCATCGCCATGCAAAAGCACGACGATATCGAAGCCTTGTTCAATGAAGTACTGATACCCGGCCTTCTGGTTGCCACCATATCCCAAATTTTTGGGATGCTTTAGCACCTTGAGCTTCGAAAGATTGCGGAGCGCCTGAATGCCGACCGCGAGTTCGAATGTAGCGTCCTGGCTGGCATCGTCGGCGACGACCACCTGCTCTACGTTGCGCCAAACGTGTGGCGTTATGCGGCGCAATACTTTATTTAGTGTCGTGACCGCGTTATAGGTAACGATGAAAATGCCAATGCGTTTGCCACGGCAATCGGCACGCTCGGCAGAATCCTCCAGCGCATTCTGACGAAATTGTGGAAGAGGCTCAAACGGCAGCTCTGTCGCGCTCTGCCAATCCTGGGCCGGCGTCGAATCATTCGCAATGCTTTGGGTGCCCATTGCCTATGTAATCTTCCCAGTTTAGCATCGTAATGGCCCTTACGGCCGTCTTTCGGCGGCATTTAAGGCCGCTACAATAGGGACCGATGCCCCTGCTGGACCGGATACAGAAAGATATGGTCGACGCCATGAAGGCCAAGGATGAGTTGCGCCTGGGAACGGTTCGCATGATCAAGACTGCTCTGAAGAAGCACGAAATTGACTCCATGAAGCCCCTCGATGAGGCGACTGAAATGCAGGTGATGAATACCCTGATCAAACAGCGCCGTGAAGCCGCCGATTTGTTCCGGAAGGGCAACCGGGAAGAGTTGGCAACGAAGGAAGAAGCCGAGCTCAAGCTGATCGAAGCTTATTTGCCTGCCGCCCCTACGCAGGAGGAATTGGATTCTGCCGTCGCCGCCGCGATGGCGGAAACTGGCGTCACCTCCGCCAAGCAAATGGGATTGGTCATTAAATCTGCGCAAGCCAAACTCGCGGGCAAGCGGGTCGATGGCAAAGCGCTCGCCGAGATGGTCAAAACGCGGCTGGGCTGATGATTCACCTTCAAATGAAACAGCAAATTTCTATCAGTGCTGGTGTCATCGCCCTTGCCTTTTCCTGTGTTCTGGTTTCGGCGCAATCCAGTTCAGAAACCAAGCACCTTCCGGGAGAGGATTGGATCTCATTGTTCAATGGGAAAGATCTCAGCGGGTGGAATCCGGTGGGTAAGGAAAGCTGGACTGTGGAGAACGGACTTATCCATGGTAAGGGTCTCACCAAGGACTATGGCTATCTGGAAACCGCCAAGCAGTACACCGATTTCCAACTTAGCCTTCGCTTTAAGTGTGTGGGTGACGGCAACAGTGGAGTTTTTTTTCACAGCATGTTTAAACCCGGCACGGCGGATGTGACGCAAGGCATGCAGTTCGAGATCGATTGCACAATGATGCACCACACCGCTGGAGTTTACGCCGAAGATGGCCGCGGCTGGGTCGTCTGGCCTGCACCTGAGAATGAAGGCGTGGTACGCAACGGGGACTGGAACGATTATCTGCTGGAAGTGAATGGCAACCGTTATCGTTCGCGGCTAAACAGCGTCCCGATGGTCGATTTCACCGATCCTAAACCCGGCGCGCCTGACGGCACGATTGCGTTGCAGTTGCATGCCGGCGGCCGCGGCAACATGGAATTTAAGGATATCTGGATTCGGGACTTGTCGCATCGGTAACGTTTCAGCACGAATGTTTTGAGGCGCTCGGCGCCCCCGACCGTATTAGCCGGTAGGAGCGTCCGGAAGTTCTATGCCCATCACTGCTCTCGCCTTCCTGATACTGTTCGGTCTCACAGCCGAAGATCAGTCTCAGCCGGCGGCCGTCGAAATCATGAGTCGAGTTGCGGCAAATCAAGATAGAGAACAGCAGGCTCGCAATCAGTTTGTGTATGAACAGAAGGTACACCGCACCATGCGGCGCAAAGACGGCAAACTCTTGCGGGAGGAATACCGGACGTATTCCGTCACGCCTGGAGCCAAAGGCACCGAGAGGAAGCTGTTAACAGTAAAAGGCCGTTATTGGAAGCATGGACGGTATTTGTCATTCGAAGGCGAACCGGTTCCAGCGGAAGGTCTGTTGAATGTCGTGCTTGATGATGACGACGACAGCACTACTCGCGATGGCATCGACAAAGATCTGTTTCCGTTGACCAGCGACGAGCAAAAGAATTACACGTTTGAGCGTATTGGCGAACGCGTGGCGAATGGGCGTTCGGTCTATCAAATCCGGTTCCGTCCAGCTGATCGGCATGATTATGGTTGGACGGGCGAAGCGTGGATTGACAAAGAGGAGTTTCAGCCTGTCTCGGTGTATACCCGTCTCTCGCGGAAATTGCCTTTGGCGGTGAGAACGATGCTTGGCGTCGACGTGCCCGGTCTCGGTTTTGGCATTCAATATAAGCGCGTCGACAAAGACCTTTGGTTTCCGGCAAGCTACGGAACGGAATTTGCGGTGCATGCTTTATTCCTGCTGAACCGCACCTTTACCGAGTCGATGGAGAATACGAATTTCCGCCGGGCTAACGTGGAAAGCCACATTGAGTTTCCCGATACCGCAACAAAGTAGCGGCGAGTAGACAGCTATCGCTCACTCTGCAGCACGACCATCAATTGATAGCCGAACAGTCCTGGCAACAAGCGCGTGAACACTCCCAACACTTCGTTACCAAATCGCATGAGCGGATTCGAGGCTGGTAGTCCGAAAAACAGCTCAATCGGCATTACGGTTTCGCGCTCTTCAACGATTCGATAGCCAATTTCGGCCAGCATGCGCCTCAACGTTTTGCGAGTGAAGAACCGAACGTGAGTCTTATCTAAAATTCCGCGCTCGGTGTAATCAAATCGGCCAAACAGCAGCGACAGACGAATGATTATGTTCGCAATATTCGGCACTGAGAGTATCAGTTGGCCGTCGGGCTTCAGAAGTCGCTGCATTTGTCGGAGCAACGGCTCCGGTTGAAGCAGGTGCTCGATGATATCCAACAACAGCACACGGTCAAACGTCTTTCCACCCAGGGCTTTCAGCATTGGCTCAATGCCGGTGTTTAGGTCGACACTGAAGTACTGTTCGAGCACCGATTCGTTGGCCACATGCGGCAGGATATCGGCGCCGGTGATGCGATTCCCATTCCGGATGAGTGTGGCCGCTAAAATTCCTTCGCCGCAGCCGATATCCAGCACGTCGTGGCCTGTGCCGACCAGGCTTTCGGCGTAAGCGTGGCTCGACCGCTTGCTTTCTTTGACCGGGTAATGGACGAAGTACTCTTCAAATTCCGGGTATCGCTTGACGGATAGCCGCGTCTGCCGATACCGGTAAACGGTCTTTGCCGTCTGCTTCAGCGTTCGGAGAAATGGCGCCGGCGGCCCGCAATTTCCAGGGATCGCCAACTCTCGGATGCGAAAATTTTGGTGCTTTAGCTTCAGCACCAGCTCTAAATCAAACGTTTCACCGTCGGAAAGCCGTTGCCACTCAATTGCGCGTAAGGCGGATACGCGATAAGCGCGATAGCCGCAGTGAAAATTGGTCAATTCGAGCCCAATCATCATCTTTTCGAGCCCGTTCAACGGACCGCCGTGATTCCCATTGGGAGAACCGAAAACGGCATCGGCTTGATCCGCGATAATCGGCCGGTATAGATTCGACAGCAGTTCCGGCGGATAACGGCCATCGGAGCGTAGTACCACGAAGACGTCAAAGCCGCGTTCAACAAAGTACGCGAATGCGGCTTTACGCAGCGCCCCGGGCCCCGCTGTCACGGGCCCCGGCAGCGTCGTTACCTTCGGCCGGTCATCGCTTTCGCCAAACGTGACCACTTCCTCCAGGTTGTTCCAAACGACAGCAGGTATGCGGTCCAAGACGGGTTTGCGGCTCGTTCCGGCCCACGGATCGAGCAGCAGAATGCCGATGCGTCTGCCGCCGTTGTGAGCCAACGAAAGGTCGTTCTGTGCGGATTCCGTAAGCTGAGGCAACGTCTTCGCCTCCTAGTATACGAACCGTATCGACATGGTCGGAACGCTACGATTCATGGGTTTCCGCGTACAATAGCAGTTCACTACAGAACATTTCTCCATCCCATGAGCACACCCACCAGAACCTTCCGCCCCTTCGTCCCCGAACACATGAAGATGCGCGAACTAACTTTGCGCGCCGTGCTCTTAGGATTGATGATGACGGTCATTCTGGGTGCGGCGAACGCATATTTAGGTCTGCGCGCGGGCATTACCATCGCTGCGACTTACCCGGCAGCGGTCATCAGCATGGCAGTTATGCGGGCCTGGAAGGGATCGCTGCTCGAGGAAAACATCGCCCGCACCGCCGGATCCATCGGCGAAGCGGTCGCTGCCGGCGCGGTCTTCACGCTGCCGGCCTTTATCATCTCCCACGCGTGGCCCTCGTTCGGCTTTGCTGACGCCTACTGGAAATCGACGGCTCTGATGATTGTGGGTAGCGTGCTGGGCGTCTTATTTATATCTCTCGTCCGGCGCGTGATGGTGGAGGATCCGGAACTGGTCTTCCCTGAATCCGTCGCAGCCTCGGAGATCCACAAGGCCGGTCAACGCGGTGCCGAAGCGGCCAAATATTTGTTCTGGAATATCGGCCTGGGCGGTCTGATCTTCCTCTTAGGACGCTTCGGACTTTTTGCGGCCGATGCCTCCTTTTCGCTCCCCATTGGAGCGTTGGGCCGCAGCCACGTGCGGCTGGGAGGGGCCGGAACCAAGAACGTTCTCAATACCGGCGGCGTCACTACCTTCTCGGTTCCCAGCGTCAGTCCGGCCTATCTCGGTGTCGGCTACATCATTGGTCCGCGCCTGGCGGCATTGCAATTCTCTGGAGGCGTCCTTGCGTGGGGCTTATTGGTTCCCATCTTCATTTATTTCCTGGGCCCACAGATACAAAATTTCTTACCCGCGGGCGTGGCCACTAACGGTTCCTGGGCCGATATGGGAGAGGCCGTTTGGCGCTACATCGTTCGGCCTATCGCGGTCGGCGGTATGTTGGTCGGCGCCGCATACACCTTGTTCCGCATGCGCCAGAGCTTGATGACGGGCCTGAAGCGTGCTGTCTCGGACATCAAACAAACCAGCGAACAGGCCGCCCAGCTAAGCCGCACCGAGCGGTACATGAGTTCGAAGACGATTTTTTCACTGATCGGACTTGTATTCATCGCCATGATTGCGCTGTACATCTTTTTATCCGGCCAGGTGGTCGGTGGAGTGGTTGCAGCAATCGTCATGTTGATCATGGGCTTCTTCTTCGCCACGGTTTCGGGCAACCTGGTCGGTCTGATCGGATCGTCCAACAATCCAATCTCTGGCCTAACGCTGTCCACCTTGCTGATCGCAGCACTCCTGATGGTGTCTCTTGGCGTTGCTGGCGCCGGTGGTGTCGCCGCTGTTTTGGGTGTCGCCGCTGTGGTCTGCGTATCCTCCGCCGTCGCCGGCGAACTGCTGCAGGATTTCAAAGTCGGCTATATTCTCGGCGGTACACCGCGCAGCATTCAGATTGTCGAGCTCATCGCTGTCATGGTTGCCAGCGCCGTTATGTATTTCCCGCTTTTTCTCTTGAACCAGGGCAATATTAACGCGGGCGGAACTGGTTTTGGAGATCGCCAACTCCCGGCGCCGCAAGCCGGTTTGATGGCCCTGTTGGCGCAAGGCATTGTGGGTCACGATATGCCCTGGCCGCTCGTGCTCGTCGGCATCTGTATGGGCGCCGCTCTCATCATGATGCAGGTGAAGAGCCCCATGCTGGTTTCTGTCGGTATGTACTTGCCGATTGAGACCACCGCCGCCATCTTCGTGGGAGGCGTCATTCGCTGGCTGGGCGATGGCGTCGCTCGCCGCCGCGGATACAACGAAGCCCAACGCGCCAGGGTGGAAAATGCGGGCGTCTTAACCGCTTCCGGTCTGATTGCGGGAGAAGCCGTTCTGGGGCTGGTTTGGGCAGGTTTGCAGTTTGCACCCGAAAATGTGCGCAATCATTTGCAGGTGTTCAAAGAACCGTCGTATTTCGTCGGCCTCGGGGTAATGGCTCTCCTTGCCATCGTCATGATCCGGCTTCCCTTAGGAAGCGCCGGCAGTCCCGATGAGCCCGCGCCGCCAGTGGCTATGATGTGAAGGACGGACTCGGTCATACAACACTCAAACCCTGCTATTAAAGGCGGCTTTCAGCCCAAAGCACATCTGCCGATTTATTCGGGCACGGCCAACATCGGCGATACCATCCAGACCATCGCCTTAGCCCGTCTAATCGGCGGCCCTTGTGCCGGAGTCGATCGTGACCTGCCGTTTCCCGGCCTCTTCCCCGATGCGCCCTTCATCGTGAATGGATGGCTCGGTTGGGAGCAACCGCATACGGAAAGACCATGCGTCTTTGCCGGTGTTCACCTCGGTCAAAACGAACCCGCTTACACTTCGTGGATGCGGGGCGGCTACCATCCGGTCGGCGCTCGAGATTCCTACACCATGGGACTGCTGAAGAGTCATGGCATCCCAGCCGAGCTGGTTGGCTGCGCCACTCTCACACTGCCCCAATACAACGGACCGCGACAAGGCAAATACAGTATCGACGTCGATCCCGAACCCGGCACACGCGTCCTATCGAGCGACATTCCTCGCCTCTCTTGGCTGGAGGAATGGGAGCTTGGCCTACGCCGCTTAGAAATTTTGCAGAAGGCCGAAATTGTCTACAGCAGCCGTATTCATGTCATTTTGCCCTGCTTGGCGTTCGGCACACCGGTCGTCTTTCCGAGCCGCGGATTTGTATCGCTCTTCGATAAAACCCGCCTGAGCCTACTGCACGACATTGGTTTTCGATATGACCAACCGTTTCGGATGAACGTTGGATCGTTCGCGTCTCACTTCAAAAGCTTCTTAAGCCGGTTCCTCGATTTTCCTTTGGAAACCGGTAGTTGGCCGCCTCCCGCTCCGGTACCAATCGTCGGGCGCGCCTCAACGGCAAAAGCAACGCCCATCCGCTCGCGCGCACTTTCGGCCAAAACGCATGCTCCGCCGGCGCTGTTGCGGAAAGTTCCCTCTGTTACTGCGATGGTGATCAGCCGAAACGGAGCCGAGCGCCTCGGCCCATGTCTCGAATCAGTCCGATTGTCAGGATTTGCAGACGATATCGCGGTATGCATCGATCGCCGCAGCACTGACGATAGTTTCGCCCTGGCGCGCCAGTTCACCGAAAATGTAAGCCTGCTCGACGCCGAAGGTGGGATCGACTGGGCCTACGGCCGTTTTGCCGAATCCTGCAAAGGGGAATTCGTTCTGCGTCTTGATGACGATGAGCTCTTGCGCGGCGACTGGAACAGGCAACGCTTTAATCGGCTGGTGGCTTTTAACGACATCACTCATTTCTTTATTCCGTTTCGTTGGGCCGTACCGAACGAGCGATTTGTAGCTGAGCGCCCATGGTATCCCGGTTTGCAGAATAGACTCTTTCGAAACGATCCGCGGCTGGTTACGTGGCCGAAGCGGATTCACGAACAACTCGACGTGCAGGGCGCAAGCTTGGTATGGCCCGACGGCTGGATTGAGCATCGCAACCTGGTCCAAACCACGCGAGAGCAGCGCGAAGAGAAATGCCGGGCGTATCGTGCCGCGCGCCCAGACAAGCACTTCAGTGAGATGTATCTCTACGAAGGCCAGGAATTGGAGACCCTGCCGCTCGATGTCGGCCCGGAATTTGTATTTAAGGCGGGAATTCAGGACCCGGAGTGGGTTTCTCCCGTGCCCTATGATCTGGGAAGCGAGATCGACTTTAAGGATAACGGCAATTCCTCAGACTTCACTCCCACCGGCTGGAGTCCTCCTGAAGCTTGGGGCCGCTGGACAGTCGGACCTCTTGCGGAGATACGCCTGCCGCTTGATCGGCCGCTGGGAACGCGGGCGTTATTCCATGCGTTGGTCCACCCGTATGTGAACAGGCAGCACCGGCCGCTGCACGTCGAGATCTACTTCGGCAAACATCTCCTCAAGACGATGACCTTCCGAATGCCCGGCCGCCGCACCATCCGCGTTCCCATTCCCGCCGCCCTCGTCGCGCAGGAAACACGCCCGCTCATCGGCATTCGCATCCTGAATCCCAAGTCGCCTCGAACACTTGGCATATCGAACGATCCGCGCGAGCTCGGCCTCGGATTCGTTCGTGCATGGTTGAAGTAAAAGAGGCGTTTTCCCAACCACTTAAGATCATGGCAGGTTCCCCCCAGATGTGGTCAGAATGAATCTGCCGTGTTTCACACCCTTCGTTGCTATGAGTGCATTGGCCAAAGCCTTGACAACCGAGGATCTACCGCGCACAAGAATGACCTCAAGGCAGTTGTCGTGATCGAGGTGGACGTGAAGGCTCGACATAATCGCCGAGTGGTGTTGGTGCTGAAGTTCGGTGAGCTTGTCCAGCAGCAGGCGAGCATGGTGATCGAAAACCAACGTTACCGTCCCGAAGACCTCCGAGTTAGGACTGGTAGAAATCTCGCCGACGAGTTCGTTGCGTATGAGATCGCGAAACGCTTCGGATCGGTTCGTATAGCCGCGCCTTTCGATCAGTTTGTCGAACTCATCGAGCAGGTCTTCACCTATCGCAATCCCGATACGCGCCAGTTCAGCCATTTAGGGACTCCCGCTGTTGAGAATACAATCCGCCTTAGCCGATTCGCGGTCATTTCTGCGGATAGATCTTGCGCTTCGTGCATCACGCAACCAATAGCGGATGCTCCCGTCCCCGCGCTGAAACACGCTGGGCGCTCTGTACCTCGCCGTCTTGGACCATCAGTGCGTAATCGAAGTTGTTGACGGTCGGGCAAACGTGGCGGGGCAGAAGATACAGCAGGCCGCCCACGACGGGCGGATCGACGCCGGGTCCTATTTCGATGGGTAGATGCTCCTCGCTTGGCTTTTGCGGAAGCAGACCCGGATAGCCCAGCACCTGGCAATTCGGAACGCCTGAATCCACTGACAGTGATTTGTGTCCGGCATCACAGGTGATGATGGCGGGAGTGGGATGACTGATCACGCGGCTCAAGACCAATGCGGCTGCACGAAATCCCAATTCGGGCAATTGCCGCAGACTGGAGCTGTCGTTAAACACGACCGTGCCGGGTGAGACCCGATGTGTGAAGCCTGCGTTTTGAAACCCGGCGAAGCCAAGCGAGCACGGCAGTGCGGGCGTACCCGCGGTAACAACTTCTTCGGCGCCGGTTCTTCTGGCCAAGCCGCAGAGCGCTTCATATCCAGGCTGCGCAGTTTCGGTTCGTTGATCCAAATTCCCTTGATTGATGTGCCCATCGTAATAGTGCAAACCGCGAAACTCCGCGCCCGCGTCTCGAACTCGGGCAACCAACTCCTCCACGTGCGTGGGATCGACTCCCGTTCGATTCATTCCCGGGTTGATGTCGACAAATAATCCAACGGGACTGTTCGTCCAAGCCGTAATCTGGTCCGCCGATTCGATCAGTGTGGAGATTCGAACCGCGGGATGCGCACGCGCAATCTCTAGAATGCGCCGTGCATTGGCCCCGTTGTGCGCAAACGCAATCAGCATGTCTTCCATGCCGGACTCGCAGGCGATCAGCAGTTCCAAAGTGGTCGCGCACTTCGCCTGCTTCACTCCCGACGCCGCCAGCTTTCGTATCACCCAATCCATCTTGGCGGTCTTCAGGTGTGGACGCCAGCGATCGGCGTTCCCGCTCATTAGTCCAATCATGCGATCGATGTTCGATTGCACGATCGCCGGATAAATCAAGAGAGCCGGCGTCAGGATATTTTCAGGCGCGCGGAGCCGGTACTCGCTCAGATCGAAGGAATGCATGACACTCGCATGATAACTTCCGCACCCGGCGTTGGCTTCGGACCTTACGGCGACGGCTTCGTTCGATTCAGCTCGGTTGAGAACAATCACCGCATCCGGCAGGCCACTAAAAAACACCGGCCATTTTCTGCAACACCAACCGGAACTAGCCGGGCCATGCGCTTCGCACGTATAATTTGAAGCGATGGCAGCGGCGGCAGAATTATCTCTACCCGAGGCAGTTGAGCTGTCACGCGTAGGCGCGGCCGATATGGAAAGCCTGCTGACGGAGGAGATCCAGGTCTGGGAACGCCGTTTTTCCTGGGATTTTCGGCCCTCCGCCGACCTCCTGCGCCGTTTCCTGCATGTTCAATCGTTGAACGGATATGCGCTTCGCGTAGATCGCGAAGTAGTGGGTTACGCCTATCACGTTTGCGAAGAGCATAAGGGGTTGATCGGAGACTTCTATGTCCGGTCCGGCGCGCCCGGTTCCGCCGAGATGTTATTGCTCAGCGCCATGGTGCAAGATCTGATGATCACTCCTGGCATACGCCGCATCGAGTCGCAATTGATGTTGGCCCACATGCCCCTGCCCAAGCCTTTGCCGTTCAGCAAATGCTTGACCCGCCACGATCGGAATTTTATGGAGATTTCCGCCGAAGCGGCCAAGCAATTAACGCCGGCCGCCGTATTACATCGCGTATCCTTTCATCCCTGGGCCGAACGCTATCAAGAAGAGATTGCCCACTTGATTTCTGCTGCCTACCGCGGTCATGTCGACAGTGAAATTAACGATCAGTATCGGACCATCGCGGGTGCTCGGCGATTTTTGACGAATATCGTCAAATTCCCTGGCTGCGGACGTTTTTCAGCGCCTGGTTCCATCGTAGTGCTGGATGAAGCCACGGGACGCGTATGCGGTGTTTGCCTGGCCAGCTTAGTATCCGCCGCATCGGGCCATGTCACACAACTTTGCGTTCTACCGGGCATTCGCGGCGCCAAGGTCGGATACGAAGCATTGCGCCAGTGTTTGGTGCAGTTGACGAACGCGGGCTGCAAATCTGTCAGCTTAACCGTCACCTGTTCCAACATCGATGCCAATCGCTTGTACCAACAGGTCGGTTTCAATACGACGTCCAATTTCCCGGCCCTCGTTTGGGAAGGCTTCTAATCACCTGCTTAGGATTGGCTAAATAGCAGTAGCGCGGCGGCAAACTCTGCGCCGCACCACGAGAGCGGCGATGCGGGGCTGATGTCTAAGCCATCGGGGTCTACGTGTTCCGGCATCAATCCATAAGAATTGGCGTTGCGCATCATCCAATCGAGGAAGCCTTTCGCAGTGGAGTTCTTTCCATACAAGCTTTGATACTCGGCCGCCGCCGCTGTCGTGAAGAAGAAGGATCCGTGGCCATAATTGGCTAAGCCCGGATCAGGCGAGTCGAAATACTGCATGCCGCCACCCAACTTCACCAGGTTGTGGTCGTAGAAGACATTCGATAAAGACATCGCGGCATGATTCGGATAGCCCCAAATGACTCCAACGTTGGCGGTCGTATCCCACAGATACATCTTCTTTCCGGATCGCTCTGCCAAACTCGCCCCGTTGCTTGCCTTTTCGCCGGTGAAGCGGACATCGGCATAGGTTTGCCTGGACTGGTCGAACATCTGCGGCAGCGCGGCGGAAATCCTTTTTGCTGCGCCCTCATAACGGTGCGCTCGCTCCGCGTCACCAAATTCTCCGGCCATTTTCGAAGCCGTCCTCAACGCTGCGGCGTCGATCATATTCGTTGCCGGCAGATAACCGGTCCATTCGACGATGCCTCCCTCCCACAGCAGACCATTGGGGCTGAGGTGGCTTACCAGGAAGTCAGCCAGTTTGTAGACGAGCTCAGGCTTCGCAAGCTGGACGCCCGTGATCGCACGATATTTGTCGAGCAGGTAGATGTAATAGCCGTTCGAATCCCACTCCGGTTCATCAAAACGCGCGCCACTTCCGCCGTCGACCGCTTTGCCGTGCGCATCGTATCGTGCGTACCATTCACCAGGGCTCTTCATGGGGATCTCGTGTCTCGCCCAAAACTCGATGACCTGTTTTGCTTCTGCCGGATGGCCTGTCGCCAGGAATGCCCGCGCGCACATCATTGCGTCCCGTGGATATAACTGCGGCATGTTATTGGTCACAAACTGACCGGTGATGTCAGCCGGAATTTGGCCGCCTAAATTGGCCGATTTAACGCAATACAGATTGCGCTTATAGGCTTCTAAGTACTGCGGCGCATTCTCGACAGAGCTCTTGATGGCAGGAAGCTTGCCCGAATTCATCCAGGCATTCCAAAAGCTTGCTGCCTCACTCTCAATTTCGCTTTTGCGTCGAAAGGTTTGTACCTTTGCCAGAGCTTCAGCTTTCGAAGACGCCGGAATCAGCAGGACATCGACCGATTGTCCAGCGCTCAACCTTCCACCGATGAAAACGGATGATCCATTCACGCTGGTCCTTGCGTCCGCTGCTCTCGGCAGCAGCGCAAGCGCCGTTCCGTTCGACCAACTGGCGATCGCCACATTGTCTTCAACCGCGAGCGATGTCAGCGTGATGGTCCGGTCGGTCTTAAGTTCCTGGCGTAGCAGACCATTGAACCGATAGGTCGCATTGCCGATTGATCCGTCGATGGTGAGCGCAACGACCATGGCGCCATCCGGATGAACAAAGCAGTTTACAACTTTGCTTGCGTTGGCGAGGGGAGTCTTGGTTTGAGTCGTGAAGAAATTCTTCATGCCCACGTCATCGGCTCCGCGAGCGACCGCATCGCCGTTTTGATTGGGCAATTTGAAAGAAGTTGAAGCGACGTAGTCCGCGGTGTAGTCCCCGAAATATAGATGTTGGATGCCTTTGAAGTGCGTCAATTCCGTAATGCGCGGATCATCCGAATAGACGGCAGTCAAATGGCCGTTGCCAAGAATCGAATAGCCCTTCCACGGCCGCTTCGTTCCGGTTTGTTGCGAGTCAGCGAGCATGCCAATCGAAAGTGCGAGTAGAATCGTCCAGCGGCCGGTTTTGCTTCTCGTCAGCACTGAACGATTCTATATCTGACTGCGGATCAGTTAATAGACACAAGCGGCGGTATCTTCGTCGGAGCGCGAGTATTATATTTCGCAGGATGGAGACCAGACTATATTCACCCCGGAACAGCGCGATAGGCTGCGCGTAGAGTTGCTAGAGCGCGCAGCCCAGGATCCGCGAATCAGCGGCTCGGCCATTACCGGATCAGCCGCCGTCCGGCGCGAAGACAGGTGGTCCGACATTGATCTGGCGTTTGGAGTCGACTGCCAGAGCTCAGTTGCGGAAGTGCTTGCCGATTGGTCATCGTATATGTACGGCCAACACTCGGTCTTGCATCATGTTGATGTCAGGGCAGGCGCTTGGATTTACCGTGTGTTTCTTCTTCCCGGGACGCTGCAGGTAGATATCGCCTTTGCGTTATCCGGCGACTTTCGAGCCTTAGGACCCGCGTTCCAGCTGATTCATGGCGAGGCGAATGGTTCAGATCACGTTCCTCCCACTGCAGCGCCAGACCTCATCGGCATGAGCTGGCTGTATGCATTGCATGCCAGAACTTCCATCGCGAGAGGACATTTGTGGCAAGCGGAATATATGGTCAGCGGTGTCCGCGATTATGCCCTCGCGCTAGCTTGCATTCGCCACAGCCTGCCTGCCGTGCATGGGCGCGGGATCGATCGTCTGCCAGCCAAAGTGCTCGGTCCGCTCCAAGACGCTCTGGTTCGCGAATTGAATGTCACTGAACTCACACGCGCCTTCCGTGCAGCAGTTAACGGGTTACAAGCCGAGCTTCGAAGCACGGACCAACAGCTGGCAGATAGACTCCAAGAAACGCTGACTTGCCTGCCAGACGGCATTGACCCTACCGGGCTGCCGCCCGCATGAGTTCATGTGAAAACGACCAGAGCGACACTGCCTAGCAGAACCAGAGTCGATATTGCGGCAATCCTTCTAGGAGGCGCTGTTTAATTTCTGCGCGGTTTCCGCACCGAACACCGGAAGCGCAGGATCGGTTAGTAATCCAATCTGCTTCAAGACCGACGCTTGATCCCAATAGATATGCTCGTGCGCCAGCTTTCCATCCCGGAATCGCACGATTGCGACCAGCCCGATCTCGACTCGCTTATTCGTAGGGGCGATGCCCGGCAACATCCACGGCATCTCCTCCGTGTGCGTGAACGAAAAGATCATTTCGTCCACCAGCTGATCGGTTCCAACGGTTCGGGAGATGGGCATCAAAGTCGTATCTGGCGGCATTCTCGGAATAAAATGCTTCGAATAGAATTCTCGCAGCGCCGCCTTTCCGTTGCCTCCCGTCATGACCGGCACGTGATTCACATATGCGTCTTCTGTCATCGTGGCCAAGGTGGCCTCCGTATCCTTTGTGTTGAATTCATGCGCGGTATGTTCTTCCCATAGTGCGCTCAGATCGCGTTGGCTCATGTGTCGATCTTACAAATCCGCCGGCCTGCGTCTGGCGGCCCCGAAGTAGGCGGCTGTCAACACAGCGATCCACGGCAATCCCGCCAACAACGTGATACGCATCCCGGGCACGACCCAGGTTGTCAAAAGAATTGCAAACACCGCCGCGGCCCCCAACAACGATAGGTAATCCGCCGCCATGCCCCGCTTTCGTCGAAAGAACCAATGCGTGACAAAGATCGCCAACCACGTAAAGAGGCCGCCGAAAAGCGATACTCCAAAGAGATAAACGAACACGCTGTCTGGAAAGAAGAACGCCGTCACGACAGCCAATCCCAGTCCCGCCCCTGAAATGAGCAGCGCGCGAACCGGTGTTCCCGCACCTGACACGTGGCCCCAAGCGGCCGGAGCATATCCGCTGCGCGCCAGCGAGTACAGCATTCGGCTGACCAGATAGAAATTGCAATTCATGCTGGACGCCGCCGCGGTAATGACGACGAAATTCACGACATGTGCCGCGGCAGGGACGCCCACATATTGAAATACGCGAACGAACGGACTGGCGGTCACTTGCGCCCCAGGTTGAATCTCGTTCCACGGCACAATGCACAGCAGCACCACGATGGCGCAAAGGTAAAACAGAATCAACCGCGCAGCCATAGATCGGATCGCCTTGGGCAGCGCCGTGGTGGGATCCTTCGCTTCCCCAGCCGCAACTGCGACGACTTCGGTGCCGATATAGCTGAAGATCACGAAGACCATCGCCATCCAAACACCGCTCCAGCCTTTCGCAAAAAATCCGCCATGGGCCGTCAGGTTTGAAAGTCCTACGCCGCCCTTCGAGCCTGCGCCGATAATCAACGCAACTCCGAACACGATGAACAAAACAATCGCGACCACTTTGATCATTGAGAACCAGTATTCAAAGCTGCCAAAGCTCCCGACGCTTCGCGCGTTTACGTAGAGTAAGGCCGCAGTGAACGCCAGAATCCAAACCCATTTAGGTATTCCCGGAAGCCACCATTGGCAATAGATGGCGATGGCTGCCGCTTCGCCCCCAATCGCGACGCACTGCGCCGCCCAATAGGTGTACCGCACGGCAAATCCCGCCCACGGGTTCAAATAAATTCCGGCATACAGGCCAAACGAACCAGCGGCCGGATGTGCCACCGCCATTTCGGTCAGCGATCGCATTAACAACACCGCTATTCCCGCGCCCAGCAAATAACTGAGAATGACCGCCGGTCCAGCCGTGTGTACCGCAAGCGAGCTGCCGAGAAAAAGGCCGGTACCGATTGCGCCCCCAAGCGCGATCATGCCCAGTTGCCCAACGGTCAGCTGTCGTGAGAGTTGCTCGTTCTCCTCGGCGTTCACCAATTTCCCGGATGCATTCATGTCAGCGCCATCAACGCAACATTCTTCTGAATCGCCTGGAGAGCCGTCCGCACATCGTCCAGGGAGTTGTACGCATGGAACGAAAATCGCACTCCATCGTGCCGCGCCGACGTAACAATGCCGTGCTCCGCCAGACGTGCCACGGCTTGCGCGGAATCGATTGCGCGGACCACGACCAGCGGCCCAGTGGTCGTGGGCTCCGTCTTCGTTTGTATTCCCAGATCGCAGATGCCTTCCAGGAAATATCGTGACAAGCGACTGATACGTTCAGCAACCTGGTCCATTCCGAACCCGGTCAACAAACGGAGCGCCGGCCTTGCCATATAAATGTTCGGAATAGGCGGCGATCCGCCTTCAAAACGTCTCGCAGCCGGAGCCGGATCGAACTTCTGCGTATTAAACGCGAACACATCGCGCTGCGCCATCCAACTGGTCACTGTCGGCGTCAGCCGTTCAATCAACTCCCGCTTCACATAGAGGAACGCAAGGCCAGGCGGCCCCAGCAAGTATTTCAACGCGCCCGTGACAAAGAAGTCGACATTCAATGCCTTCACGTCCAAGGGTCGTGTCCCGCAGTCTTGATAGCCATCTAGAAATGCCAGTGCGCCTCGCGCGTGCGCTAACTCTGCGATTGCTGCCGCCTCTGGCCGGTTCCCGTTCAGGAACGACACCTGGGTGATCGGAACGATCGAGGTTCGCTCGTCAATGGCATGTTCATAAGTCTCCAGCGGAATCTTCCCCTCGACACCGTTCAAGAAATGGACTTTGGCTCCTCGCCTCTGCTGAGCGAGCCAGATATGTCCCATTGTCGGGAACTCGTATTCACCCATCACGACCTTGTCGCGCTGCTCGAATGTCAGAGCGCTCGCCACCGCCCCAATCGCTGCCGAGGCGCTGGTCGCAATGGCAACTTCATCCGGATCGGCATGGATGAAGCTTGCGAATTCCTCCCGCATCTTCTCGTACGCGCCGACCCATTCATCCCAAGGCGCGGATGAGGATCGCCAACTGTCCGCGTACTCGCGCATTCCGTTTTCGGCGTCAACCGAAAGCGCGCCTTGCGAGCAGCTGTAAAAATAGGCCTTTTCTCGAAGAATCGGAAAGCGCGATCTCAGCTTCTCCAGTTGCCGGTCTTCGGACGCCATGGTGTTCTGCACGTTTAGGGTGAGTTTAGCCCAATGTCCCATGCGTCCTTCTGTAAAATTGATCCATAGCATCTTTGATCCCGGTTCTCCCGTCTTGGACCGAAACGGCCGCGTTTTGAACTTGCGCGGCCGGTGCTTGCGCTGCGAGTCTAAGGCATTGCGAAAGCGGGAGTTTGTTCTATGCGCAGTTGGAAAGGATCGCCGGGGCTGTGGTTACGAGCGTTGCCTGTCATGGCCGCGCTATTCTTCGCCGGCCTTCTCTTGAGGGGTCAAAGCGGTCGCACCTACAACGTAGGCGCGGAATGGTGGGGTGCGGGGCGAGGCGTTGTTTTTCCCCTGGAAGAAGAGTATGACGACCCTGCCGGCCAAGTTCGAATTCTGAACGCCAAAGGAATGATCCGCCCGCAGGGGCACCCTTTCTTTGAAGCATTGGGCTCGAATGGCCGCGCCTGTATTACCTGTCACCAACCCGGCGGCGCGATGAGCGTGTCCGTCGATATGATTCGCAAACGTTGGCTCGATACTGCGGGTTCCGATCCTCTCTTTGCGGCAATCGATGGCTCAAATTGTCCCGATCTACCGCAAGACATCACAGAGTCGCACTCGCTATTGCTGAACCACGGATTATTTCGCATGGTGCTTCCGTGGCCGCCGCACGCGCCCGATGGCAGTGTGATTAAACCTGAGTTTCGCCTCGAAGTAGTGCGCGATCCCACTGGCTGCAACACCAGTGCAGTCTACGGCCTGTTGAGCCCTCATCCGTCCGTTTCCGTCTACCGCCGCCCGCGTATGGCCGCTAATTTTAAGTACGCGCTCGCGAATGGGCAAGATTTTGCGTTGATGGGCGATGGCCGCGAGCCCTCCTTACGATCGCAAGCCGTAACCGCCGCGCAAGCTCACGAACAAGCGGCGACGCCACTAAACAAGCAGCAGTTAGACCGCATTGTCGATTTCGAAATGCAGGTCTTCGCCGCGCAAAGCTCACACATTCGCGGCGGTCTGTTGAACGAGAGCACCAGTCCCGCGCTGTTAGGGCCCGAGAATCTCGCGTCCGGAAATGCCAGTCTGCTGAATGGCATTCAAGATCCCGCAGGTTCGTCGTTCAATCTCTGGCGCACGCCCAAAACCCTCGACGTCATGAGCCGCTTTCGGGCATCCGTCGCGCGCGGTGACGATGTATTTTTCAATCGGCGCTTCGAAGTCCCAGGAGCCGTCCTTCATACCGGATCTCCTACCATGCATTCGTCCGCGACCTGTGCCTCATGCCATCGGAGCGGCGCCAGTCGCTGGATGGACATTGGCACCACCGACCGGGCCGATCTTGTCCCCGCGCCAGATCTTCCGCTCTTTCGCCTGACCTGCGACAGCGGCTCCGCGGCTCATCCTCTCCTCGGACGTGTCATCTATACCGAAGATCCCGGTAGAGCTTTAGTGACCGGCAAGTGTGCGGACATAGGCTCCATCGTTATGCAACAACTTCGCGGCCTTTCCGCACGCGCGCCTTACTTTTCAAATGGCTCCGCGCAGACTCTCGGTGACGTTGTCGATTTTTATAACCGGCGCTTCTCGATCGGTTATTCCGAACAGGAAAAGCAGGATCTTATCAATTTTCTCAGCGTTCTGTAGCCGCTTTACGTTCGATAATTGTTTACCAAAGCCGTAAAGTCTTCGATTTAAGCTCAATGTAGTTTAACTATTGTTAAAATCTATTTTTATACGTTAATTGACAGACGTATACCTACCGAGATATAGTACTAAAAAGTCATAATTGGATTTCTCCGTTTGTTCTGCGTGAAATCGTTTTCTAATAATGCTCCAAAAACCTTCAGGTAAGGGAATATTTCCGCTTCTTGGCGCCTGCCTATGCTTCGGACTGTTCTCACAACTCTCGCTCGCGAGTTCAATTACCTTCTTCCAATTCACCGACTCCGGCACTCAGCACTTCAGTCTGACCAATAATGCCAACGGCTCGCAAACCGTCACGGACACCGGCGCCGTAACCTTTTATTTTTCAAACGTTCCGGGGCTATCTTCGGCGTACTCTAATGCCAACAGCCCGATCAACGGTACAGTGACGCTGACCGCCAATTCGAATGCAAATGTGGGTACCAGTAAACAGGGCCCAAATACTAACGCATTTGTAACCGGCTTCAGTGGCACAATCACCTTTACAGCCGATGGAATCACATTTCTTTCGGCAATTTTCGGCTCGCCGAACGGCGCTACTCTGTCGGGAAATGAGGGTGGTCAATCCGCTGCTTTTCAAGATTCTGTCCCTCCCAGTAGCGAAGTCAATTTCACTTCTTCAATCCTAAATTTCTCTTCGCAAACGCAGGAAGATTTCTCCCTTTCGCTGTCCTCTATTAATAACGAAGTAAACGACGCTGACGGGTTTAACGTTCAGGGAGCAAATATTGATAACTTTGTAGCTTCCGCCAGTGGTACGTTTGCCTCGAACCCCGGCCCCGCCCCCACTCCTGAGCCGCCTGCGGTTGCGTCGCTCGGCCTGGGCCTCTTTGCCTTAGCGGCAATTCTTCGCAAATTCCGTTTTCTACGCGACGGCGCGCACCAATTCCGTCAGTAACGGCGGCACCGCTGTTGTCGCGTCGTCATTCCCCTCATACTCCAGCGATAGAAAGCCCCTGTATCCCGCGGCCCGGAACATACCCGCTAGGCGCGGCCAATCTGCTCGCTCTTTGTTGCCGTCTTTGTCCGAAATCTGAACCTTGATATGGGTGCCGGTCGCGTAAGGAAGGCATAGCGCAACCTGCTCATACCCATTCTTCGGAAAATTGCCCGTGTCGAGATTGATCCCCGCAAAGGGCGAATCGGTTTGCTTGACGATTTCGACGGTGGGTTCGGCAGTAGTGGTCAGGCCGCCATCGTCCTCGACCGCTAGGATGATGCCTCTACTGCCGGAATATTCAACCGACCGTTTTAGAACCTCGACGGCCCAACCGATTGCCTGCTCTTGAGAAGCGCCCTTTGGAACCGCGCCGCCGAAGACACGAACTTGGCCAGCGCCGATCCGCTCGGCAACATCAACCCACTTCTTGCATTTCTCCACTTCCGCTGTTTGCAGATCGGCGGTCGGCTGACACAAGCGAACACGAACGCCGAGGTCATAAAGCTGAATGCCGTTGCGATAAGCAGTTGTGCGCAATTTGGCGAGAAAGGCGGCCGAATCGTCCGGAAACCAGTATGACGTCGTATCGATTCCATCCAAACCGGCATTCGACGCAATATGGATCAGATCCTCATACGTCATCGTCTTGTTCGCCAGGTTCTTGCGGTAGGAATACGCCACCACGCCTGCATGAAGATGGGAATGTACAGGCTGCCCCTCACCTCTTAGGCTAAACGCGCCACCCAGCGCCGGAAGCGTCTTTAGTAGTTGTCTTCGGTTCATGACAGAATCACTTTCTCACCGATCTATAATCACGCCAATGGGTAGCTCGTATATATCCTTTTGGACCGATCGCTCGACATTTCGTCTGGACCACGAGGACCCTTACCTAAACTTACATTTCATCATGGTCTTCGTTCGCGATCAGGAGCGGAGCCTGCGTTTTTATGTAGACCAACTCGGTTTTACTCTGGTCGTGGACTATGCCTTCTCGCCTATTGACCGCTGGATAGAGGTTGCGCCCCCAGATGGCACGGCGAAACTCGCGCTTGTGCTCGCCAAGCCAGGTTCTGAAGAAGAAAAGCTCATCGGCGGCGTTGCTCGGGTTTACTTTCTAACCGAAGACGTAAATCGCAAGTATGACGAGTGGCGCCAACGCGGCGTCAACTTTCAATTCCCTCCGAAAGAACCGGCCTGGAGAGGAACGTTTACCTTATTCGAAGACCCGGACGGAAACGCTTTTGGCCTTGCAGGATTTGACGAAGCGAGGAGAGAAATGGAGGCGCGGCGCGCAGCATTCGCTCAGCAGAGCGAAATCGAACGTCGAAATGCGCAGGAGTTAGCCATTGCAAAGCAGGTACAGGCGAGGCTTTTCCCGCAGACGTTGCCGTCGTTCCCAACGCTCGATTATGCAGGGATGTGCCTTCAGGCGCGTCAGGTAGGCGGCGACTATTACGATTTTCTTGATTTAGGTCAAAAGAGGCTTGGCTTGATCATTGGCGACATTTCCGGGAAGGGAATTGGCGCAGCTCTCTTAATGGCTAATTTGCAAGCGAATTTTCGGAGCCAATGCGCCGTTGCGCAGGACCAACCGGAGCAACTGCTGCGATCGGCGAATCAACTGTTCTATGCAAACACCGCCGATAGCGCGTATGCAACCTTGTTCTTTGCCGAATACGAGGAAAGGACCCAGCGGCTCAGCTACATCAATTGCGGACATCTTGCGGCCCTTCTCCTGCGGCGGGACAACACCTTGGAGCGCTTGGAGTCCACGGCCACTGTCTTAGGGCTTTTCAAGGAGTGGGATTGTTCGGCTCAGTCGTGCCAACTCTCACCCGGCGATATGCTCACCATTTACACCGACGGAGTTACCGAATCCGCCGATGATCATGGAGAAGAATTCGGTGAAGAACGTTTGGTCGATGCGTTGCGGCGTTACCGGCATCTGCCTTCGCAGACTATACTCACGTCGGTCGTCGACGAGATCCAACGCTTTGGCTCAGGCGAACAACACGACGATATCACCGCCATCGTCGCGAAATGCAAATTGGCGAATAACTAGAGCCTACAGGCGTTCCAGCCGGGCTTGGGTGTCGCCGAATTGTTCCAGCTTTACTCCGAAGCGGTCCATCAGCGAAAGGTATAAGCCGCACATTTGGCGCTTGTCGTCGCTCTCGCCGAGATAACTGAGTGTCCGCCCGGTTTCAAGCGTCCCCCCAAGCCCACCGGCAAGCACCACCGGCAATCGCGTGTTATCGTGCTTGCGCCCGATCCACATATTGGACAGGAACATCAGGCAGGAGTTATCGAGTACCGTGCCTTCACCTTCCTTCATACTGTCCAGCTTCGACGCCAGGTAGGCGTACTGGCTTACATGGAAACGCGAGATGCGTTCATATCCGTCCGAATTGTTGTTATGAGACGCCGAATGATGTCCGTCCTTCACATCCAGGAACGGATAGTACATTGCCGATAGATCTCGCGAAATAATCAATGAAGCGACACGGGTCTTGTTCGTCTGGAACGCGATCGCAATGATGTCGCACATTAAACGGGCATGATCGCGTAGATCCTCCGGCAATCCGTTCGCCGGCCGATCCATCGCAAACACCGGAGTATTCTTTGCCTTCGCCGCGTTTTCCGCCTCCGTTTTTCCCTTGCGCATCCCCTCGACGCGTTTTTCCACCTCGCGCACACTTGTCAGATATTCATCCAATTTGCCTTTATCTGTGGTGCTGATCTGCCGGCTCAGGTCCTGCGCCCGCTCCCTGACGCGATCGAGAATGCTGATGTCCAGCAGGCTGCCCCGATTGTCAAACAAGTTGTCCCAGGCGAGGGACGGATAAACTTCGACCGGCACCGGAGAATCGGGCGTCTGCCAAGAGATGTGCGAGCTGTACGCCATCGAGAAGTTCGTCTCGTGATAGCCGGTCATGGGCTGATCGCACGCCAGCACAATGCTCGATTGGGGCGTGTCCTCTCCCACGTGATTGGCAATCATCTGATCCACGCTGATGCCCGAATGAATGATGGCGCCTTTCGAAATGTGGGCGCCCGACAACAGACTTCCAGTTTGCCCGGGGTGGATGCCTTGTCCGGTCAGCGCCTTTACATACAGGCCGTCGATGACGTTGATCTTCTGCTTCAGCGGCTCCAACGGCTCTAGCGTCTTGCCCAGCGTCATCGCTGCGCCTTCGCCGGTAGCCGTCCAATGATTCTCGTTAATGCCGTTTCCCAGAAAAACGATGCCGAGCCGCTTTGGGAATTCACTCGCCGCCGGCGTACCCGCCAAAGCGCTGAGCGATTCAAGCCACGGCAGCGCCATGGTGCAACCAGCGCCACGAAGCACGGTACGGCGCGAAATACCATGGGAAGATTTCTTTGGCGATCGGGACATTATTAGGGATTAGCC
>JBARMQ010000599.1:0-7613 GCA_049802535.1 Bryobacteraceae bacterium | reverse complement strand
GATACACGCTGCACCAGGTGATGATCCGTTTCCCCGATGATCTTGCCACAATAGATTCCACTCTGCGTTTGAGCCACAAAGGTTCGGGCTTCCTGCCCCAGCTCCTTGATGGCGAGCGCGCGCGCCTCTTGAAAGGATTCTCTGAGCTCACCTCGATCATTGCTCTGATATCTGCTGCCACTGCCGGATGAGTCCGCGGCCTGATCGATGGTTGTATGGTGATCATTGCCGAAACGCTTGTCGTGGACGCCAACCGTTCCCGAACCGGGTTCCAGACGAGCCACAAAGCGGCTGCTTTCCCGCTCGGGTTGGGATTGCGTTTTCTGTTCAGCATCTATTGCACGTTCTCGATCCAGGGAGAGCACAAAATCAGCGGCCGCCGACGCATCATGTGCGGCCCGGAAGATTTCATTCTTGTCTTTCCGAAGAGCGTCGACCCACGATCCGACATATGCGGCATGGCTGGCCGGATCATGAGGAATACCGGTTTCGGCGGCAACGAATAGGCTCGCCAGTTCGGCGCGCAATTCCTCTCTCGCGTATGCCGGGTCGCCGAATCGATAAGATTCGTTCAGTGTGGATCTGTTTAGTCGCGAGGGATGGCCGGTCCAATGAGATAGTTCGTGAAGAGCGGTTCCGTAATACCCAGGAGCGTCCTTGAAACTCTCCTTAGGGGGTAGGTGAATGCTGTCGGTCCTTCGGTTATAGAAGCAGCGATCTGCCTGGTCGTGCTTCATGTTCGCCCCGGAGCTCGCTAATATTCGCTCGCCGGCATCTATGGCTTCGAACGGTGTTCGCGGTTTCGGAACATGGGGCGGAATGCCATCGATCTGCTGGGCATTGAAAACGGTGTAGATCTTGTGGATGAACCGACGCTCGGGTTTTTCTGCCGTCTCGGCGGGCTGCTGGCCGGGTTCAGCGTTCTCATCGGATGCATTCTTCACCTCCCAGAACTCAATGCGGGCTCCCCTTTCTCCTTTCTTAACCTGCCAGTCGTTCTCCGACGCCTGCTTGTACGTCATCCAGCGTGGATCATCGTAGCCGCGCTGAAGGGCCGTCGCCATCAGGTGAATAGCGTTGCCGCCCCGGTAAGCCTTATCCGTCGTCGGATTCATCGGAATTCCGATGCCCTCCCATGGCTTCTGCCAAGGCGCGACGCCCTGTTTGAGCAAGCTGATGATCGAATCGGTGACCTCCTGGCGATGATCGCGCTTCTGCGGCTCGGGATTTTGAGTTTGGGTCAGCGTTGCAGGGGAACTCACGATGCTTCCCCTTTGTGCTGATCAGGCGAGATTATGAAAACGAGTTCTTCGGCGACCGGTTGTTCGTGTTCGAATCCGGAGCCTTCGAGCGGCTCGCCGCCGATCTCTTCGAACTCCGCGTGTTGCTGTCGTCTTTCCATGCGCCTCCTTTTGGCTCGGGTTTGAAACCCTAACCTGTAAGCGCCGACAAGCACCAGCCGTGACATCGCGCGCCGTTGCGTTCTGGCCTATGGCGAAGGTGTACGGGCTTGAAGGTAGAAACTCCAGTCAGCCCGCGCCAACCAAACCGCTTCCGGCGGGTCTCGAAGCAAGTGAAAGGAACAGCGCCACTTCAGCGGAGTAATCTTGTAGGCCAACCCTCACGAGATGCAAAGATCCACCTCGGCACGTCAACGCAAACAACTTTATCGGCGCATTGACGTGCATGCTTCGGCCGGAGGGCGACTGCAACAATAGCTCGGTGAGCGTTCCTCCTGAAATCCAGCAGCTTTGGACAGCTATGCGTTACGAGGTTGTAGGACTGCATGCGACTCGGCAGATATACCAGCAACTATTTCGCCGATCGCAGACGCGATCGGACTTCTTGCGTGAATCAGCAGTGGATTTCTTTCAGATCATCCATGATTCGCTCTCAAACGACATTGAGATCGCGTTGAGCAGACTTGGCGATCCAGCGTCTACGAGACTGAATAAAGAAGATAAACCGAACGCCACACTCAGGCGCCAGTTTTTCCAACTGCGGGTACACAGGGCCTACGGCGATGAGTTTCGGAGACTCTTTAGCCAAGTCTTGGGCTATTTAGATTCGCGCTTTCAATCCATCACGCCTTGGGGGAATTGGGGCGATGGCGGGAAGACACCACAACCGAAGTTGCGGATTTGATGCCATCACCGGCGATTGCAAAAGCCGAGAGAGATAGTTCGACAAATCCGGGAGTGAGCGGGTCTCCATGGTTGCCCGCAGGTATCCGAGGTGAGCGTGAATCTGTTCTGGGCTACCGGCTTTGAGTTCCCGATCTGCGCGTAAAAAGAATGGCCCCGCGTCGGCCCAATTGTAGAGGTTCGCATAATAGTCGGCCTTCTTTAGGGAACTCGTTGCAGTCCCGTTGGCATCTGCGATCAAAACGCGCGCAATAGCGCAAAAGACTATAAAACATTTTCTCCCCATCTTGGATATTGTTTTCGATCGAATTGCGCCAGCGATCGTTTCGAGATTTTTTCACTGTGTCTTAGTTGGCCTGTTGTGCTTTTCCACATTTCCACAGACCACGCGCTCCTACTACTGGTCTCTTCTACTTGTCATATATGAATAAAGAAATAGAAGACGCCCCTAAAGTCCCGTTCAAGCGCCCCCAAAGTCCCGCGCGGATGACCCCAAAGCGCCTCTAAAGTCCCAGTGGATTATTCCGAGTTGTTATGCCGCGTCCACAGCCTGATCCGTGATGCGCCCCTAAAGTCCCGTTGCCCTCACGCGTAAATTTTCAGGACGAATTTATCGATCTGCGCTGTGGGTTCTGCATTTTCTTGCGCTTCTTGTCAGGTGAGGCATGAACTCGTGAAAAAAGATGACGATGTGAAGGAGATCCTGACTTTACCTGAAGTGGCTGAACGCCTCCGATGTTCGAGAGCGCATGTTTCGAAGCTGCTGAATGGCAGAGTTCCAGGATTGCCGGCGCTGACCCACATGGCGATGGGCCGGCGCAAAGTGGTGCGGCGCGAATGGCTGGAGGTTTGGCTGAATGTCGGGAAGACCCAGTGTTAACATTTCGATGCTATGCAAAGGTGGATCGCCCATGACGCAGAAAAGAGGAAGACAAATGCGTCGGAAGCGATTTCAGCGAGGCTGTTTGACGACTCGCAAGCGAAGTGGAAAGAAGTACTGGTTTGCCCTGTGGAGAGAGGAGGGACGGCCAAAATCAAAGGAAATTGGGCTGTGCTCGAAAATGAGCAGGGTCGCAGCCGAATCGATTCTGCAGGAAATTCTGAAGCCCATCAACGAAGGCATCGAACGCGCAATCTCAAAAGAAACGACGTTCGAATCATTCGTCGAACTGACATGTCTTCCCGTTTACCAGCGGAAATGGAAGGGCTCGACGAACGACACCGAAACCAACCGGATTCGAGTTCACTTGGTGGGGGAGATTGCCGAGGCGAGAATGAGGGCAATTACGCCGCGAGCAGTTGCAGTCGTTGCTCGACGGGAAGGCCATGCAATGCGGCCGCAGCATGGTTGATCACATGCGATTCCCTGCGCTCCATTTTCGAATTGGGAATCTCAGAGGGCGTCGTGGACCGCAATCCCGCAACCTCGCTGTTCACGCCGCGGAACTGTAGACCGGGGCGTGAGCGCCATGTCCTGACTCCAGTTCAGGCAGGCACTTTGGTGGACTCCCTGGATTTGCGAGAGAAGGTCGTAGCCAGGCTGGCAACCTGGGAAGGAATGCGACCAGGAGAGATCCTCAGCTTGCAGCTTTCAGATCTGGATGGCGATTCGCTTTGGGTGAAGAGGCGCCTGTATAGAGGCGAGTTGGATGATCCGAAGAATCGGCGCTCAGCGCGCCAAGTGGCGTTGACAATCGGCACGAAGCTGCTGCTGGAGTTCTGGGTCGAGCGGTTGCAAACCGGCTCCGAAACTGATTGGTTATTTCCATCAGAGAAGGGGACGCCCATGAGCCGCGACAACATCTGGACCCGCAAAATGCTTCCCAAGCTTGACCCCGTGGGACTAGGTTGGGCGACGTTTCAAGTCATGCGCGGACATGGGCTACATGGGCAAAGAAAGCCGGCGTGAATGCTCACACGCGCTCTGCGCAGATGGGCAACACGGTAGATGAGAATAAAAATGAGTATGCGGTCGCGACGTTCGAAGAGAAGTTAGCTGCCGTTCGCAAATTGGAAAAAGACGTCATTCAGTGACGGCGCAGGGAGCGGCATGATGCGGCTCTTTGAGGTGGAGGCTACGCGAGTGATTTTGGAATTGGTTAGAGGGTGCTGGAACACCCTCTAACCGGGCTCCGCGAGGTGATCGGGAGCTTAAAGCATTAATCGCATTAAACCTGAGAACATGAGACATTCCCAAGTTACTGAAAACATGGAGCGGGAGACGGGGATCGAACCCGCGACGTCCAGCTTGGGAAGACGACCGTAAATTGGAAACAAAGACTTTTGCGTTTCCGGCATCTCGTTCTGGCGATAGAGAATCCCCCGAAATTCACCCTGCACCTCCGCGCGGTGCTTAACGGAGCACAAACGGAGCACACCCCTGCCCCTAATTTTCCCCTTCTACTCGGTAGTGCTCTGGGCGAGTCGTCGGAGCGGATTCGGTTTCGGCCCCCAAAATTCCCATTTCCATTTCCTCGTTAGGATCGCCGCACATGCGTTTTATGCTTTTGGGCCGTGTGGAGTGCTAACGGTGTGAAATTTCGCGCCATGGGCGAACCATGAGAGAAATCGAGCCCTCCCAGCTATCCCTCTACCCCTAACCCAGCCCATTTCACACGTCCTTTTCAATATCGCGATATCGTGGTGTTCCGATATTTCGATTTCGTAATGCTGTTAAGTTGCGATGTTGTAATGTTCTAATTGCTTGATATCGTGACGACGTAATTGCGCAACATCACGATATCTAAATATTCCAATGCGCCGGTTTTGCGATGGTGAGACATTGCGCAATTCTGAGGTTGAGGTATCTTGATCGCTCAAAATCGGAATACCTCAATATCATCACCCGATGAGGCCACTATGAAAATGAACCGGGACTCTGACGCACTCGCTGCGCGGCTTGCTACGGCGGGTAATCAGCCGCCCGTCGTACTCGCGGTTGTACCGCCAAGGGAGGAATCGGCGAGTACGGAACAGGGGAAAACGGCGGCGGTTGAGCCGAAGGAGACGTTGTCGGCTCCGGTCGAAGAAGCCAAGCCAAGAAAGCCGAGAAAAACCAAAGCAGCTCTCGATGCTGAGAAAGAAGATACCGTACCGATTAGCCTTCGACCTCCGCGCGCGCTCCTGACGCGCTATGTCGTCGCTGCATCGGAACGCTCACTTGCCAGCGGTCGCATCATCTCAGCGCAACAAATCATGCTTGAGGTGTTGGAGCGCGGACCATGAGCGGCGGCATCGTTTTTTTCGCTGGCATTAAAGGCGGCGCGGGAAAATCGGCTACCTCACACGCTGCCTGTCTCGGCGCGACTCTGCGAAACCAAGCCGCCGTTTATGTGCTCACTGATCCCAAACGTAAATTGCGCGCTGATGGTCGTCCTTATGGCGTTCTCGATGGCAGGGAACCACAGATGCTCGCCCGCATTCTGAGCGAAAGCCAAAAAGGTTTGAATGGATGGACAATCATCGATGGCGGCGGTAACCGGCCTGCGTTCGATGAAGCCGTGGCAGCGGTCGCCCATTTGTGCATTCTTCCGTTTCGTGCTTCGGAAGAAGATTTGGACATGGTCGCGGACGATCTTAGCCGAATACCGAACTCGGTCGCGTGGCCGACGGCTTGGCCGACAAATCCGTACGCCTCCCGCGCAGCCGGTTTCATGATTGAGGCGTTAGTGAAGGCGTTTCCTCTGCGGGTTATCAGTCCGCCGATTCCGTTCGTCAATTCGGTTGCGGACCTGTTGGCAGCATCGCTCGGTTCGCCATCGACGCCCGTGCGTCAAATGTCGTGCAAGGTTTTCGACGTGATGGCCGAGGAATTCGAACACCGCAACGCGAGGACTGCGGAGAAATCAGTCGGGCAAGCAAAAGCGGAGTAGGGTACAGAGCCGCAATTCACGCCTCTCGTGATAAGCCAGAACGCACCGCTGCCGGAGCGCACCCCTTTTTTCTTTCCTACCGCCACTATTCGAGCGAAGCGAGTTTAGTTGGTTATCGCCGCGATTAGCGGCGATTCCGCGTATCTGCTTTAACCGAATGGGCTAACCTTTAGTATTAAGAATCTTGTGGGTGGTTTCTTTCCATCGAGTAGACTCCAGTAAATCCGTGGTTTTAGTGAATGCCGAGCGCTCGACCCAATCCTGCGAGGGCTGCCGCCAAGTTGTCGCGGGGATCGTCTTCGAGATGCGTGACGATAGTGCCAATGCTTTCGCCTTCCCGATGGTTGGTGCACGCCTGCTCGATGAGCGGGGGCAGGGGCGGGCAAGCTCCCCATGCGCTCGGGTGAGGCGACGCTGGCAAGTCGCTGTCTTTGTACCCGTGCCACTGCGAGGTTGGCAGGATGGCGTAAGCGTTCGTCTCCTGTCGAAGCATGAAGCGGCCATCCGCGTCGAAGTCTTCACGGCATCGGCGAATCCAGTTGATAATGCCGAGTTGCTTGAGCCGGGCAAGGGCGGTCGCGATCGTCTGACGACAGAGCCGCGTTGCTCGCTGGAGAGTGCTGTAGGAGGGATCCAGGCGGCCTGTCCTGTGGTTCAAGAAATCGAAGATCAAGCTGTGCAGAACGATCAAGACATGGCTTCCAATCAGCCCGCCGTGACGCCCGGCCAGCTTGCCGCGCCGGTTCCATTCAACCGCCTTGTGATAGAGGCGGATCGCGGCCTTCTTCGGCATTGGTACAAAGGTTGTCTCCTTCGTCGTGCTGCCTGACCAGACCTTCCATGCCGCGTAGCTGGTGCCGTCCTTGTAATCAGCGATAAGGGGTAGGGCGGCGGCAACATGTTCGGTCCGGTATCGACGTTTTTCGGCGTAGGCGGTAGGGCGTATCAGACTGTCATTGAACATGGGTCTTCTCCTCGTGGTTGCACAGCAACCCGCTCGGAAAGGGCCTGAAATCGGCGCAAAACCTCCCGTTGCGGAAAATGGGTTTTTCCGCTTGACATAGGGTCTGTTTTGGGAGAAATTCGGTCTTGCGACAGATCACGATTTTCTCCGGTTTCGACCGGCATCACGGCCCGCCACTGGCGGGCTTTGCTGTTTGTGGGCTTCGCGATCTCCGTAAAAGTTGGTGAGGCGAGTTTGCGGCAACCGCGCCGCATGACCGCGAATGTTGAATCCCTCTCCGATTCGTGTCGAGGTAATTTTCAGTGAGCGGCTAGGGCAACGTAGCGACCGCTGCAAGCGACGAAACAGTGCCGCGAAAACCAGTTCCTCGCCGCGATTTTCTTGCAAACGCGCAAAACACAGCTTCAAATATCTATCACTTTGATATTGCGATATCGCGATGCTACGAATGCGTGATGTTCGAATTCGTTCTTAAAATATTCCTTGCCTGCGTCGTCACGTGATCGTCGCGGTGATTCTCCGACGTGGCCTCGCGGCTCACTGGAACGGGCAGGGGCCTCGCGTTAATCAAAACCTCACGGTCGTTGCTCTATTATGGGGTGCCACTGGCTCGGCTCCCGATTAGGTGGTATG
>JBARMQ010000598.1:0-3671 GCA_049802535.1 Bryobacteraceae bacterium | reverse complement strand
GAGATCGAACGCTTTTCGGGGGCCCTGTGTATGGATAGCTCTGACTTTTGGAAAAAGAAGAGAGCCGCATCCTTTGCCACGTTAATGCAGGTTGAGGATGTTTGCTCCTTGCAGGAGTTTACGATTAACAAGAATGATCCCAGAAGCTGGGTTGTGATCCGGCGAACTACCCGATCGGACCAGCCATCGTTGCGTTGGCAGCCAGCCTGATTCAAAACTCGGCTATCGAACAAGGGATGCTCGGGACAACTTGGCTTTGAATTCGGTATCGTATGGGGTTGTACCCCGTGCTTCAAACAACCTGTCCTTGGCTGGCCTGACGGCCGAAAATTTCAATTTTCGGCAAATCTTCCCAATTATCTCTCGCCCTTGGCATCAGGGGTGAACCCCGCCAGCGCGTCATCGTCAGGGAGAGTGTTTATTATCTTCCTGTGACTGCAGCACTGCAGCACTGCAGCCACCATCGTGGAGACCATCTCGCTCGACACCCAAGTGTTCGTGGCGACCGGATTCGGCTTTAATGGAAAATCCTTCCAGGCACTCAGGAAACATCTCGCTACGGGCCGCTTGAGCCCGGTTATGACGGGAACTTGTCGTGGGTGGGTAATCAGCCCGCAACCACTATTTTCTGATGAGGTCAGGAAGTCAGATCGGTTACCGCGAACGGGATCGTCTTGGACTCTCTCTGCTCGATGTCGGAGCTTGGAGCATGAGAGCATGGGGAGATTTCAGGTTATGGCAGGTCTATGCCAGACCCTCAACTACAACCAGATCCTGCCGGGAAACACGAGACGACGGTTCCTACCGCGCCCAAATTGTTGACCCACTTGCCGGTGTTGAGGCCAATCACGTTCAGCACCGTAATCACCGCAAGCATGGTGGCCATAAAGATCAAGTAGTAGGAATGGGAAGCCGCCAGACGCTGCGCGCGGGGGCCGGTAAAGAGTAAGCTGCTGGCGCCAAAGTAGAGCAACTCAGGGAAAAAGGGCAAGTTGCTCATCCAATAAGTCCACGCAGCCATGAATCCGGAAAACTCCCCATAGGCTTCCCGGGTCCACACATAAAGGCCACCCTTCTTGCGGGTACCGCGAGGAAAGTTCGAGGATACTGACGGCGAGTGGCAGAAAGAATCCGCACAAGGCGAGCACCCAAACTGTGACGGCCGACTCGCCAACCGCGGCTGCGGTCGGTATCCAGCGTAGGCTGAGGCTCGTGACAACATAGAAGAGCGTGAGGTCGCGAAATCCGAGCTCTCGTTTCAGCTGCCCTTCGGCCATCCAAGAATCTCTTGAGGAAGTTGGGTTGTCGCGTTTTTATACTCGGCGTATTGCTACCAGCTAAGTCTTACAGAGGCGTTCCAATCGCCCATGGCGCAAGTTGTCGGGATGGACGTTTCCACAGAACAGGAAACAACGGGTGGTCCATGGGTGCCCCAGCGGGCAGCGTGTCGGCTAAACCTGGAAATTCAGGTGACGTAGCCCAGCGTCGCGGAGCGTGAGTAATGTCGTCCCCAAGAAAGCGAACAGAAAAGACTCGGCGATGGCGTGTGCCTTGCACGCCTCCGGCGGCATGCAGGGTCAGCATGTGGAAACAAATCACATCCCCTGGTTCCACATCCCATCTGAGGATCGGGTATTGATCCCGTCCGGCTTCGATGTCAGGCAGATCGGCAAGAGCGCCTTCCGGAAACCACTTTGCTTCGTTGCTCATGAATGACCGGGGCATGAGCCAGGGACCGGTGTGGGATCCTGCCACGAATTCAAGCGTTGACTCTCGGTCAACAGCATCGACGCTAATCCACATGCTGCAATTCATCCGCCCCTCGATGTTGTAATAGGGCTGATCCTGATGCCAGGGTGTGCGTTGGCGCGTCCCTGGCTCTTTCGTCAGCATATGATCGTGGTATAGCCCACTGTATCGCTTTGCATTAGTTGGCCGGCGACGGCCCCAATGGACGATTCGAAAATGAAGCGCCGGTAAGAATTGTTCTCCTGCCAACAACAGAAGTCTTCGACGAAACGGCCAGGATCGTCCTCACCGCTGGCAACCTCGGCGCGCGGGCTAGGATGTTTAAGGTTACTCTCGATGCCTTCTCGTAGCAGTTCAACTTGCTCAGTGGTTAGAAGGTGACGCAGGCAGACCGCGCCGTGACGCTGAAAATCAGCAATCTCTTCCTGGGTCGCTCCAAATGGGCGCGAGATGTTTTGATGCGGCATTTTTATCGAACTCCGAAATCGCCAGGCCGGCGCAAATCAATTGCCAAATTCGTGCATTCTTCGTTTGGTAGATCCGTCAATCTTCGATCGCCAGCGCTGGCGATCATCGTCATGCTCAGAAACGCTCGCAGCGCACGAATATACGGAGCACTTGTCTTGCTGCTTTCGGGAAAGAACCTCAACCCTCGGGCCGGTGAGAGTGTTTTAGTCCGGCCCGATTTTAAAGCCTTTTCGGATGAACTCAAGGGTTCGATAGAGCAAACTCTCTACACCCTTTGCCGTGAGACCGAAGGATGGAACCTCGGAGATGGCTTGAGCACTCATACCTGAGCGAAAGTGTAGCCAAAAGATTGTCCGATCTCTATTGGAAGAAATGGGCTTCGGCGCCCTTCGCAGCAGGCGATCAATTTCGTTCAGTTGAACAATGCGCTCAATTCTGTCTACTTCGTGGTTCGAGAATGCGCCTTCAATTCGCTGGCAGTCCGGGTAGACTCTGTAGGAATTGCCACCGCGCTTCTGGGAATTCCTCGCCCGCATGTGGTCATGGGTGACGTTTGCTGCAACTACCCGAAGCAGGGCGTTAAGGGAGCTACTATGCTTCTCTGCAAACTGTCGCAATAATCGGTAGTCATTCGCGCACAAAGTTACGTAAGTCTCTTGAACGAGGTCGTCTAAAAGCCTTGTGGAAAGCTCGCCCCAGTTCCGCAGGACCCCCAAGACGGTGAGAGCAATGGGACGCCGGTAGCGGCCTATGAATTCCTTCCACGCCATAGGGTCTTTCTCGGCGCAGAGCCCGACCAATGCAATAGGAGCAAGACTCGAATAGTCCATTTTGCACCGAGAGAATTGTCCCTGGACATTACGTTTCGTTTGCGGCGAAGCAAACAAGACAAATGGAGCATAACTTATAGTGCGTGCGAACTGGGCTTCGTTCCCCAGTTTCTTGGAAAAATAATTTGTTAAAATTTGCAAAGGGAATGTTGGCTCGGATTACGTCGCTGCTCAACAATCGGACCATTCAAGCTACGAATGCGCCAGCGGCTTAAGGTTGCGGTTGCGTGCCAGTGCGCTTAGGAACCTCTCTAACGTGCCACAGCCTCAGGTTGTGCCTCTTGTCCTGATTGTCGGCAAAACAATGTCTGTAATCCCTTGTTCAATCCCAACGACTAGGACGAAAGGCTCCTTGCTCATTGAGGATCCTGAAGACAGTGGGGTTCGTCCCCCGCCGGGGCGACGGCGCCACTGAGCCCTCGATGAGTGGAAAGCTTTCTTCGCCATTAGCTATCGCGGCCCCGGACTACCGCCGCCAGGTGAGGGCAACCAAAAACTTGTGAGAACCGAAAAGGAATTGTCGGACGAATATCGTTATTAAATAATAGGGTGCTTTGTGTATAGAGGCCCGAGGTTACGGACCGCATCGGGATGGGTCCGTACTCAGTGCTTGGATAGGCAGAA
>JBARMQ010000597.1:0-9956 GCA_049802535.1 Bryobacteraceae bacterium | reverse complement strand
CGGTTTGGCTACGAGGACACGAATCGGGAAGCTCATACCAACACTGTCCAGATTATAGAACGGCGAGGCTTTGCAAATTTGACACAGGCCGCCAAGCTCTATTCCCGACGGAGTGTGAGCACAGATCAGTTCCTGGCTCAAAGGCCATTGCGGGGCGGACTTGTGGGACTGGGATCCTTGATTTCAGGGCCTTCGGTATTATCTGTTACTCCGTTGCCGAATCGGCGGCAGGGACGAAATGCTTTCTATCCGGGAATCTCAACCTCCGCAAAGCTGCCGGGGGTCGCTGCGTCTACCGCTGCGACAATCTGCGCCACATGTGGTTTGATGATTCTCCATCGTCCTTTTCCTAATACGACAACAGCTATTTTGCGATCGGAAAGGTTCTGCTGGTACTTAAGATTTTTGTCCGTCGTCACCAACACTTCGAACCCTGCGGCCTCGGCTTCGTTCAGCAACGCGCCGTTTTCCAATTCTTCCCACCCGCGGGCGCGGGCCTCCGTGACCGTGTGATGTTCAATGAGATAGCGGGCAAGAGTGCGCGGTGTGCCGTTGTCGAACAGAATGAGCATTACGGGCGGGGGGCCGGTGCTTCCGCGCTATGTGCCGCGAATTCCAGAACAGCCTGAACCTGTTCACGCGTCACGCCGAATTCTTCCACCAACTCGTTAACGCTCATATCCTGAAGGTTCTCGAACACAGTTGTTACCGGCGTCCGGGTGCCTTTAAACACCCATGCGCCGCCGCGCTTGCCTGGGACGCTCTCCACGGCGGGGCATTGGGACCAATCGAGTGTTGCTGCCATGTTCTTACCCTCCTTTCATCGTAGCTTTTGCCACGGCTCGGCGGCTGCCTCGAATTGCGTTGGGGGGCCGGCGGGACAGTAACCGACTACATAGCTACGGACCCGAAGTCCGGATCTCCCTTAATCGGGAGTATTCGACAAGCCGAAGCAATATAGAGTGCTGTCGTAAGTGGCAATGTAGACTCGCCCATTCGCCACGGAAAGCCCGGAAAAGTGATTGAACGAAGTAATTTGATCGCCGCTGGAGTACAGTTCCTTTCCGGTCTCAGCGTCCAGTGCATAGAGAACGGCATGCCCAGAATGTTTGATGCGCAGTGAGCTGAGATCGGCCAGACCGCGGTCCGCGTATGCTTGATCGGTGTTCTCGCCGCTCCCGTATGCGAAGACCACGCCGTTCGCAACAACGGGCGGTTCCGCGCGATTCATGTCTCGCGACATCCATGCGGGAACTAACGAGTACTTACCGTTATTTTCTTCCACTTTGAAAGCCATGATCGCGCCATAGGTGACGGGCCCGTAGGAGACTGGGACCTGAAACTTAGGATGGGAAGGGCCCCAGAAAGGAGTAAGCACCCACCGTGTGTTGTTGGAGTCGATCCAAGTGGCCATGGAACCCCAAATACCAGCCCCGGCGAAATTCACCTCTTCGTTGCAGATCAAGGGAGTGCGATATAGCGGTGTTTGATGGTCCTCGCCGCCGGTATCTTTGGTGTTCAACAAATACACGCGGCATTCTTTGCTCCCTGTTGCCATCAGCTCTTTGTTTTTGAAGGGGAAGATGGCCGGTGTGACTTGGAAATCCAGATCGCGTTTCTGCAGCCACGACCAATTTGAGGGAATAAAGTAGTCGTAGAGATGCAGTTGGTTATCGATCACCTTGGCTCCAATAAGGCCATTGCCGAACGTTTCCTCTTCTTTGTCGTAACGGCCGTCGCCGGTCGGCGCCCATGCCACTCCGTCGGGATCGATCGCTGCTCCCTGCCGTCCCCAAAGGCCGCCGCTGCCAGGGTTGAAGGTCATGATCTTATGAGTGGGGTCGGTAATGCGAACGGCCCACATCTGGTTGGGATTTCCGTTGCAGCCCTGCGACGTGGTGGTGAACAAAATGTCGTGCCACATATTCAGGGAATAAGACTTGCCGTTTCCGAAGCCGAACTTGAAAGGCGGGATGACGTCCTCGCCATTTGCGACGTTCAGGGAATGCACTTCGCCGTTGCCCGCCATAGCGTATACGGTGCGCGCGCCGGAGGCGTCGGCCGGACCAATAATAGGAGTCGCTGTTTGCCCTCCGGGACACAGTGGATCCCCTGGGCGTAAGCCGCGGCCTTCGGTGATCGGCGGATATTGAAAATGCTTCTTCCAAATCACTGTTCCCGCGTCGACATCGATGGCGTACAGATTATCGGAAATACCGGCCTCGATGGCCACCTGCTTGATGCCATGGCCTGTATCTAGCTTGCCTACGATGAGCGGCGGAAACAGGGAGTGCATTTCGCGGGGCTCGTTGCCCAGCTTCAGCTTCCAAAGAATCTTCAGATTCTTCACACTGTCACGATTAAAGACAGATTCGTCCTTCTGCCAATTGGTGCGCTGCGCATTGCCTCCGTCTGTCAACCAGTCGGCGCCCCAGACAACGCCACAGCAGAGCGCGGCGATCGCGACTAAACGTAGTCTTTGCATAGGTAACTCCCTTTTACCGTCCGGTCAATTGCGGCTGCTCCGCATCGAAACCGAAGCTGTACGCCAGATTGTCGTGAGTGGTGAAATAGATTCGCTTATTGGCTATCGCCAGGCCGCTTCCATGAGTAAAGGTAGCGACGGCGTCGCCGCTCGAATACAACGGCTTGCCGGTTTCTCCGTCCAGCGCGTACAGAGTTGCGTGTGTTGCCATTTTCTCTCGATCCGCGATGCTATAGGGCGAGCCATTTTCCTTCGCTTCCCGGGGAGATTCGCCGGTTGAAAGTGCGAATACCAGTCCGTTTGCGGTGACCACCGGCGCAGGCGTCACGATATCGGGCGAGTTCCAGGCCGGCGCGAGCATGGGCTTTCCATCCTGCTCGACAACTTTGAAAGCTACTATGCTGCCATGCGAGGCATCGCCATTCGTGATCGGGAATTTTGCCGATGCCTTCGGCGGTCCCCACAAAGAGGCGTATATCCATCGAGTGTTGCTATCGATATCTTCCCAACTGGCGAGCGTGCCCCAAAATCCGTTGCCGGAGTATTTGACATCAGGGCTCGCGATCGGGTCGGTTTGGTACAGCGGCTGATGATGATCGCCGCCGCCCAACGAAGCGGAGTTCAGAAGATATAACCGCCCATCTCGGCCAGCGGCGACGATCATATCTTTGCCTTTCCAGGAAAAGACTACCGGTGTGACACCCGGGCGCGGAATGTTCTTCTTGCTCTGCGACGGTTCGCCTTGAGGAGTGAAGAAATCTTTCACCTCCAGCGTCTTTGGATCCATTGCCAGCACGGTGTCATTGAGAGCGCCGGCAGTCTCATCGTGCCCGTCCGGAGCTTGCGCGTAGACGGTTCCGTCGTTACCAATGGCGGTGGCTCCTGCGCCGGCAAATCCGCTTCCGTTGGTCGCGCGCGAGACCACTTTTGCGTCTTCGTTTGAGAGATCGACCGCGTATAAAGCATTAGAATTGCCGCCGCAATCATCTTGCGTGGCGGCGTACACGACCTCGTTATCAACGTTGACGCTACTTAAGTCCGCATTCGCGGGAACAAGCTTCACTGCGGGGGCTCTGTCTTCGCCGGTTGAAGTATTGAGGATGTGTAAATAGCCATCACTGCTGATGGCGAGGAATGCACCTAGTCTTCCGAAGCCAGTGGCGAGAAGGCCGGCCGGACGAGCGGGATTTGGACGTGGGGCAGGAGGTGCGCCTTCCGGATGAGCGGCTGCTCGTGTGCCCGGCGGCGTAGCGGTCGTAGGCGCTCCCGATCCAACGGCTGCGGGTCTCACCGGGCGGCGGAAGAAACCGCGGCGCCCGACCGCTGTGCTGCTGCCAGGCATGGCAATCGCGGCCGTCAAACCACCAGGGCAGGTTGCTGTTGACTTAGCTTGCTGCTTATCGCCTTGGTACTCGAAGTGTCTCTTCCAGATAATCCGGTTCAGGTCGGCATCGACGGAGAATACATTATCCGCGCTGCCGCCAAAAACCAGCATTTCCTTGAAGCCAAGATAAGTGATCAGCATTCCGTCGACGATCGGCGATGTCAGTGCGTCCAAGCCCCTGGCCTGATTGTCGGCCCTGAACTTGTACAGCAGATCGAGGCCGCCCACATTTTCTTTCGTGAATGCCTTTTCGGATTTCGCCCAGCCATCACGTTGAGGATTTCCGCTGAGACTGGGCCAATCCGCGCTCCAGACAACAGCGCCAGTGACAATAGCCGACAGTGCTATGTACAAGACCTTTCTCATGCGAGGAACCTTCCTTCTCGACCAGACATTGAATACCGCTAGAAGGTGACGCGAGCCTTCTTGGCTTCGACCTTCTGAAAATCTAATCCGGGAACGCCTTTGAGATCGTCAATGGACTTTAAAGGGCCATGCTCGGTACGGTATTGGACGATGGCCGCTCCTTCAGCGCGCACCAAGTCAAAGGTCAGTTCCAGTTCGACAGCCGTCGCGTCATTGACGTTCAACGGGCGCGGCGGAGGCGGTCCGAAGTTCTTGGTTAGGTAGGTGGCGATGATTTCAAACTGGTCGTCCGTGCCTTGCGCACCCAAGCCAATCATCTTCGATATGGTGCCCTCCCACTGTTGATGACTCTGGTGCTGCGAGGCCGCCAATTCAGGGGAGTGACATCGGCCGCAGAGTTGGACGACAAGGTTTTGACCGGGACCCGGCGGCAATTCGGCACGCGCCGAATCAGCGATCAGGGCAGTCGCTAGACAACCAAGGACCAGGGGTCCCAAAGATCCAATTTTTTTAGCGGTTAGCGAACAATTACGCATCGTTACAATCTTCATGGTTCTTTTTCCCCAAACCTATTGCTGTCGAATGGCCTCCGCGATCGCTTTCTCCGCCAAGGGCGCCATCAAGGCATAGCCGGCGGCGTTCGGAATTACGCCATCGTTCGTCAGGTCCCGTTTCATTTGGCGATTCGTCTTATTCACCAGCACAGAATAATAATCCAGATAAATGGACCCGGTCTGTCTCGCAAGACCACGGAGCCCCCCGTTGATCGCGGCAATTCTCCCCGGAGACCGTCGACCTGTTTGGTTGATCACGCAGTCGCAAACGGGCGTCAACGACGCGATGACCACGCGGATATTGTGCGCCTTGGCCAGATCGATCATCGACAGCAGATTCTCTGTGATCGTGCCCTCGGTGCCGGGGCCCATCACACCCCCAATGTCGTTCAATCCGCCCTCTATGACGACCGCCTTCGGCTCCAACTCGATCACATCCTGGCGAAATCGGACTAGCATTTGCGGCGTGGTCTGGTCTTCAATGCCGCGGTTGTAATAAGGTCTTCCCGGAAAGAACTTCGCGCTACCTTGTCCCCAATCGGCGGTGATCGAATCTCCCAAAAACACGACCCGATTCTCGCCCGGCCCCGGTGGTGGAATCTCGGAATCGTCACTACCATAAACGTTGAGGCCAGCCCAATCGTGGAGCTTCTTCTCCAATTGAGCGGCCTTTGTCCCTGCATCGTTCGCCTGCGCCCAGAGGCAGCATGTTGCCATAAGCGAAGCCGCCAACCACTTCATAGGCCCACTATAGATGACTGTCATCGAGGTGCCCGCGAGCATTGCGCTACAGCTTTTTGAGCCAGATGTCCCTAATATTGATCTTTCCGTAGCCTTCGATCTCGAAGCCGATCAGTCCGTCCTTACGGAACTTCGATGAATCGTCGTCTATTAAGATCGCCATCGCGTGACCGTTGACGATATGCGTCATCTGATGGCCGCGAGCAATCAGATGGAGTTGGTTCCAGCCGTCTACCTTCACGTACCCACCGAGTTCTTCGCGATCGCCCAGACTGGCGAGCAGGCGGGGCTTCTGGCCTTCTTCGGTGCCGACAATTTGCCCGCGCCATGCGATGATGCCCCGGCCCGTTGCCTGTTCATAGAACTGACCGGTGTAAGTGTTGCGGCCGTCGAAATCGAATTGAGGACCGAACATTTCCCACTTGGCCTGCGATTCGTGGGATGGCGGTGTTCCGCGCGGCTGACCGCTGGGGCAGTTGCCGGCTTGGGGAGGGCGGCCTGGTCCGCGATGGGAATTCTCGGGTAGAATGCCGCTGCGGTACTGCACTCCGCTGTTCACCGCCGCGCCTTCGCCCTTCATCTCCAGTTTCATTTCGAAGTCGGCAGGTTGACCTCCCTGCCAAATGAGATAGATGGTCCCGGTCGGTTTCTCGCAAGTCGATTCCACGGCGATTGTGCCATCTTCGATGTGCCAATAGCTCTTGTCTCCGTCCCACCCGTCCAGCGTTGAGCCATCAAACATTGAGGTCCAGCCCGTGTGGTTGTTGAAGTCGATGGGCTCGGGTTGGGAGAAGCCGTGAAAGTGGCCGGCTTGCGGCCTCGGGGTCGGCGGCTGGGCTTGCCGTGGGAGGGCCTGCAGTATCCCGAACGTTGTGATGCAGAAGCCGGCGATGAGAGCGGCCGGCTTCCACGTGCGAAGTAAGTGAGTCACCTGATTACGCCTCAGAAGCTGAATCGAGCGGATAGCACGCAGTGCCGCGCCGGCAATTCGGCGGCAGTAATGGTGCCAAAGTTAGAGTTTGTATTGACCCCAGTAGCGAAGTTGAGGGTCAAGGCCGAATTCGGGTTCGCCGGATTGAAGTGATTGAACGCGTTGAAGGCCTGGAACCTGAGCTCAAGAAGTCTGCTTTCGCCGAATACGTGGAATTGTTTGTAAATACTAATGTCGGTATTCGTGACGCCTGGACCGTAGGTTAAAGTAGGCGGCGTATTGCCGATGCCGAGCGAGTCGGTCGGGGGCAGGGTAAAGCTTGCACGGTTGAATGGCCACCACAGTGGTGCGGGAGACGTCGAGCCGACAGAGGCTGGGGTTGCTCCCGAAGGAAGCCAAAGACTGCCGTTGTCCTGGCACCGGAAGGGCAGGCCACCAGTGTTGGGGGTGCCGACCCAGTAACCAATGGGTGCGCTCGCGGCCGAGCAAGTGATGGTCAGCGGTGTTCCGGAGTAGAGGGTCACGATGCCTTCCACATGCCAATTGTCGGCGACAAATTCCGTGACCCGATTCTTCCATAGATCAGAGCCGTTGGGAATCTGGTATCCGAAATTCACGTTGACCGCCTGAGGCCGCGTGCCGCTCGCGATATTTTTCAGCAGCTTGTCCGACACGAACTGGTCGCGGGAATAGACCAGCGTCTTTGAGTAGGTGTAATTGCTTCCGAACTGAAAATTCTTGCCGACGCGCTTGTTGAACTGCGCCTGCAACGACTCATAGTAGGATTCGCCGTTGCTGGAATACATCTGGATGGCGCCCCACCCGGGATAGGCGCCCGCAAGAGCACGAATCAGATTGGCCGAGTAGAAGCCGCCGGTGCCGCCGCTAGAACTCGTCGGATCCAGATATCTGGCGACCGGCCCAGGCTGACCGTTGTTGGCGGTTGGGGTCCAATCGGTGAGCGGCTGTACGGCGTTTTCGTCAATCGCGCCCTGAACGAATTGATGATGTGCCACGTTGGCGACATAGGCGATATCGGCGACAAAGCCCTTGCCCAGGTCTTGCTGCACACCAAAGCTCCAATCATAGGTCGCCGGAGCCGGATACTTTAAAGGTCCGCCGACCGTGGTCTCGGGCGTATAGACGAGTTGGGCATTCGAAAGGCTGGCAATGCTGGTATTGAGAACGATCGGCGCCAGAAAATGTGGCGGCGTGGCCAGCGGTCCAATACCTGCGCCTGTTGCACCGAGCGTATCGACGCCAAACGCACGTCCGTAGAAGATGCCGAATCCGCCCCGGATGGCGGTCTTGCCGTTACCGAACAGGTCGTAGGCAAACCCAACGCGTGGGCCGAATGCTAAGGGAGGCGTCTTGAAGAATTGCTTGGATCCCGATGCCTGCTGGACGATGCCGGAAAACGGCGTTCCGTTAAAGCTTCCCGGAGCGAATGTACCTTGCTGGGCATAAGGGTAGATGGCGCCGTTTGCCGGATTGATGGATGCCTTATCGGCAGTCGGGCAGCTGGCGCTCCCCGCCACGGCCACCGTGCAATAGGGGAAGAGCAGTTGCCCCTGTTGGCTGCCGCTGTACGCCCCGGCCAGAAAGAGGCCTTGTGTCTGACCAGGCGCCTCATACAGCGCGCCCAGGATCGAGAAACGCATGCCCAAATCGAGCGTCAGGCGGCGTGTTGCTTTCCATGTGTCTTGGATGAACCATTCCGGCTGCTTATACCGCGCCCGATTGTATTGTTTCAGGTTGTCCTGGCCGTAGCCGTACAGGTTCCCCGTCAGCGCGTTCGAAAACGGATCACCCGTATCGACGGGATTACCAAGATCTGACCCGAAATAGTATGTGCCGGCCGTGTTGTAGACCGAATAGACGCTGACATTGCGGGCATCGTGTTCGAAGTAGAAGCCGGCCTTAATGACATGCGTGCCTTTCACCCAAGTCACATTGTCGGTGAAGGTCGCAAGGTTGTCGGTGCCATTGAAAGGCCAACGGCTGTCAAACCCGAACGCATTGCCGACCGACGTTCCTGACGTGCCGACGATATTCGGGATCGCGGTGGGCGCGGACTGCGCTGTAAAGCCAGACGGCAGACTGAAATTGATGTTTGGCAACAGATTGAGAGTGTTAACGCCAGTGCCAAAAATCGACGGCAGGCTGTAGGTTTGACCGTTGACCTTTAACGGCAGGAGACTGTCGTCATAGAGCGTCGCATTGGTCGGCACGTTCTGCTGGTGGGCGCGATTTTGTCCCACCGTTGCCTCGTTAATCAAATTCGGCCTGAAGGTGTGGATGTAGGTCGTCGCGAAACCCACCGACGGAATAAAGTAACTGTGCGGAAATTGGCCCCAGCCGTCACCTGCCGCACCGAGGATTGCGCCGTAACCAGACTGCGCCTGATAATCCTGCAACAGCCGCACAAACATCGTGTCTTTTTGAGAGATCGTGTAATCGACCCGGAGGATCTTATCGGTGCGCGGATCGACGTTGCTCAACTGATCTTTGAAATTATATTGGCGATTGCCCGTGGGATCGGTCGTATTCGGAAGCGGGAATAGGTTGAGCATCGCCTGTCCGATGGGACTGATCCGGTTCGCCGGAACGATGTTGCCGGGGAAGCAACCAGCCGCGTTTGTTGCCGAGCAGGCCAGGCCACTGTTGGGATCGCGAATCAGAATCGGCGATCCGTTAGGGTTCACACTTTGTGAGAAGTTGCCGTCGCGCTCCAGTGCCGTCGGCATGGTGTATTCGTAAATCGACGTGCTTTGCCGGTTGAACAGTTGGTCGTAAGACCAGAAGAAGAACAGACGATTGCGATTTTTGTTAAAGCGGACCTTTGGAATAATGATGGGACCGCCCAGGGTGCCGCCCGGATTTTCGTAGCGATACTTGGGTTTCGCCACATCCAGCATGTTGTTGAAGTATTCGTTCGCGTTCAGTTCTTCGTTGCGGAAATAGTAGTAGGCGCTGCCATGAAACTGAGCTGTACCGTTCTTGATCGTGATATTAAATTGGCCGCCGTTTCTCGCTCCGTATTCCGCGGAGTAATTACCGGTCAAAAGCTTTACTTCCGAAACGGCATCGATACTGGGCGCCTGATATGTGCTTAAGCTGGGCGCGCCGCTATCCTGCGCGGCCATGCCGTCCAGCGTGACCAGCACTTGACCCTGCTGGCCCCCATCGATGACAGCCGAATTGGTGTTCCAACCTCGCGTGTCGTATGTGCCTACGTCGATGACGCCCGGCAGATCTTTGATAATCGCTTGGAAATTACGCCCGCGAATCGGCGTCTCCTGTATCTGTTTCAGATTTACGTCGGTGGAGTGGTCCGAGCTATCGGTGGAGACGCGCGCGGCCTCCGCTTGAACTTCTATGGACGTGTTGACGTCGCCAACGTCCAACTTGATGGTGTGGACATCGACTTTCTCGAGAGTTCCCACCGTGATGGCATTTTGCAAGTAAGCCTTAAACCCAGGGTGAGTAATGCGC
>JBARMQ010000596.1:0-11457 GCA_049802535.1 Bryobacteraceae bacterium | reverse complement strand
TTAATGGATGGACGACAGCTATTCCGCTGCCGGATAACTTCGCTAGGTTTGCGCTTCCATACACCCGCGGAGTGTCGCCGAAAGGCATCAGTTATGAGGGACGTGGGATCACGCCGGACGAGGTGGTTCACAATACGGCTGAAGATTATGCCGATGGCAGAGATCGCGTATTAAACCACGCAATCGAAGAGCTGCAGTAGAAATGACGCCGCCCCACGTACCCGCATCACGCCGCCGTCTCCTTCGCGGTTCGCTCCTCGGGATCCGGCTCCGGCTCGAGTTCGGGAGCTGCCCCACTCCAGACGGATGTGCCCGTTACAAGCTGGACAGATGTATCCCTGGTTCGGTTCGACGGCCGCTGATACACTGCATGTTTGTCTCTTGAATCCATCATCAAAATCGTTCGCGCTTTACTCGTCCTGACGTTGGCAGCAAGTTCTTCCTATGCACAGGGACTTCCCGATTGGGCCTATGGGTTCGAAACTCCTCCTGTCGGGCCGCCTGCCAGCGCCCGGAAGCACGATGACCAGCCGCGGCACTTGCCTGGAAGCGACTTAACGTTTTCCGCTAAGCAGATCAACGATCCCTTCGGCCCTCCCGACTGGTTTCCGAACGACCATCCCAAAATGCCGGACATCGTTGCGAACGGCCGCAGACCCGCCATTCTTGCGTGTGCTCTGTGTCACTATCCCAACGGTAAAGGGCGGCCGGAAAACGCCAGCGTAGTGGGGTTCCCCCGCGAATACTTCCTGCAACAAATGCGAGATTTCCGGAGCGGCAACAGGCATAGCGCCGATCCAAGAAAGCGAAATACGAATGTGATGGTCGCTCTTGCGAAAGCGATGACCGACGAAGAGCTTGACGCCGCTGCCGCATACTTCTCCTCGATGAAGTGGACTCCTTGGATCAAAGTTGTTGAGACGAAATCGGTGCCGAAAATGTACACCGAAGTCGGGATGTTTCTCCCGCTGCCCGGCAACGAAAAAGAGCCGCTGAGAGACCGGATTATCGAAACGCCTGTGGATCCGGAGTTGACCGAGCTTCGCGATTTCCGTTCCGGTTTTATTGCGTATGCGCCGTTGGGCAGCGTTCGAAAAGGCGAAGCGCTTGTAGCCAAAGAATCCGCGACAACCACTCCGTGCGCGATATGTCATGGCGATGGCCTCAAAGGATTGGGACCCGTGCCGGGGATCGCTGGCCGTTCACCCAGTTATCTTGTGCGCCAGTTGTATGACATGCAACAGGGAACCCGCAAAGGGCTGTGGAGCGATCTGATGAAGCCGGTAGTTGCGAAGCTTAGCGAAGACGACATGCTTAACATCGCCGCGTACGTAGCGTCCCAAAATCCCTAACGAATACCCCCGGTTGCCACTGCAACAGGTATTGCGCCTAAAGCCACCCGTTAAACAAACAAAAGAGAATTTGCCCCTTGTTTTCATATATTTAACTGGTTGGACAATCCACCAGCTTTACATGTGGAGATATCTTAGAGCTGCGTACCAGAAAATCCTGAACCTTCAATTTTTGCTGTACGTCAATAGAGGTATGTTGGTATATTACCAACAATAGAGCAAGTAAAGTGTCAAACCAAAGCGGAAGCCGAGTCGCTCGCTAGGCACTGTCTTGAATCTGGCAAAATCACGCCATCGAGGCATTTCCGCGAGGAGCTTGCAAACGAACGGCTGGATATGTCAGATGCTCTATACATATTGAAATACGGCCATGTTTATCGAGAGCCGGAAATTGATGTTAAAAGCAGAGATTGGAATTATAGGATTGAAGGCAAAACGCTCGAAGGTGAAAACTTTGCGATTGTATTTTGCTTTAGAACCTACAACTCCTGCTTCCTAATTACTGTATTCGCACTTCACAGGTAAATGGAGGACACAATGGAACAAGTTTGCAGCGTGTGCGGTTCGCCAACACACACTACCAGGGGGAGCTACCACTACGAAGAGAGTGGCTTAGATAACCTGACTCTCAAGAACGTCGAATTGCTGCATTGCGATAACTGCGGCAATGAGGATCCTGTAATTGAGGCGATAGAGACGCTGCACGAAGGAATTGCACAAGCTATCGCGAAGCGACCGGGTCGACTCCAGGGCCAGGAGATCCGGTTTCTGCGAAAACACTTGGAGCTGACTGCACGGCAGATTGCCGAAATCCTGCAGGTAGATCATACGACCGTGTCCAAGTGGGAGAACGATAAGGATCCGATTGGCAGTCAATCCGAGCGATTGTTAAGGGCGATTCTCATGACTATGCCCAAAAGACGCAACTCACTCCTGCAACAACTAGCGAGACAGACCGAAACAGACGCCAGGAGCAACATTGAAATCGACGACAAATTGGCGGTGCAGTATGCATAGACCTATGAGAGCACTGCCGTGCTGTGAAAACGTCGGCCCTTCGTCAGGGCGGGTTGCATCGGTCCGGGTGTAATGGTGCTCCCGACCACCGTGTCGAGCGCGTAATACAGGACCTTCGCGGCGATGGCCTGGATGTTGACCACGCAAGTTGCCAACGTGCAGGCTGTCAAGGTTTAGGGCCCCGCTGGTTGCGTCGCCGCATACCTGACGTCCGCCGCATATGCTCGCACCCCGCCGTTATCTATGCGGCAATGTCGTCACTTCGCTGACGATTGACACGTCGGTTGCGTTCTTCGTTCAGCGGGGCCCGGGAACGCGATCCTCCCTAGGGAGAATTGCAATCGGTAGTAACCAATTAGTCCAGGTTGCCAAGCAATCGTTTGCGGCAACGTTCTACATCGCTGAGCGCTTGCGTTGTTGTGTCGGCGATCGCCGTTATATGCCCCATTTTGCGGCCCGGACGCGGCTCAAGCTTGCCATACAGATGCAGCTTGGCATTCGGAACGGCGGCGGCAGCGGCCCAATTGGGCTCGCCGTTCGCCCACAGATCGCCGAGTAGATTGGCCATAGCGGCTGGAGCGAACTGATGGACCTCTCCCAGAGGCAGACCGCAAACCGCTCGCAGTTGTTGCTCGAATTGACTCGTCAGATTGGCATCGAAGGTCAGATGTCCTGAATTGTGGGGCCGCGGCGCCAGTTCATTGATCAACAACTGGCCGTCGCGGCATACGAAGAATTCGACGCAGAGCACCCCTACTACTTCGAGCTCGTCAAGCACCGCTCTGGCGATCTCGATAGCCCGATCCCTAACGCCTGGCGGAACGCGAGCCGGCGAAATCGATAGGTCGAGGATTTGATTGTGATGATGATTCTCAATTGCGCCGAAATGAACAAAGTCTCCGTTCGCCGAACGAGCTGCTACGACAGAAATTTCAAGCTCATATTCGATCCATGCCTCGAGGACTGCCTCACGCCCGCCGACCCCGTGCCAGGCTGTTTCGAGGTCATGCGGTGAGCGAACGCGGAACTGTCCCTTGCCGTCATAGCCAAAATCGGCGGTCTTCAGGATGGAGGGAATGCCGAGATCGGTCGTCGCTTGTACTAAGTCCGCAAAGCTTCGCACGGCGCGGAAGGGAGTGTGGGGAAAACCGTTTTGAGACAGAAATGCTTTTTCGCGCAAGCGGTGTTGAGTGGTGTGCAGAATGTGGCCGCTGGGACGAACCGGCGCGCATTTTGCCGCGGCTGCGGCGGTGGGAGCGGGAACATTTTCAAATTCGAAGGTAACCACCGACACGCCGCTAGCAAATGCCTGAACCGCGTCTAAATCTTCATAGGGCGCTTGTATTTCTAGATCCGCCACTTGGCCGGTGGGCGTGTCTTCATCGGGCGACAGAGTATGGACACGGTAACCCATACGCCGTGCCGCAATGGCGAACATACGCCCGAGTTGACCGCTGCCCAAGACTCCGATGGCGCTCCCCGGCAGCACGGGTGCAGCGGTCACAACTGACTGTCTCCGAGGACTGAATCTGTCTGCTCGCGCCGCCAAACAGCAAGCCGTACCCGCAGATCGGGATATTTACCCGCTAGTATGCTGGCGGCGAGCAGCGCGGCGTTCGTGGCGCCTGCCGGCCCGATGGCGAGAGTACCCACGGGAACCCCGGCGGGCATTTGAACGATAGAAAGAAGCGAATCGATTCCGTTCAACGTGCTGCTCTTGATCGGAACTCCAAGGACCGGCAGGAGGGTGTGGGCAGCGACCATTCCTGGCAGGTGGGCTGCTCCGCCCGCTGCGGCAATGATGACCTCTAGCCCGCGCTCGGCCGCGCCCTTCGCGTATTCCGCCATCCAATCCGGCGTGCGGTGCGCCGAAACAACGCGGCTCTCGTGCGGAATGCCGAGCAAGTCGAGCAGGTGGCTGGTTCTTTGCATCGTTTCCCAATCGGATTTGCTGCCCATAATCAGCCCGACAACAGGCCGGTCGGCAACGGGCGCGTTCGAGTCCATTCAGTTCAGCCTATTCGCCTTGAAAGCCTTTTTGGCCATCGAAGGTATACAGGTTTTCGATCTTTATGAAGTCGAGTCCGGTTTGATCGATGCGTCCCAACAGCTTCACAATTTGTCCATGACTAATCGGGGCGTCTTTCGTTTCCGATCCGAAATAAGCGCGCCAATGGTCCGTGCAGAAAGTCTCTTTGAAGCCATCGGGATAGACTTTCACGCCTCGATTGCTCAATGCGCGAAATTTCAGACCGTCGCCGTTGAACTGTTCCAATTTCTTGCCGAATTCAGTTGGATTGCGATCGTTCCATTGAAAAAACACATCGACACCGACCAACTCCTTCTTAGCAGGCTGCCGGGCAGTTAAAGGCGTGCCCGATTTCTGGATCGGGGCCTTCGAATACGATGCGGCTTTCAGCTTCTCCGGCTTTTGTCCCAGGCGAGCAACGACAGCTTCGGCAAATTCGCGCGTCCCAACTTTTTGTTTGCTGATGCCTTCTTTGTAGATGTCGTAAGTGTGGACGCCATCTTCCAACGTTCGCAGCCAGGCGTTGTGGATGCGTTCGGCAATTTCGGGTTGTCCGATATGGACCAGCATCAGCAATCCGCCATGCAGTAGACCGCTCGGATTTGCCAGGTTCTGACCGGCGCGGCGCGGGGCAGATCCGTGAATTGCTTCAAACATAGCGGCATGCTCGCCGATGTTGGCGGAGCCGGCCAGTCCTACCGATCCCGCAATCTGCGCCGCGACGTCAGAGAGGATGTCGCCGTATAGGTTCGGCATGACAATCACGTCGAATGCCTCTGGCGTGTCCGCCATTTTGGCCGCGCCGATGTCCACAATCCAGTGTTCCTTTTCAAATTCGGGATATTCCGCGCTGACTTCGTCAAAGACCTTGTGAAACAGGCCGTCGGTGTACTTCATGATGTTGTCTTTGGTGAAGCACGTCACCTTTTTGCGGTTGTTGCGCCGCGCGTACTCGAAGGCATAACGAACAATTTTTTCGCAACCCGGCCGGCTAATCAGCTTAAGGCACTGGACCACTTCGTCCGTCTGGCGATGTTCAATGCCCGCGTATGTGTCCTCTTCGTTTTCGCGCACGATCACCACATCCATACCGGGGTGTTTGGTGCTGACGTACGGGTGGTAGGAAACGCACGGCCGGATATTCGCGTACAGTCCTAGCGTTTTGCGAGTCGACACGTTTAGCGATTTAAATCCACCGCCTTGTGGAGTCGTAATCGGCGCCTTGAAGAAAACTTTGGTGCGCCGCAGCGATTCCCAGGCGCTGGGCGCAATGCCTTCAGCGATACCGCTCAGGTAGACCTTCTCGCCGATTTCAATGGCTTCGGTCTCGATGCGCGCGTCCGCTTCCTTCATGATGTGCAGTGACGCCGCCATGATTTCTGGTCCAATGCCGTCGCCATGCGCAACGGTGATGGGTACTATTCCCGATGAAGTCGTTTTTGATGCCGTTTCTGATGCCATAGATATGTATCGATACAGGTTTATTAGAACAAAAGCCTGTAAACTAAACCGCGGATGCGCGTCCGATAAGGCTCTTCCTCGCCCTTTCTTGCGCCGTAGAAATTCGTTCGCGCCAGCAGGAGTAAACTGGTTATTTGTTCTTGAGTCCCGGCCAATCGTGAGTGTTGCACGTCGAGGTTTTCTCCCAATCGTCATCTTGGTTTTGATTGCGTGCGCCGCCTGCCAACGGCGCAGTGACTTACCGACTTACGACACGGTTCCAGTCTTTACGATGACGGCTTCAGACGGGAGTACATTCCATAGCCAACAGTTGGCAGGGAAGGTCTGGATTGCGGACTTTATCTACACAAACTGTCCCGGTCCGTGCCCGCGCATGACGTCGCAAATGCATCATCTGCAACTGCAGGTTCGTGGCGAGCCCGATGTTCAGTTGGTTTCGTTTTCCGTGGACCCTCATCGCGATACGCCCAAGGTTCTCAATGCCTATGCGAAGCATTTTGGAGGGCCCGCGGCGGACTGGGTGTTTCTCACTGGTAGTGACGCAACGACACATCTCCTCGCGCACGATGTCTTCAAAGTAGGCGATCTAATTAACGTGATGGACCATAGCACCAGATTCATTCTGGTCGACAGGAAGGGCGTCATTCGTGGCTACTACTCGACCTTTGACGCCGACGACATGCACAAGCTGATGCAAGACGTTCAGACCTTACGGTGAGGCAGGCCCTGGGCTCGGGAAGCACGCGGCGCGGCTTATCCTGTCCTTATGCGACTAAACGCCTCGCTCGGCCGATTCAAGCCAGACGATCGGCGCGCACATGTCTTTAGAGAGCACTCCTAAAGAATGTCTGTACCAAGTCATTTTCTCCAAATTCAAAATGACTAAGGCGGCTCTGATCGGGATTCCAGTGAGGGGCAACGCAAACGCCTAAACGCTGCGCCGTTACGGGCGATCCATCGACGTGAAGGGTGCACAACTGCCGATGCAGCGAGTTCATCTCAAGGCGAGGGTGCGTATTGCAGCTTCGTCCCTGACTCCTCACTTCAACGGAAGTTATCGACAAGCATCAAACGGCTGCCGGCCGACTCGCTCATTGCACACAGCAACCAGTGGTTATCGGGCGAAACGGTCATGCCGTGAATCATCGGCCCACGCAAAGAGCCAATTAGTCTGATCGAGTGGGTCTTGTAATCCATCAGCTTCAATGTAGTCGCCAACATCGAGTCAAGGAAATAGACACCGCGATTACCGAGCGCAAACTGGGCTTCAGGTTCTAATTGAACCAATTCTTCTTCGTCTCCCCCGCGGGCGAGCGAAACTCTCCACAAAGCACTGTTGTCCTTGTTCAAGTAGTAAAGATAGCGCCCGTCGGGGGATTCCTGCTGATTACAGCCGCCGTGCCTAGTGACCTGGATCTCCGGTCCGCCGATCGCGCGCTTCTTCCAGATTTGCGGTCCAGTATCGCCCGAAGCGCAGTAATAAATCCATTGGCCGTCATGTGACCAGCTTGGCCGTATCTGAGCACCATGGGCCGATGTAAAACGGATCGGTTGTCCTCCCTGCGAGGGGATCACGTAAATACTCCATTTCTCTCCCGCCTGACCATCGAAAGCAATCCGCGTCCCGTCGGGCGACCACGTCGGACTGCCTGACCAGGAGTTGCCGAAGGTAAGCTGTTGTGCACCCATACCACTGGCGTCTGATACCCAGACTTCCTGGTAATTGCCAGAGCGGTTTGACTCGAAAGCAATTCGCTTTCCGTCAGCGGAGTAACTCGCGCGATATTCATCCTTGCTTGAGGTGATGAATGACGCTGCATTCTTGACATGGCCGCCCGTCAGATCAACCCGCCAGATGTTCCAGTCGTTAATGAAATGTGTATACACTAAGTGCTGGCCCGTCTTCGATATCGCCGGGCTAAGCGGTAGGTCGTCATTAATCGCGAGCGGCGAAGGTGCAGCCGGAGGGTTGACGGGAACCCGCCAAAGTTCGAATGAGCCGCGGCGGTTCGAGGAGACGATCAAGCTACGCCCATCTGCATCCCAAGCTATTCCTACACAAGCACTGTTCGAGAAATGGAGAGGTGTTGCCGGAGCGGCGGGCAGCATTTCGCCGGTAAGTGGCACCACATAGATTTCCGTGTTTGGATGATCGATAATGTGAACGAATGCGAGCGTCTTCCCGTCAGGTGAAACGCTCAAGGATTCCTCGCCCCCATTCAAAGGAACTTCCGCCGAACCTTTTCGATCTTTATCGAGCAACAACAAGAACGGGCTCTTCTCTCCGCTTGCGATCGAAATCCGTACGATGCGGACGCGCCTTTCCGGCGCCAAGCCGACAGTGCCGCTCTGCTCAAGTGCGAGAAGCCATCTCCCATCTGGAGACCAGGCAAGAAACGGTGGACTCGCGTTTCCCCATCCGTAGAAATAGAAGTTGGAAGGATCCAATTGCACCAGCGCCAGCTCGCGCGCACCGCCGCCCCCCAGCGAAGAGATCAACATGACAGCGCAGGTGAACGAGCCTTTGACTCTTAGGAATGCTATCCAGCGCCCATCCGGCGACCACGCCGGCGCGAAATCTCTTTCTTCACCGGCCGTGAGTCGGACGGGATCGCCGGGTCCGATCAGCTTGGCGTAGATGCTCGGTAAACGTTTGTCAGCCGCTTCCCAGGTGAATGCCACTCTGGTCCCGTCAGGCGAAAAACTTGGCGACCACTGGAAGCCCGGATAGCTGGTAAGCGGAACGGAGGGCGGCAAAACGTCGGCTGTCGCGGGTGTTTGTTCAAGATATGTTTTGTAGAGGACTCCACCCAGGATGACCAAAACCAGCGCCGCGGCGAGCGCCCACCAGCGCCACTTGTAAGTTGGAGGATGTGGTTTGCTCTGGTCGCGCGCCGGGTTTCTCACCACTTCAAAGGCAGCGGGAGCACTCACAGGGGCAATGAACCGATACCCACGGCGGGACAGTGTCTCGATAAACCTGGGATTATCCGCCGCATCGTCCAATGCGTCACGCAGTTTCCGCACTGCGCTGTTGATGGCGTTATCGAAATCGACGTAAGTATTTTCGGGCCAAAGGCGCTTCTGAATATCCTGCCGCGTGACGACTTCACCCGGATGATCAAGGAGAAGCAGCAGAATCTGCAAGGGCTGATGCTGCAATTTTCGTTTGATTCCGTGCTTTCGCAGTTCTCTGGTGTTCGGATTCAGCTCGAATACCCCGAACTGGAAAGCGGCCGGCCGCTGCTCAACTTCCCGCATAGTGTCTGTCCACTATCCCGGATCATAATCCTTCGCTGGCCCCTGACACAAGTGAGGTTCCTGTTCTCGCTGCCGGGAATGCATCGTTAACGTGTCTCCACAGGGAACTGAGTTCGCTTCATCCCCTGTCTTTGCAGCAGGTTCGACGGACAAGTGCAGATCAGATACAGCCAAGCTTCGGAATATGGAGGCCGCGCCCTCTACAGATTGCATGGTTCGTTGGTACGCTGGCGGTGCTCGCCGGTTCCGCATTGGGGAAGACTGAGCGCGAGACATTTCCGGAGCAGACCCTCTGCATTCGTGTAGGATATGACCGCCGCAGCGTTCCGGCGGCCGAATGACCGGCCGTATCTGGTAATTCGATTGATGCGGCGGATCCCAACAACAATCGCTCCCGGAGCCTTGGGGTAGCCCTACCATTCGCGCACCGCGGAGCTCACGTTGTCATTTTTTACGACCGAGTTGAGACGTTGACGCGGAGCTTGAACACCTCCGCGTCCGTCGTTCTTGGGCACGCGATGGCTCACGAGCTCGGCCATGTGCTTCTCGGTTCCTCAGAACCCACGAGAGGTGGTCTAATGCAAGCGTGCTGGACGCCAGCGACTTGGCGCTTGGCATCGTTGGGCTTGGTTGTCTTTGATCGCTCAGAAATAAAACGGATGAGGGCAGTCTTGCCGGAATTCAAAGTAGCGGACCAGGTTCCACCACGCGATCGCGTGCTGACGTCATTTGCTCTGTTGTCCTCTTCTAAATAGCGAGATCCGCTCCTGTTCGTGCGCACTCATAGTGGCGGTCCGCTGGCAAGATACTTCGGCTCCAATCGGTCGTCGAATTATCAGGGCTACCCAACGTTGCTTCTCCGATCGCGGAGACGTACTCAGCCCTCGGGAGCCAGGCCGCGCTGTCATCATAGGAATATGGCAGACAAAGTCGATTGGGACGCAGAACTCTACGAAGCCCGGCATGGATTTGTTGCGGAAATGGGAGCAAGTTTAGTCGATCTCCTGGATCCGCACCCGGGGGAAAGAATTCTCGATCTCGGTTGCGGACCAGGACAATTGACAAGTGCGATAGCGGAACGAGGCGCCTCCGTAATCGGTGTTGACTCGTCGCCGGCCATGATTGGCCAAGCGCGGCAAAATTTTCCAAACCTTTCGTTTGTCTTAGAAGATGCCGCAGCTATGCAGTTCGAGCAGCCGTTCGACGCGGTCTTCTCAAACGCTGCGCTTCATTGGATGTTGAATGCCGAAGCAGTCGGTCGAGCGATTGGACGCGTCCTGCGGCGAGGAGGGCGGTTTGTTGCCGAATTGGGCGGCAAGGGGAATATCAAAATCATCATCGCTGCGATTGAAGATACGGTGGCACGATATACGGGCGGCCAGGTACCCGCCACTCAAACCTATTTCCCAGCTCTGGGCGAATACGCTGCCTTACTCGAGGCGTGTGCCCTTGAAGTACGTACCGCACAGCTTTTCGATAGGCCGACCGATCTCGAAGGTCCGGACGGGATGGCGAATTGGATTCGCCAATTCAAGTGGTACTACTTCGAAGGCCTGCCGCTTGAGCAACGCAAGCAAGCTCTCGCAGAGACCGTCGAAGAACTGCGGCCGGCACTCTATCGCGATGGTCGATGGGTAGCGGACTACCGGCGATTGCGGATCTTCGCCGTCAAGGAATAGTCGATCCCAATCGCAGCGCAAAGGGCACGGCTGCGTGCCACCACACAAGGCGGGAACTCGCTAGTAAATCGGGTGGCACGCTCGATCCCGTGCCCGTCTTGCGCGCGTTCCGTAAAAGCGCAAAGGGCAGGGCTGCGTGCCACCACACAAGTAGGAACTCGCTATTTCTTTGGGTGGCACGCTCGATCCCGTGCCCGTCTTGCGCGAGTTCCTCAAAAGCTATGCGCGGCCTACGTTGAGCGCTACCTCGCGCGCATGCCGCAACGTCTCAATAGGATCGCCAACAGGGTAGAATTCCATCGCGACAATACGGTTGTAGTTTAGTTGCGCGAGCTTTCGATAAATGCTGTTGTAATCGATCTCACCCGTGCCGGGTTCATGCCGTCCGGGAACGTCCGCAATGTGGACCAGGCCGGTGTAGTCGATGTTTTTTTCCAGCTTCTCGATCAGATTCCCCTCGGCGATCTGCTCATGATAAAAGTCGTATAGAAACCGTACTTGCGGATGGTCCACAGCGCGGATAATCTCAAATCCCTCCGCGACCGACTGCAAGTAGTACTTTTTGTTCTCCTCTGGATCGATGTTCTCGAGCAGCAGGCGAACCGGTTTGCCTGCAATTTCCTTGCCCTGAACCAATTCTGCGCCGCGCTTCAGTCCC
>JBARMQ010000595.1:0-2442 GCA_049802535.1 Bryobacteraceae bacterium | reverse complement strand
AGATTGACATGCGTCAACCATGCATGAGTCTCTCCCTGACCCGTTTCTGCCGTAGCCGAGTGTCATCAGTTCGGCTGTTATCAGGGCCCAAGCGAACATGACGCGGACCTGGGCAATCCGGCGCTATTGACCCCTTAAGAGACGTTAGCGCGGTGCATCCCGACCGCCACCATCAATGTGGGTTACCCTCGGTTTCCGCGGCTCTCATCAGTATCTTTGCCGACATAGTTGCGCGGAGCGTGCGTTCAAACCCCGGAGCCGTGCGACATAATCTGCCAGCGAGGTTGGGTGTTCACATTTCTTCGGGAACCCATTGCAGCTTCACTCGGTTAAGCAACATCGCGGCGAGATAGGGATGAAACGACCGATTGTCGGACAGGACTCTGTCAAAGCAGGAGAAAGTGATGTCCAAATATGCACTTTATGTTCCGCTAGAGGCAAAACCGGGTAAGGAGAAGGAGGTGGCAGATTTTTTGCGTTCCGCCGTACCCTTGGTAAACGCTGAGGTTGGCACGGTTTCTTGGTTCGCTATTCAAGAGGGGCCGTCCAGGTTTGCAATTTTTGATACATTCGATGACGACGCCGGGCGCAATGCGCACCTAAATGGCAAAGTGGCGGCGGCTTTAGTGGAAAAGGCCAAGACGGGCGACCTCTTTGCCAAAGCCCCGGAAATTCACAAGATTGACGTTCTCGCCGACAAGCTTCCGCACTAACAAGGTTTCTGCCCTTACGACCGTCTGCCATCTCGTCCGTTATGAGAGGTAAAGCTGCCGCGCCCGCCGATGATCGGAGAATGCAGCTGCGAAAAGTCCCAAAGGTACAGCTTATTTCATAAGCGGATTGGAGAAGCCCGCGACGAGCTTGACTAGATCGGCTTGTCGATTGGTGCCGGTCTTTGCGAAGACGTTTCCAAGATGAGTCTTTACGGTCGTTGCGGCGATACCGAGGACCTCGGCGACTTCCGGCACGCCGCCAACATCGACGATGGCAAGCAAGACCCGGAGCTCCGCCATCGTCAGCTTGTAAGCCTTGGCGATAATTTCTGGCGGAGATGGAGCTTCTACTGTGGACCTATGTACGAATACCGCGGCGCTCGCGGTGTGACTTGCGCGCGCTCTTTGGCGCGCGCCGGACGTGAGCGGCAGTACATGGGCAACATGCGGTTTCCCAATTTTCGCGATTAGCGGCAGCGCGATACCGGTTCCACCGATTGCCGCATCGCCTTTGGAAGCCGCGAGAATGGCTTCCTGCAGACCTATATCGATCGGAGGTTCGACAGCGACCAATTTACCTACTGCCACGCGCAAGACATCGGCCTTGGTTACGAGGAAGTGGCCGGCGGAGTTCGCGTGAACGACGCGTCCATTTGCCTCGACGAGAAATATCGCGGCGCGAAGGCCGTCGAGCGTTTGTGAAAACATCGCCGCTTCGGCCTCCTTGAGGTTGAAGACCTTGGCGATGAGAACTGCGCGCCGGATATGAGGACCCAATAGGCGCATGCGCCGGCGCATCTCTTCATCGACCAACCCATGCCGCTCGTGACGAAAGACGCCAAACATGGCGGATTTCGTCGCCGATTTTTCCAAAGTAATGCTGGCGAAATCAACGAGGCCCTGCGGCTGCGCCCATTCCCGGTAAAAGCGCGTGGTGAGGAACTCATCGTACGGAACGAGATCGCCTGTTGCCACCGGCACTTCGGTTTGCGCGAAGAACCGGGGCGTCGTAATCGGGTTGCAATGGACGAATTTCTCGAAATAGAGAGCTCTGTAAGTCGGATCGATGCCTCCGTCTTCGAAATAAATGTCGCCGCCACCACCCGCGGCATCGTCCCAGAAGACGGCGGCGGACTCGCCCTGAACGAACGCGGCGATTTTCTTGAGCGTGGCCGGCCATAGCGATCTATCGAGAGTCGTATCGTAGATATCGCCGATCAGCGACGAAAGTAATTCCGCCTCGCGCCCATTTACTTCACTGTCTTGGACGGACACCGCAACTCTCCCGAGTGCCATTGACCAAACCAGCCTACCAGTCAGATCGAATCTCGCGAAAGGGGGCAAAAGCGGCGGTATTGTGAATGGAACTCGGAAATCGGAGTGGCCTCCTCCAATCGGAGGAGGCGACGGCCTTCTCCCGTTCGCTACATTGCATGCGTTGAGAGGTTAAGGGGCGCAATTGACTCTGCGGCATGGTCCGCATCGGGGCCGGCCGAGATAAGAGGATTTTCCATGACCCTTTTACCGAAGGCGCACGACTTTTTACCGCCGACGAAATCCACGGGCCGTCCCGCCAGTAGCACGAAAACTTCCTTGCGCCGGGCGGTCAGCGCGACTCTAACGCCCGATCTGCTCGCAATCGCAGCGTTCTGTCTCATTGGACTTTTGTCCTCCCTCAACATGATTCTTCGCTTTCCAGATTTGGCGGCGGTGATCGAGCAATATAACC
>JBARMQ010000594.1:0-13629 GCA_049802535.1 Bryobacteraceae bacterium | reverse complement strand
GGTTGGGATTGCCCGTGCCCAGGTAGTAGAGGTGCAATGCCGGATCGTAGGTGCCTGGCATCCAGGTCATGCCGCCACCATGGCGCATGGAATACTCGTCTGGCCAACTCTCAGATCCCGGATCGCCTTTCTTGAGAGGTTCGCTCCACCATTTCCATTGCACGGCGCCGGTCTCGGGATCGCGCGCTTCAAGGAAGCCGGGCACATCTAGCGAGTCGCCTCCAATCCCGATCAGGACGTGATTTCCGATGACCATGGGCGCTGGGGTCGAGAAATATTCTTGCTTAACGTCAGCGATGTGCTGATGCCAGCGTTCCTTGCCGGTGGTCGCGTCGAGCGAGACAAGATAATCGTCGGGCGTCTCAAAATAGATCCAGTTGTCATACATGCCGACGCCGCGGTTTCCTATGTGGATTCCACCGGTTGTCTTCCAGAAATAATGCCAAAGCTCATGGCCCGAATGCGCGTCAATGGCCCAGGCATCATCGGGCGTCGCGAAGTACAAGATGCCGTTTACCATCAATGGCGTCGCCTTGATCGATACGCCGCCAAATGCCGCGCCGGGAGATGGCGCACCCGCCTCAGGCATAGGGCCTTCCCCGCCAATGATCGAGCGGAAACCGGGGCCTGAGTTCGCGCGGAAGACCCACGCGAGCGATAATCCGCGAATGTTGGACTGATTGATCTGGTCCAGGATACTGAATCGGCGGCCTGAGTAATCGCCGTTATACGTTGGCCACGCATTTGTCGCCGGCTTGGTCAGCAACTCCGGGTTCAATCCTTGGCCTGTGAGGCTGTGGCATATCAGGGCAATCGGAAGGGCCAGCATGTAGCCCGCTGAGATATGTCGCATTAGATTCATTTGAGTGTCACCAGATAAGCGGTCAAATTGTGGATCTCGTCGTCCGTGTAGTGCGTGAGCATTTCCAGATGAGGTTCTAACGGATCATGAACTTCGACCTTTGGAACATCACCGTCACGCGCAAATGACCGATATTCACCTTTCGAAGTAGTTAAGGCAACGAGAAAATCGTCAATGTGCGTGAGTACGCCTTCTTCCTTGTCGCCCGATGGCAGCGTCACGGTGACGGTCACCGTCGATTTTTCTGAAACCGGACCGCTCGGCCCAAAACTTCGCCCTTCACGTGGCATCAGGAGCTTGTCCTGCAATTCCACCGGCTCTAATTTTGCGCCGATCCCCTTAAGATCGCCGGTGACCGAGTGGCACGATGCGCACTTTGCTTCAAAGTATGTCTGGCCTGCCTGCGGGTTGCCGACCACGATGTTCAAGATCTGATAGCTGCCGCGCTCCGATGCCATCTTGATGGAGTTATGCAAGAAGTTCGCGATATCCAGAATTTGAGCATCGGTCAAGGCAAACTTAGGCATCCCCTTGGCCGGACGGCCATTGTGGACGACTTCGCCGATCTTATTGCCGTTCACATCGTCCAAAACGACCACTGAGCGCAACAAGTCGGGGCCTGTTTCTCCGCCCTTGGCGTTGCTGCCGTGACAGAATCCGCAAGTCGAGACAAATTCTTTCTGCCCTCGCTCCACAGACACAGCGTCGTAATCGGGATATGTGTCATTCCGGCGCCGGCGTACCGGAGTCGCCGGAGGATTTGCCGCCGGCATTGCTGCCGCATTCGGTCGGTTGGTGGGGGGCGGGGTGGTCGGCGCAGGCGTCACGGGAGGTGGTTGGGCGGCCGACACAAACGCCCAACATACCAAGACCGCGGCACCGCCGGCCAGGCCTAAACTTCGAGATTTCATGAACTCTCCAGAACTTTGATTTGTATCATGAGCACCCTGGCGCACTTAGAGAATCGCGGGCGGAATGCCGAATGATACTGTAGAAACACCTTTATCCAGGAGGCGGCGTGGACGAACCGTTCCGTCTGCAAGTCAAGTTTTGGGGAGTGCGAGGCTCGACACCGACACCTGTTCAAGCCAACCTGGGCTACGGTGGAAACACGGCCTGTATCGAAGTCCGGTTGCCGAACAACGAGATGATCATCATCGACGGCGGACTGGGAGTGCGCAACCTTGGTCTCTCGTTGCTGGAGGAGTTCCCGTCCCAGAACTTGGCCCTTCAAGTTTTTCTGACGCATTTCCATTGGGATCACATTCAAGGACTGCCGTTCTTTCCGCCCCTCTACAATCCCGCAAACAGGATCTCGTTTCACTCTTTCCCACAGAAGGAGCAGATTCGCGAGACCCTGACGGGTCAAATGACTACTCCGTATTTCCCTGTCAACTTTGCGCTACTGGCCGCTGCCCGGGACTTTATTCAGATCGCCCGCGAGCCAATTCACTACGGCAACCTTTGTGTCCGCGCATTCCCGCTCAATCATCCGCAAGGCGCTTGCGGCTATCGCATCGAATCAAATGGGGCGGTAGTTGTGATCGCGAGCGATCTGGAGCATGGAAATCCGGAATTGGACCGGGTTTTGCGCCGATATGCCGAGGGCGCTGACTTGCTAGTTTATGACGCCCAATACACACCCGACGAGTATCCGGCGCGGAAAGGGTGGGGCCATAGTACGCACGTGGAGGGCGCTCGTGTCGCGCGGGAGGCGGGCGTGAAGCAGCTGGTCCTATTCCACCACGATCCATCGCACACAGACACGATGCTTGACAGCATCGTCGAAGACGCCCGTGCCAATTTTGAGAACACCTGCGCTGCGCGCGAGGGGAGGTCCATTTACCTCTCGTGACTAATCGCCTTCTATGGGGGCGGCAGAGCCGAGTGGGGCGTTGTGACGACGCCGGTGTAGGCTTGATCGATCGACACATTATTGCTTGAGAGGGTGCGCCCTGTCGACCGCTCCAAGGCGGCCCGCGCCTTCGCATAGTCGTCCTGAGCGATGACTTCAGACGATCTCGCTTGTTCAAGATCGCGCTGGAATTGAATCACCTGGAAACTGGTGGACTCACCGACGGCCAGGCGCTCTCGTTCCGCTCCCAACGCTTCCTCTTGCAGCTTCCGTGTTTCGACCGCGGCATTGTAACTGGCACGCGCCCGCTGCACGGCGAGCAGCGCATTTTGCACTTCCACGCGGACCTGGTTTTGCGCTTGGCGCATGCGCACTTCCGACTGCCGTAATTGCAACTCATCTCGCGCTACATCGGCCTGAGCAACTCGATTCCGTAGCGGCAGGTTCAGTTGAATACCAAGCGAATAGGTGGGATAGTCACGCTGCAGAATTTGCTCCCATAACGTACCGGTCCCGCCAACCAATGGCGCGCCAGATGTAGGAGCCGGTCCGGCAGGATTCACCGTGCCGGCTAAGCCATTATTGGTCGCGTTACCGATCACATCCAATTGCGGTAGCAGCTCATTTTTCGATCCTTTCAATTGCAGATTCGAATTCGCGATCTGCAACTGATACTGAGCGAGGTCCGGCCGATTTCTAAAAGCTTCAGCGATCAATTCCTCAACGCCCGGCAAGTTGTCAGAAGGCGGGACTTCGATCGTATCGATAGGCACGAGATGCACGGAATCTAGCATCGGATCGCTGGCGCCGCTCTTAGTCAATACGTTTTTGAGGATTAATTCCTGTTGCGCAACCAGGCTATTCGAATTAATTAAATCTTGGTTGGTGCGCCCGACCTCAGCCGCGGCTTGCGTCAATTGGAGAGGCGCAAGAGTGCCTACCTCAACTTGGCTCTTATTGTCTTCATACAGCCTTTTAGCAGCAGCGACAGCCTCCTCCTTAACACGCACGTCGGAATTGAGAGCGACCAAGTCCCAGTAAAGGCGAATGACCGCCGATATGGTGTCGATTAGTTGCTGGTTGAAAACTAAACGGCTGATGCGCTCCTGGTTTTGCGCGATGTGGATGAAGCGCCGATTCAGATCCATACCAAAGCCGCGGAGGAGCGGCTGATCGACAGTTATGCCGATACTGGAAGAGAGAAAAGGATTATAGTCGTAGTTTAAAGAATTGGTTACATTGCGACTTAGGTTGTAAGACGCGCTGACAGATGCTCCGGTGGAGAAGCCCTGCGAATATCCCACGGCGCCGTTCTCCGATCCGGTGACGAAGTTCGGAACACCCTCGCTATCCACAGTGACCTCCGGCGTAGAAGTGTGCAGGTAATCCACAGAGCCGGACAGAGACGGGTCGAATACCGGGATCGCTGGTCCGGTCGAGGCGGGAATGGTGCTGTTGACCAGCAGGCTGTTCTGCGATTCGGTAATGACCGCTAAGTCGGCCGCATTGGCACTGATCTGTGTGGCGGGCGCCGCGCCACCCACCGTGGTCAGCAACGGACTTCCGGGGCCGCCCACTCCTTGTGGGAGTTCATTGACGGTGTAGACCAGACCGCGTAAAAGGCCGCCGCCCTTCGCCCGTTTCACGTCGGTCGAGGCGATCGGCACTGTGTAGCGTTGCAATTGAATATCGAGATTGTTCTCAAGCGCGAGCGCAATGGCATCTTGCAACGAGAGATACAGTGAGCCCGCGCGTATCAAGTCATAGGTCCGCTGAGAGTTCTGAAAGTGGGCGATACTGGCCTCCGGTGGGCGATAAATACCAGTCAGGCGGGAGCCCGAGGTAGACAGAGTAGGCACGTCGGGCGCTCCAGGCACAGAAGGTGTTTGCGTCAGCGCCGGAACATTTCCAACCAGGCACACAACCAGCAGTGAAACGAATCTCTTCATCGTCTTCGGGAAGTTATTGGAGAAGTTGTAGATCGACAGCTTGCCAGCGGCGTCTGGAATCCGCATCGCGCTATGGCGCGCCTCCCAGAGTCTTTTTGGACACGCTGGTGGCTGGCCCTTCATGAGAAAACTGCGGTTTAACTTTGACGCCTTCGCGGACATCGTCGGTAGGATTCACGACCACCTCCTGGCCATCCCGCAAGCCCGAGGTTACCTCGACTTCGAGCCCATAATCGCGGCCGAGTTGGACCGCATGATAATGCACAGTGTCGTCCGGATCGACAACAGCAATCGAAGCTCCGGTGGCCCGGGTTACGATCGCATCGCCCGGGATCAATATCGGCAACAGTGTGCGGCTTACCGCCATCTGGACGTTGGCATACATACCCGGGAGGATCTTGCCCTCGGGATTAGGCACCTGGATTTCCGTCAACAGCGTGCGGGTACTGCTATCGAGCGAACCGGAAACGCGGGTGATTTTGCCTGCGAAGTGACGCCCCGGTAGCTCCTGAATGGAAACCTCCGCCGGCATACCAGGATGCAACTGCTCCGAGAACGACTGCGGAACGTTGACGAAAATGCGCAGGACATCGAACTGGGCGATCCGGTACAACATGGTGGACTGGCTGTTGATCAGCGTTCCGGTATCGACATCGCGAAGCGTAATGACTCCGGCGAACGGCGCTCGAACGTCTTTATAGCCCTGGAGGTCGGTGAGCCGTTTCAAATTGGCCGCGGCGGCATTCACGCTCTGTCGAGCGGCCACGATGTTGGCGTCGGCAGCGTGCACGGTCGCTTGTTGCGCGCCAAACACAGCGGTCGATTGGTCGCCTTCCTGCTTCGATAGGACGCCGCGTTCCACTAACGTGTCATTCCGATGTTTGGTTACTTCCGCCAGATGTTCATTCGCTTTGGCCTGTTCAAGGTTAGCCTGCGCTTGAACCAGCGCGGCATCGGCCTGGTCGAGCGTTGCCGTCGCCTGAGTGACCTGCTGATCGAGATCGGGCGCATCGATTACGGCGAGAAGTTGACCGGCTTTGACTCTGTCCCCGATGTCGGCGAATCGCTTGACTAAATATCCTTCTGCACGGGCAAATATCGGTCCTTCTGTGATGGCCTGAACGTTTCCAGGCAGGTCAAGATGCGAGATCGGCGATGCCTTTTTCGCGCGCACCACATTGACTACCGGCAATGCAACGGCTTCCGCATGCGCCTGTTGGGAAATCAGGCGCTCCCGCTCGATCCGCGGCAGGTAGCCCAGCACGAATATGCCGGCGAACAATAGAATCGCCAAAACCCCGAGCAGTTTGATCGAGCCATTGGAAACGTGGCGCGGACCTTGGATGACGAGTTTGTGTACCGGGCGATCGGTGACTATGTGTTCTGTATCTTCCATGTATTTCCGTTAGACCGTTTCGCCTTCGTGCGCTTCTTCATCGATCTCTTCCGCGACCGCAAGGGGCGGCGTCTTTCTAAGATAGCTGTACATAATAGGCACGAAGACAAGGGTGGTGAAGGTGGCGAGCAACAGTCCTCCTATCACCGCCCGGCCCAGAGGAGCGTTCTGTTCTCCACCTTCTCCCAGGCCAAGGGACATGGGGAGCATACCGATAATCATTGCTGTCGCGGTCATAATGACTGGCCGGATGCGTGTGTGGCCGGCAGACAGCGCGGCTTCGATGGCGTTCTTGCCATCGATCCGTTCATCATTGGCAAACGTAACCAACAGAATGCTATTGGCCGTAGCGACGCCAATGCACATAATGGCGCCCATCAAAGACGGCACATTCAAAGTGGTCTGCGTGACAAACAACATCCATAGAATTCCAGCAACGGCTCCGGGGAGAGCCATCAAAATAATGAAGGGGTCCAACCAGGATTGGAAGTTGACCACCATGAGCAGGTAGACCAGGAGAATGGCGAACAACAGGCCGAGGCCGAGGCGCACAAACGAATTTTCCATGGTCAGCAACTGACCGCGAAGCATGAGCACAGTGGATCGAGGCAGGTGCGGTTTCATTTCACGGACGATTTTTTCAACGTCGCCCCCGACGCCGCCCAAGTCGCGGTTCTCGACGTTAGCGTATACATCGTAGAGCGGCTGGACGTTGTAGTGATCGATGATGGAGTAGCTTTGCGCACGGCCGAAATCGGCCAGGTTGGAGAGTAATTGCGTTTGGCCGGAAGTGGCGCCGTAGGTGTTGGCGCCCGTATCTCGGACGGAGTTTACGGGACTATTACCGCTGGATATGGACGTGCTCGCCAGGTCGTCCATGTTCGTCATGCGGGACTGCGGTGTCTGGATGCCGACATCGTAGTTGACGCCGTTATCGAAATTCAGCCATTGGTTCGGCGCGATCTGAGACGTGCCGCTGAGCGAAATCAGTAAGCTTTGGCTTACGTTTTGTTGGGTCAGGCCGATCTCATTCGCTTTGATCCGGTCGACATTGACATCCACTTCGGGGTAGTTGACTTGTTGATGAACATGAACGTCGACCGCGCCTGGGATAGCGGCAACCTTCCGGCGGATATCGACAGCGATACTGTAATTCCGCGGGTCGCGTCCGACGACTTGCACGTCGATGGGGGCGGGCAAGCCAAAATTCAGGATTTGATTGGTTATGTTCGCCGCCTGGAAATAAAAGAGTTCCGCGGGAAAGCGGCGGTTCAAAGCATCTCGTAGCAAGCGTTCATACGCCCTGGCTCCCATGCGCCGTTCTTTCTTTAAAGAAATCAGGATGTCGCCATCCGCAGGGCCGATTACCGACGAGTCGCTAAAGGCAAGGTTGAATCCACCGTTGGGCAGGCCAATGTTATCGACGACGGTATCCAGATCCGCGGGAATCTGGCGGCGGATTTCGTCTCCGACCTGCGAGAACACTCGCTCGGTTTCTTCAATCCGGGTACCGACGGGCGCGCGTACGTGAAGCCGCATTTGGCCGGAATCGACATACGGAAAGAAGTCGCGGCCTACGATGAAGGCGAGCCCGAGTGAGCCCACCGCAAAGAGAGCGAAACAGACGGAGACGGCGGCGCGGTGATGTAGCGCCGCATTCAAAAGATCGCGATAGCCGGCTCGCATGGTTTCGAACCCGTGATTGAACTTGTGATGAACACGCCAAAAGATGCTGGTGCCTCCCGTCGCGTGGCCGTGCTCGCCGTGTTGATATAGCTTGACCTCGTCCCGGAGCAGGAAGTGCACCATCGTTGGGACGAGAGTGCGCGAGAGAAGGTAAGACGCGAGCATTGCGAAAACGACTGCTTCGGCCAATGGCGTGAAGAGGTATTTAGCCGCGCCTGTCAACATCAGCACGGGAACGAAGACAATGCAGATGGCAAGGGTAGAGACAAAGGCCGGAACGGCGATTTGCTGTGCTCCATCGAGGATGGCGCGGGTGATGGGCTTTTTCATCCCCATGTTACGGTGAATATTTTCAATTTCGACGGTAGCGTCGTCAACGAGGATGCCGACCGCGAGAGCGAGGCCGCCCAGGGTCATGACGTTAGTTGTTTGACCGGTGAGAGCGAGGACGATTTCGGAAGTGAGAATCGAAAGCGGGATGGAAATACAGACGATGAGAGTGCTGCGCCAGCTTCCGAGGAACAGCAAAATCATCAAGCCTGTAAGGCCGGCGGCGATTAGACCTTCGCGCAGCACGCCTTGAATCGCAGCACGGACAAACAAAGATTGATCGAACAATTCTTTGAGATGAAGCGCCGGTGGCAAGCCCAATTTGATCTGTTCAAGCTGTTTCCGGATATTGTCGACGATGTCGAGGGTGGATGCGCCGCCATTCTTTAAGACTGTCAGGAGTGCCGCGCGGCCGCCATTGATGCGCACGACATTGGTCTGAACCGCATAGCCGTCGCGCACTTCGGCCACGTCGCGCATGTAGACAGTCGCGCCATTTACGGTCCGGATGGGCAAAGCATTTAGATCTTCGACCCGGCGCGGACTGCTATTCACGCGGACCAGATATTCGCGATCGCCAAACTTGGCAGTGCCGGCGGGCAAGATCAAATTCTGTGACGTCAGCGCAGCCGAGACATCGGCCGCCGAAAGTCCTTTGGCAAAGAGCGCCTTCTGATCAAGATCGACCATGATCTGCCGGCTTTTGCCGCCGTAAGGCAGCGGTAAGGACGCGCCTTGGACGGTAGCAAGCTGAGTACGAATGAAGTTGGTGCCAAGATCGTAAATTTGCGCCTCGCTAAGCGTCGGACTGCTGAGCCCGATTTGCAGAATGGGGACGCTGGAGGCGGTGTACTTGAGGACGGCCGGCGGATACACGCCCGGAGGCATGCGGCGAAGGATGGTTTGGGAGATGGAACTGATCTGGGCTAATGCGAGCTCGATTTTTGCGTATGGGTGGAAATAGACGCGAATGATGGCAACGCCGTTATAGGATTGCGATTCGATGTGTTCAATATCGTTTACCGTCGTGGTGAGCGAGCGCTCGCTCAAGGTAACGATACGTTTCTCCATCTCCTCCGGAGAGATGCCAGCGTAATTCCAAATCATACTGACCACGGGGATGCTGATATCCGGAAAGATATCGGTAGGCATCTGGAATATGGAGATGCCACCCAGAACCGCGATCAACACGGACATGACGACAAAGGTATAGGGTCTTCGGAGGGCGAGACGAACTATCCACATAAGTGCAAAAACTCCAAGCCGGGACTGCTCAACGAGGAGCCTAAGCGGGGTAAGGCGCTGGGATCATTACTTATGTTACGTTACCGCTGAAGAATGGGCCGTGAGGTGAAAACGTCGTTCTCGCGACTCTCCGCCGGGCAGGGCCGCGGCTCCCCTGGTGGCCCACGTCGACGCCTCTCCGGTCAGTTGGCGCCTTAAGCTTTAGCTGACGTGAACGATCGGCCGATGAGTTGGATCGGGCATCGCGCGGCGAAGCACTTCGTGCACAAGGGGCGCCGTGTCTCCCTCGCCGAGAAAAATGAAGCGAAACAAATTACCCACAGGATTGCCTTCGTTCCATTTGAAATAGGCGTGCGGAACACTTCCGGTTGTTCGTTCCAAGTGAATTAACATGGCCGCAATGGAGTTGGCCACCGTGGCGCATCGTGCGTGAAGAACGACATGAGCACCAATCCGTTCACCCGACACGCACAGCCTTTCCGTGAATTCGGACGCATCGCCGCGCTCGACCTCAAAGAAGTATAGGTTCTCGTCTTCACTGAGACTATGGGCGCGCCGAACGATTCGATCCACCTGGTCTAAACTCTCCGGCGTTTCGATGCGGGGCTTCCGGGCTATCAATCGTATGACTTGACCGTTGCTCTCCGAGAGTAATTCGTTGACGGTTTCGTCCAGAACTACTTCAGTGATTCTCAGTTCGGTAGAACGCATGGCTCGGGAGACCAGGGACGTCAGCACGATGGAAAAGATAAAGATCATAGAGATCTTTAGGCCTTCAGGACGCTCATAGATGTTGACAATGGTGGTATAGGCAAAGACGAGAGCGATCAAGAGAAATGGCCAGCGAAGCTTGTTTTTCCAAACCGTGACGGTGACGGCCACCGAGGCAGACGTAATCAATACCAGCACACCCGTGGCGTAAGCGCCGCCCTGCGCGTCGACGTCCGCCCGGAACAGAATGGTTACCGCAAAATCAATGGCGAGAAAGACGAGAACCAGCGGTCGCGAAGCCTTGGCCCACTCCGGAGCCATTCCAAAGCGAGGTAAGTAGCGTGGAATCAGATTCAATAGACCAGCCATCGCCGACGCTCCGGCGAACCCGAGAATGAGAATTGCGCTGAGGTCATAGACTGTTCCGAAGCCTTCGCCCAAATATTTGTGGGCCAGATACGCTAAGGCGCGGCCATTGGCTTGGCCGCCTTCCCGAAACAGCCGCGGCTCAATCAGAAGCGTCGTGACGAAGCTGGTGGCGATCAGGAACACGCTCATAATTGTTGCGGCCGTTGCCAGCAGTTTCTTTGTATTTCGAGTGCGCTCGGCCCGATCGTGCCCATCGATCAGCGGCATGACCGCAACGCCGGTCTCGAATCCTGATAATCCCAGCGCCAGCTTTGGAAAGAGGAGAAGCGAGATGCCGACCATCGCCAAAGGGTTACTGTGCTGGACATTCAGAATATGGATCCAGCCCGCGAACAGGTGTGGGTGCAACAGTACGTGCCACAATCCCACCAGGGTTACAACCATCGTCAGTCCCAAGTACGCGGCAACAAGGATGACGGCGAGGCGGATTGCCTCCCGAAATCCCTTCAGGAAGACGCCGCCCAAGATCAAGAGAATGATCATGGTAACGGCCATCTGATTTCTCATCCAGTCTGGCGTCAGTGGATTCTGGATGAAATGGGCGGCGCCGTCGGCCGCTGAAAGCGTCATCGTCACAATGAAATCGGTCGTAGCAAAACCGAGTAAAGCCAAGACGAAGACTTTCCCGGCCCATTTTGGAAATAATCGTTCCAGCATGGAGATGCTTCCCTGCCCATTGGGGCTTTCCTCGGCGACGCGGCGGTAGACTGGAAGGGCTGCGAACAAGGTGACAAGGACCAATGTCAAGGTGGCAAGTGGTGAGAGCGCGCCTGCCGCAAGGAATGCGATTCCGGGCTGGTAACCTAGGGTTGAAAAGTAATCGACCCCGGTAAGACACATGACGCGCCACCACGGATGCACGGACTCGGGACTTGAGTGGATGCCCTTCGGTAAGTTGAGATCCGCGAGGAGCCAATCTACAAAGCTGATACGCATTCGTGGCTCAATCTATCAGGTGGCATTCAAAAGGTAGATTATTTTCTTGTTCGCTCATCGCATTTTTTCTCTATCATAAATGGCGGGGCCCGCTCGGCTAAACGATTGAGGCCGAAACCAAGACGTCACTAAACCCTTCCACTGGATGGAGATCCGCATGCGTTTACAAGATAAAGTTGCAATTGTTACCGGCGCGGCCACCGGCATCGGACAGGCGATCGCCATTCGTTTTGCACGGGAAGGCGCCTCTGTCGTGGTGGATTACGTTGGCAACCCAGAAACTCCCACGAAAACCGAGGAAGAAATCAAGAGCTTCGGCGGCAAGACGGTTGCCATTGAAGCTGACATCTCGAAACCCGATCAGGTCCAGAATCTGATCGACAGCGCGGTAAAAGCCTTCGGCAAGATTGACATTGTGGTGAACAATGCCGGGATTGAGAAGAAATTTCCGTTCGTCGATTATCCATTCGAAGAGCTGACCAAAATTCTTGCCGTTAACCTGATGGGACCTTTTCTGGTTGCGCAAGCAGCGGCCCGGCAAATGATCAAGCAAGGTCAAGGCGGCCGGATCATCAACATATCGTCTGTTCATGAGGATCTGCCGATGCCAACCAACTCTGCCTACTGCGTCAGCAAAGGCGGACTCCGAATGCTGACGAGAACCATCGCGGTAGAGTTGGCTAAAGACAAGATTACGGTGAACAATATCGGTCCCGGTGCAGTCTATACGCCGATTGATGCCGATATCGAAGCTCATCCGGAGCTTGAAAAGGCGCTGATGAGCGAAATTCCGCTAAACAGATGGGGCCGCCCGGAGGAGATCGCCGGGCTAGCCGTCTATCTGGCTTCCGATGAGGCAGCATATGTTACCGGCGAGACATATTTCATCGATGGTGGAATGCTGCGTCAATCGGGCAGTTATTAATATGCGTCGCGTGGGGTTGGTCCTTTGCGCACTTCTGGCCACAGCGGCCGCGATGCAAGCGGCGGATTCTTTTGGCCTGAAAGATGGCGACCGCGTCGTCTTCTACGGCGACAGCATCACAGATCAACGGCTGTATACCGTGATCGCCGAGACCTATGTCGCGACGCGATACCCGGATTTGCAAGTTTCTTTCGTTCACTCCGGCTGGGGCGGGGATAAGGTCAGCGGCGGAGGCGGCGGCCCGATCGACGAACGCCTAAAGCGTGACGTGCTGCCGTATAAGCCTACTGTCGTCACCATCATGTTGGGTATGAACGACGGTCTCTATCGTGCGGAAACGGAAGCGAACGATCGCACTTTTTTCGATGGCATGCGCCACATCATCGACTCGCTGAAGGCCGGAGACCCCGGGGTGCGGATCACTCTGATCCAGCCTTCGCCTTATGACGACGTAACGAGGCTGCCCAATTTCCCAGGCGGCTACAACGAGGTAATGCTGAGCTTCTCGAAATGGTTGGCGAATTACGCCGCCCAGAACGGGATGGCAACAACCGACTTCAATCGGCCCATGACGGCGATGCTCCGGAACGCCAATGAACTCGCTCCCGAAGATGCGCGTAAGATTCTTCCGGATCGTGTACATCCCAGCTTCGCCGGCCACCTGGTCATGGCCGAGCAATTACTGAAATCCTGGGAAGCGCGGCCCACGGTCGCTTCGGTTTCCATACAGAGTTCCGACGGCAGTGCGACTTTGAAGTCAGCCGAGTATGCGCGCGTTTCGGACTTACATAATGAAGGCAACGCCGTCAGTTGGACTGAAATCGACGCGGCGCTTCCACTCCCTTTTAACCAATGGGAAGGAATGTGGGGCAGTGGTCCCGTCGCTCTGGTTCTGAAGAGTGGAGACGTCACTCAAACACTGAATCAAGAGCCATTGACCGTCACCGGCCTGCAGAGCGGCGTTTACAGCATCAAGATTGACGGAACGGCGGTGGCCACTGTCAATGATGACGAACTTGCGCGTGGCGTCAACTTAGCCATCCTCAAGACTCCCATGACGGAACAAGCCAAAAAAGTGTATGACCTGACCGTTTCTCATTGCAATATCCACAATGAGCGTTGGCGCACGATTCAAGTTCCCCTCGCAGACGACAATCTGCCTCAAACCGCTCCTGCGATGGCCGCTGCCGATGCGCTAGAGCGTGCCGTCATAGACGAACGTCATCGGGTCGCCGAGCCAACGCCGCATCACTTTGAAATCGTCGCTGTGAAATAACCACCGCTGACTGTCAACGTTAAGCCCTT
>JBARMQ010000593.1:0-8352 GCA_049802535.1 Bryobacteraceae bacterium | reverse complement strand
TCCGTCTTCAACGCGGCCTCCACAGCCTTTAGTGAAGTTTCTCGGCCCACCGACAGAGGCAACAACAAACCTGGGAACAGGATGGTGTTCTTCAGCGGTAGCGCCGGTAGTATTTGAAATTCGTTTTTTCCCATTTCGATGTCCTTCTTGTTGAGCCTCATCCAAATAAAAAGAGCCTGGAGCGAATGCCCCAGGCCCTTAACCGTGAGCGTCCTCTGTTTACTTAGATTCAATAACCGCGAAATTGATGCTGCCACCGTTGTTGACAGTCAACAGCACCGGCTTTCCATTCGCTTGGCTCATCAAGCGTTTGAAGTCGCTAATGTTGTTCACGGGCTGTTTGTTCACGGCCACGATGACCGAACCCTGGCCGATACCTTTGTTCGGATCCGCCGCAGGGCTGTCCGGATCAATGTCGGTCACTACGACGCCACGCGTTGCCGCCGGAATGCCAACCTGTTGCGCGACTTCCGGAGTAATGGGTTGAACGCTGATTCCGTACGACGTGGACTTGCCGCTATCGTCGCCGGAGTTGCCGTTGTCGCTCGGACCGTTGTTGACGCGCTGTGCGAAATCAACCGCTGTCGGCCGCAAACCCAAAGTCACATTCACTTTGATCGGCTTGCCGTTGCGAATCACGTCCAAGCTGACCGTGTCGCCAGGAGCGTGCGCGGTCACTTTGAAGGTCAAATCGCTGGAATCCTGCACCTTGCTGCCATCGATGGCGGTGATGACATCGTACTGTTGCAAGCCTGCCTTGGCGCCTGGTTCACCCGGCGTTACTTCCGTAACCACTGCGCCGTTGGTATTCGGCAAACCTAATTGGCTGGCCAGATCCGGCTTGATCGCTTCTAGCGTCACGCCGATATAGCCTCGCGATACTTTGCCGCTCTTGATTAGTTGATCCATTACTTGGCGCGCCATGTTAACCGGCACCGCAAAGCCGATACCGACATTGCCGCCCTCGCCGCCCATGCCTGAATTACCAGCAATAATCGCCGTGTTCATGGCGATCATTTTGCCTTGCGCATTAATCAGAGCACCTCCCGAATTGCCGGGATTGATCGCGGCATCCGTTTGGATGAAATCTTGTAGGTGGCCTTGGCCTTCCAAATTACGGCCCTTGGCGCTGACGATGCCCATCGTTACTGTGTCGTCGAAGTTGAACGGATTACCGATGGCAAATACGATGTCTCCTACTCGCGCTCCATCTGAATTGCCTAAGGGCAGCGCAGGGAGACCACCTGCGTTGATCTTAATCACGGCGACGTCTGTCTGCGGGTCGGTGCCAATGACCTTCGCTTTAAACACACGCTTGTCTAGCAGGGTCACCATCACTGACGAAGCCTTGGCAACCACGTGGTTATTGGTCAGAATGTAGCCATCCGCGCTAACGATTACGCCAGAGCCAATGCCCGACTCGCGTTGATCGCGCGGCCGCTGCATCTGTTGTCCATTGCCGCCGAAAAACTGGCGGAAAAACGGATCGGCCGCAAATGGACTCTCGCCCTGCTGCTGTGACGACGCCTTAATGATCTGCGTCGACTCGATATGAACAATCGAAGGCGTCGCCTTCTCAATGACATCGGCAAACGAGCTCGACAGCGATGCCACCTTTGCGTTGGATGGGCTGTTATCAGCCTTTGCCGTAACATATACTGGCGATCCGGCATGCGTCGCAACGGCGAGCGCCGCCACAAGGCCGCCTCCAATCGAAGCCGCTACCAGCGTTAAAATCGCTGTGGAGCGGCGAAACTGCATCGTATTTGACATTTCCTACAAGATCCTTTCTCTTGTGGCGGCGCCCAAAGTTCAGCCGCTTTCAATTTATTTGACGCGCTAGATGAAATTTCGATTTACCTGGGTCATCATATTGTGCTGTGCTTAACAAAATCCCGCTCATACCACAGCAACCTCGGGCGCTGAATTCTTCTGCGCCTTAAAAGTGAGACCGGAACCACTCGAATCCGTATCAATATGAATGGTCTCCCCGTCTTTTACCTCGCCGGCCAAGATCAACTTGGCTAGCTTCGTCTCGATTTCCCGCTGAATCGCCCGCTTCAACGGCCTCGCGCCATAACTGGCATCGTACCCACTTCGTACTAGCCGGGTTCTGGCGCTATCAGTCAGCTCCAGCTTTATATGGCGTTCCTCCAACCGCTTACGCAGCCCAGAGAGCTGTATTTCTACGATTTGCTTCAGGTGCTCCTCGCTCAAGGAATGGAACACGATAATCTCGTCCAGCCGATTTAAAAACTCGGGGCGGAACGCATTTCGAAGCTCGCTCAACACGGCGTCTTTCATACGGCGATACTCTTCGCCTTCAAATGCGCCCTTATATTCCAATATCCTGTGGCTGCCAATGTTCGAAGTCAGAATCACGATCGTGTTCTTGAAGTCGACGGTGTGCCCTTGTCCATCGGTCAGGCGGCCGTCGTCCAGCACTTGCAGCAGAACATTAAAAACGTCATGATGTGCTTTCTCGATTTCGTCGAAGAGGATCACCGAGTAAGGCCGTCGCCGCACTGCCTCTGTTAACTGGCCGCCTTCGTCATAACCCACATATCCGGGAGGCGCGCCCACTAAACGCGACACGCTATGTTTCTCCTGATACTCCGACATATCGATGCGGATCATGGCCCGTTCATCGTCAAACAAGAATTCGGCGAGCGCCCGTGCGAGTTCCGTCTTGCCGACGCCCGTCGGGCCTAAAAAGAGAAAGCTGCCAATGGGCCGTTTTGGATCTTTTAACCCGGAGCGCGCCCTCATCACCGCCTCGGCTACCGCCAACACCGCTTCGTCTTGACCGATCACCCGCTGGTGCAACTCGTCTTCCAGCGCCAGCAGCTTCTTCATTTCGCCCTCGAGCAGCTTCGAAACCGGCACCCCCGTCCACCGGCTAACCACTGCGGCGATGTCTTCCTCGTCCACCTCTTCTTTCAAGAGACGCATGCCGCCGTGCCGTGCCGCTACGCGCTCTTCTTCGGAACCAAGCTGGCGCTCGAGGCCGGTCAATTGCCCGTACTTCAATTCAGCCGCTTTATTCAGGTCATAGGCCCGCTCGGCCTGCCCGATTTCGATCTTCACTTGGTCAATCCGTTCTCGTAACGCTCGAACCCGATTGACGCCTTCCTTTTCGGTCTGCCATTGCGCCTGCAAAGCAGCCGCCGACGTCTTCAGCTCTGCCAGTTCCTTCTCAATGCCGTGTAGCCGCTCCTTCGAAACCGCGTCGCTCTCTTTCTTCAAAGCCTCGCGCTCGATCTCGAGCTGCATCGTTCGCCGCAGCAATTCGTCTAACTCACCTGGCATCGAGTCGATCTCGGTACGCAACTTCGCAGCCGCTTCATCGACGAGATCGATTGCCTTGTCGGGCAGGAAACGATCGGTGATATAGCGGTTCGACAAGACCGCAGCACCGACGAGCGCCGTATCTTTGATACGAACACCGTGGTGCATCTCGTACCGCTCCCGCAAGCCACGAAGAATCGAGATGGTGTCTTCCACCGTCGGCTGATCGACAAATACCGTCTGGAACCGCCGCTCCAGCGCCGCGTCCTTCTCGATGTACTTCCGATACTCGTCGAGCGTCGTCGCTCCGATGCAATGCAATTCGCCTCGCGCGAGCATCGGCTTCAGCAAATTACCCGCGTCCATCGAACCTTCCGTTTTACCGGCGCCCACAACGGTATGGAGTTCATCGATAAACAGAATGATGCGGCCCTCAGACGATTCCACTTCTTTGAGAACCGCTTTCAAACGCTCTTCAAATTCGCCGCGGAACTTGGCTCCGGCGATGAGCGCTCCCATATCCAGCGCAACGACTTTCTTTTCCTTTAGACCTTCTGGAACGTCTCCACGGACAATGCGCTGGGCGAGTCCTTCGACAATGGCGGTCTTTCCGACGCCAGGCTCGCCAATCAAGACGGGATTGTTCTTGGTCCGCCGCGAAAGCACTTGAACCACGCGCCGTATCTCTTCGTCGCGGCCGATCACCGGATCCAATTTGCCCTTGCTGGCCGCGTCCGTCAGGTCGCGTCCATATTTCTGCAACGCCTCGTAGGTGTTCTCCGGATTTTGGGTGGTCACTCGCTGGTTGCCGCGCACATCGACCAAAGCCTTCATCAGGCGATCCCGTGTCAGCCCAAATTCGCGCAGCAGCTTGCCGGCCGTGCCTTGATCCTCCGCCGTCGCGAGCAGTAAATGCTCAATCGAGACGTAGTCGTCCTTCAGGCGTTTTGTCTGCTCCTCCGCCGCCGCCAGCAAACGCGACAGCCGGTTGGTCACATAAATCTGGTCCGCGCCCGTCGCTCCGCCCGTGACCTTTGGTAGCTTCTCAATTTCCTGCATCAGGCGCTTGTGCAGCGGCTCAAGCGGAATGTCCGCCTTCAATAAGATGGAGGGCGCCAGTCCGCTCTCCTGTTCGAGCATCGCCACCAGCAGGTGCTCTATGTCGACCTGCTGATTACCGAAACGTTGTGCCGTCGTTTGCGCCTGCCGAATCGCTTCTTGCGATTTTTCGGTCAGCCGATTGAAGTCCATGGGAATTAAACTGCCTCGAATAAGAATGTATCATATGAGCGCAATCAAATGCAATTATATGAGTGTCAATTGCTAAGCTTTACTCGCGTTTCCGATCCGCTACAGTAAAGAAAGTCACTGCCATGCGCCGCCTTCTGAGTCTCTGCCTGACGATCTGCATCGTTATCCCTTCCCCCGCCTATTCCTGGTGGGAGATTGGTCATCAAACGGTTGCGCGGATCGCAGTAACCCAGCTGACACCCGCTGCCCGGACGCGATTGGCCCGAATCCTGAATGTAGAGGACAACCCTGAAGCGATATCCGACGCCATGGCCAAGGCCTCGACCTGGGCAGACGAGACCAAGGCGGAAACCAAAACAGGCGAATGGCACTATATCGATCTAACTCTGCAAGATCAGCGCTCCGATATTCCCAAACGTTGCCCGTACGAGAACTGCGCCCCCGCACGGATTGCAATCTTCGCGGCGCGATTGAGCTCAAACGGCGCCCCTAATCTTCAATGGAGTGAATTAGATTCTCTGCGCTATCTAGTTCATTTTGTGGGGGATATTCATCAGCCACTGCATACGATTTCCGACGCCGATCTGGGCGGCAATTGCGAGCGTCTCGATCCTCCCATCGACACGGCGCGAAATCTTCACGCTCTATGGGACGGCGGGCTGATCTCGGTGATGACTTCAAGTGACCGGGCCTTCGCCGCCGACCTCGAAGCGCACGAGCTAGCCGACATGCAGCCTGCCGACCGGACCGCGATTTTGAGCGGCAATCAGGATGATTGGGTGTGGGAATCGCACTTGCTCGCCAAGCGCGTTGTGTACGGCAGGCTGCACATTCCGACCGAGCCGCCCATCTTTCCGGAGAACTGCCACGAAGCTCCACCCGATATCGTCAACTTCCGCCCGCAAATCGATAGCCTCTATCTCAATGACATGAAGCCCATCATCCGGATGCAACTGGCCAAGGCCGGCCTGCGGCTGGGCAAACTTTTGAACCAATCGCTGTAAATCCGGTTTACACTGATTCGGATGCGCTGCGATCGATGACCGATGTCCGAACTTGCCCAACACCTCATAGCTGAGAACAAGCGCACCCGAGCGATCTCACTCGATCTCGGCAATTGCGGCCTCAGCGAAGTGCCGGAAGAAGTCGGGGAACTGGTGTGGTTAGAGGCACTGTCGTTCGCAAGCGTGTGGTTCGAATGGGATGTTTCTACCTGGCGAAGACTGAGTAGCCAAAATGCCGGCGACAAGAACGTATGTCTTGTCGATCTCACGCCGTTGAGCCGGCTCAATAATCTACGCTCGCTCGTCTTGGAAGAGGTTGCAAACCTTGCGCCTCTAAGTGGCCTTTCCTCTCTCCAATCGCTAATTGTCTCTAACACGCAAGTGAGCGACTTGACGGCGCTGAGCGGCCTCTCTGGCCTCCAAACGCTTTACGTCTCGAACACACAAGTCAGTGACCTGACTCCGCTAAGCGGACTCTTCGCCCTCCAAACGCTTTGCTTTCCGAACACCCAGGTCAGCGATTTAACCCCGCTGAGGGGACTCTCCGCTCTCCAAACGCTTTATGCTTCGGGCACGCCGGTGAGCGATTTGACGCCACTGAGCGGCCTTGCTCTCCAAGCACTGATCGTCTCGGAGACGCAGGTCGGCGATTTGACCCCGCTTAGGGGACTCTCCGCTCTCCAAACGCTTTATGCCTCGGGCACGCCGGTGAGCGATCTGACGCCACTGAGCGGCCTTCCGGTTCTCCGAACGCTCGATGTTTCGAATACGCCGGTCAGCGATCTGGCGCCGCTGACGGACCTCTCCACTCTCCAAACGCTAAGTCTCTCGAGCACGCGGGTCAGCTGCCTGACGCCCCTGAGCGGCCTATCGGCTCTTGAAACGCTTCGGGTTTTCGACACGCAGGTCAGTGACTTGACACCGCTGAGGGACCTCCTCGCTCTCCAAACATTAAATGTCTCGCGCACGCAGGTGAACGACTTGACGCCGCTGAGTGGCCTCTCCGCTCTCCAAAGGCTAAACATCTCGCGCACGTCGGCGAGTGACCTGGCGCCGCTAAGAAACGCCTCTGCTCTCAAAGAGCTTTATGTCTCACGCACCCAAGTCGGCGACCTGACGCCACTAAGCGGCCTCTCCGCTCTGCAAACGCTTGATGTCTCACGCACGCCGGTGAGCGACTTGACACCATTGAGTGGCCTCTCTGCTCTGCAAACGCTTGATGCTTGGAGCACGCCGGTCAGCGATCTGACGCCGCTGAGCGGCCTCTCCGCTCTCCAAAGAATCGACGCCAGGATTACGCAGGTGAGCGACCTGATGCCGCTGCTGCCCCACATCCAAAGAGACTGCCCAGTCCATTGGGAAGACAGGGGATGGACGGCAGGGATTCACCTTAAAGGCTGCCCGCTAACGAGCCCGCCTCCCGAAATTGTGAAGCAGGGAAAGGAGGCCATCCTCAACTACTTTGCCGAGCGGCAGTCAGGCGTCGACCATCTTTACGAAGCCAAGATGCTGATCGTCGGCGAGGGCGGGGCGGGGAAGACCAGTCTGCTCCGTCGTCTGTACCAACAGGAACAACCGCTGCCCTCTGAGCGTGAAACGACCAAAGGAATTTCCATCTATCGACACGATTTTCCACTGAGCAACGGAAGAACCTTTCGCCTGAACGTCTGGGATTTCGGCGGACAGGAGATCTATCACGCAACCCACCAGTTCTTTTTGACGCACCGATCGCTCTATGTGCTTGTGGACGACACTCGCAAGGACCACAAATCCGTTTCGGATGACGGATTCAAGTATTGGTTGGAATTGATTGACGTATTCGGCGGCCACAGCCCGGTGCTGATCTTTCAAAACGAGAAAGGTGGTCGAAGCAAGGTTATTGACCTCGCGGGTATTAAAGGCCGATTTGACAACGTGAAAGAACGATATGCGGGCAATCTGGAGCGCCATGACGCCACAAGCCAGATCGGTAGTGCTGTTGAGTTCTTCGCTCGCAATCTTAGTCACGTCGGAGAGGAGTTACCGGCTCGTTGGATCAAAGTGCGCGCGGACATTGAAGCTCGCGCGAACGAAGCGCCCTACATCTCGCACGAGGAATATTTCAGCATTTATCGCCGGCACCTGTCATTTGATCGAGCTAAGGCGCTGCACCTGAGCCGCTATTTCCACGACCTCGGTGTTTTCCTGCACTTCCAAGACGATCCGTTGCTGAGCCGTACGGTCATTCTGCAAAATCAATGGGCTACCGAAGCCGTATTCCGCATCCTCGACGACGAAACCGTGAAGAGGAAATTCGGCCGCTTCACCGGAGCCGATTGCGAGCGGCTTTGGCGAGACTCGCTGTATGCCGACATGCATCCTGAACTGCTGGCGCTGATGAAGCGCTTCGAACTCTGCTATGAACTGCGAGACAGTAATCCGCCCACGTGGCTCGCAACTCAGTTATTGCCGCCAGCCAAACCAACGGAACTCGCCAATTGGCCACAACCAGAAGATCTGACATTGCGCTATCGCTACGATTTTTTGCCGAAGGGCATCGTGAGCCGTCTCACCGTTAGGCTGCATCGTTTCGTGCGCAGGCCGGAAATGGCTTGGATTACCGGCATCCTGTTTGAACGCGACTCGACGGCGGTATTAGTGCAGGTGCTGCCAAGCGGAAACGAGATCGAATTACGTGCTCGCGGACCAGAACACAAGGCGCTTCTCAACGTTATCGCGGCAGATGTCGACGCCTTACATGACTCATTCCCAGGACTCCAAGATCGGATCGACAAACGCATTCCGTGCAACTGTAAAACGTGTGCTGCCG
>JBARMQ010000592.1:0-4480 GCA_049802535.1 Bryobacteraceae bacterium | reverse complement strand
ATTGTACATAACGGGGTCGCCAAGCGAGAAATTACCCCTTTTCTTTCCCTGATCGTTCCGGCTTACAACGAAAGTTCGAACATCGTCCGGAAGATCTATAATTCGCTCGCGCTCGACTATCCGGCCGGTCAGTTGGAGATTGTCATCGCTTGCGACGGGTGCAAAGACGACACTCCACGACTGGCGCAGGAGGCAGCGGTCGCTTGCGGCGAGGCTAAACGAATCAGGGTATTGGACTTTCCTGTAAACCGCGGGAAGATTCTTACTCTGAATGCCGCGGTTGCGGAATGCAAGGGCGAAATTATAGTATTTTCCGATGCAAGCGCCATACTCAACCCGGATGCCCTGCGCCTGTTGATCCGTAACTTCGGCGATTCGCGCGTCGGATCGGTCAGTGGAAAATACACCGTTATTAAGCCTAACGAAGTTAAGATCGGCGGATCGGAGGATATCTACTGGAAGTATGAAACCTTTCTGAAAACTCAGGAATCTGAGCTCTCTTCGACAGTGGGAGGGCACGGCCACTTACATGCCATTCGCGCAAAATTGTACCCCTACCCACCCGCCGGCACAATCAATGACGATTACATCATTCATGCGTCCGTGATCGCGCAAGGATGGCGCGCCGTGTACGAACCGGAAGCTGTCATCCGCGAAGAGGCTCAGGAAATGACAGGCTTTGGCCGGCGCGTGCGGATCATGGCAGGCAATTTTCAACAATTACGGGAAATCAAACCGCTGCTGCGCCCGCTCCGCCCTTTCCCTTTATTCTTCTTCTTTGCTCGTAAGGTGTTGCGGCTGGCTGTTCCATTCGCGATGATCGCCGCATTCATCGCGAACTTATTTCTGCTGCGCTTACCCTTCTACCAGGCTCTTCTGGCCGCGCAGATCTGCTTTTACGCCCTTGCGGCAACGGGTTCGTTCGCTCGCTTGCGCCCAAAATTCTTAATGCTGCCCTATTACTTTTCCATGATCAACGCGGCAGTTTTCTTGGGTTCGTATCACGCGTTTACAGGCCTTCGCACTATGCGCTGGAAGTAAGTAGCCGATCGCGTTTAGGGAGCGCTCTCAGCTAGGAGAGCGCCCCAATGAAAGCCGGCGCCGAAGGCCGCGAAAACGATCTTTTCACCGGGGTCGATCGCGTGCTTCTCGACATATTCGGCCGCGGCAATAAGCATCGATGCCGACGACGTATTGCCGAATCTGGCGATATTGGAAAAGAAAGAGGAACTGGGGACGCTTAGCGCCTTGGCAACGCGGTCAATGAGGTTTTGATTCGCTTGATGCATCAAAAATGCCCTAACCTGAGTTGAGTGAGTTTGTTGTCTTTTCAGTAGCTCTTGAATTACACCCGGCAGCTTTCGAGACGCTTGCATGATGACGGTCAGGCCGTTCATCGTTAGTCGGCCGGGTAGGTCCAATTGCAAATCGTCAGCAAAGGCTCCGTCACTGTGCAGTACCGAGTCAACGATATGTAAGCGGCCCGAATCGCGGCTGACCAGACACGCTCCCGCGCCATCCCCGAAGAGGATCGCCACATTTTTGTCAAGCGGCTCACGACGCGCGATTTCTGACATCTTTTCGGAAGCGACGACAAGAACATTGCCATACAGCTGAGTCAACTGACTCGCCAATGCCAGGCCAAACAGCGAGCCGGCGCTAGCGAGGGGGATATCGATGCAGGGAATGCCTGATATTCCTAATTGCTTGCCGACGCTCGCGGCCGGCCCAGGAAAGCGGCGCCGGCTCGATCCGCTCGAAACCATAACCATGCCAATTTGGGCCGGCTCAAAGTTCGATTTACTGAGGCAATCTCGCGACGCGAGGACTGCCAAGTCTTCCACCGTCTGGCTGCCGTCGGCAACGCGGCGTTCTTCAATGCCCGAGACTTCGTAGATCCATTCAGGCGTGCAATCGAGCGTCGCGGCCAGCTCCGCGTTGCTCATACTGCGCTCGGGCACATAGAGCCCGAAGCCGGAAAGCGAAGCCAAATCGTTAGCTCCTTGCTTCGATGTAGCTCTCGATGCGAGTAATCGAGTCGAATTTGCGCGGCGTCAAATCGGAGTCGGGAATGGCGATGCCGAACTCAGACTCGATGGCACTCACCATATCGGGTAGGGCGAACGAGTCCAGGTAACCGGATTCAAACAGCGATTCGTCCGCAGCGGGCACGCTGTCCTTTCCAGATACCTGCTTGATGATTGCAATGATCTTCTCCTGGTTGCTCATTGATTGTGATGATTCATTGCACGAAGGCGGCGGTCCGAACGGGAAGCGCGTCCGCGACTGGCTGATTTAGATAGCGATGGTATTCGAGATCAATCTCGCTCGCTAACGTTTGACCTAGCAGCTTATAGCCATCTCCGGTAAGGTGCGTGTAATCCGGTTGGGATAGCCCAGCCCGAACCCACATATGAGTGGCGCCAGGGCCGCCCATATGATGCCGCCAATCCCAGAATGCGATGCCTGTCTCACGAGCAACCTCGCGTTGAATATCGATGACATCGCCGAGGTGCGGGAACGAGTGCAAGCGGCCGCAATCGGGCGGTCCCACCAGCAAAAGCGATGCATTTGGAACGGCTTGACGAAATTGCGCGATCAACCGCAGCAAAGTAGCGCGGTATTCTTCTGCCGTCCAGCCAGGGCTAAGCGCTTCATTGGTGCCATAGGCGATTACCACTAACGCCGGGTCACGGCGTCGAATCTGCTGCGTCCACAGCACCTGGTTCCAATTCAGCAGCATACTTGCCTGCGCGCCGTTGATGCCTAAGGTTTCCCACGTCACGCCTTTGCGATTCTCGGAGACCCACCCGAACAGCCGCACCGGTGCAGACGACAACGTTCTTACGTTGTAGGTGTGCTCACCCGGCGTGGGATGAATCGTATAGATGCCGGTAGTCGTCTCGCCATTCGAGTCGACTGTCTCCACCTGCAATCCGTCTTCTTCCACCGTGAACGATCCGCCTCCGGGCTGACGCAAATAATAAAGCTCCAAAATGTCGCCGGAGGTTGTGAGCGAGAGCGTCTCCCCCGGACGGTTCGCGGTCATACTCACTCCGCTCAATCCGTCGGCGTCATCGCCTGCATGACCCACGGTGCCTTGCGTCACCCAACCCGGTGAACTCGCTCCGCGAATATCAAAGCGTCGATAGCCCCTGAACGGATGGCCGGCCATTGTGAATCCGGGACCGCCATCACCATAGCGGCTTTGAAAAACATCACGCATCGATTCCACCCAGTCATCGGAAGCGGTGTGTGAATCGCCGTACTGCAGGATATGGATGGAGTGATCGGCATCGGGCGCCACGACTGTCGTGGGGGCAGTTTGAACGGTTTGGCTAGCCAGGGCTGCTTGCGCATCGTCGGTCACGCTTGTCCCAATCTGAGTTGCATCGCTCTGACTTATTTCCCCAGGGACCTCAGACGTCTGGCGGGGGGCGATTGGATGCGTACTCTGACTGAGACGATCGAAGAACGGTCGTAGCGACGCCGTGGAGTCGAACCGATTCGGGGACGAACTCATTCGCTCCGATACCAGGGTGTATGCGGCCGCGCGCAATGCGGGCGAGACAGCGGGCGCGGTGGCCCGTCGCAATGACGCCTTTCTTGTCGAAAGCGAGGTCACTTTAACGGTTTGCAGCGCGTTGATTTTTTTATAGGTACCGTGACGGTAGGCGCGGTGCGCAAGGGGGGAGGACGGCTTGGCAATCGGTGCTAGACCCTTTTTGAAAGTGGGCTGAGCCGGTTGTTTCGCACGGAGACTGGTAGCCTGACCGCTCCACGCGGATAGAGGCACCGAGACTATGAAAAGAAGGACCGGTAGAGTCGATCTCACTGAATTACTTCACCATAGCCTGCGATTCAAGTATCGCTCAAGTTCGCCCTATATCTCAATCGTTTCCAAGATTACGTGGCATTTAGAATTCCTCGCCTTAACATTTGACAACGCGCAAGCGGGTGTGATAGTTATTCAGACACACTTTTGTTGAATCGTTTCAAAAAGGGGAGAAGCTCGTGTCGATTCCAAACGGTTGCGTTTACCAGTTCGGTCTTATCAATCCCCTCGTGGCCTGGGAGCTTGCGCGGCGTTATTGATTCCTGAGTTCGCGCCTTGGCCGGGAGTGTCTTTGTGTGTGGCAATCGGTAAATCAGTAGCAGGCGACTGCTGTTGCGTTCAGAATTTTGTCAACCACGTTCGGAAAGGTGGGTCTATGAGGACCATTTCTGTTGCTTCAGTTCTAACGTTTCTTATGCTCGCGGCGGTGATGCCAAGAGCAGATGCTCAAACCGTAACCGGTTCCCTTACGGGAACGGTCGTCGATTCGGCTGGCGCTCTGGTGGCTGGCGCGCAGGTCGATCTGACCAACGAAATCTCCAAACAAGTTCGCCAGTATCAAACGACCGATAATGGCGTGTTCATTTTCCCCGACCTGGTACCCGCCGATTATGATCTGCGCATTACTCACCCTGGGTTTAAGGC
>JBARMQ010000591.1:0-17241 GCA_049802535.1 Bryobacteraceae bacterium | reverse complement strand
CCACTACAGCGCCGCCGGCCCGTCCAAACTGCGCCACAAATACCAGCTTGCGACCGAACAATACGGCCGCCATTTCTCGCAAAGTTCCAATAGATCGGCTGGCTTCGGAACGGTGGTTAGTCCGTATGCTCTTTGAACCGCGTTGCGGATGCCCAGGTCGCCAGTAGGCATCACGTCCAGGCGTTCTAGCGCGAAGATCAGGAACATTTGCGCCGTCCAAACGCCCACGCCGCGGACTTGCGAGAGTTGTCCAATCACCTCCTCGTCCGTCATCAATGGGAGCTTGCGGAAGTCGATCTCCTTACGAACTGTCCGCTCCGCCAAGTCCGTCAAGGAAGCGATTTTCTGCCGGGACAGGCCGCAGGCGCGCAATTGTTCCGGGGTCAATTTAAGGAATGCCGTCGGGGTAAAGCGCCGTCCCGTGGCTTTCCGTACTCGGTCGAAGATCGTTTTGGCCGCTTTCCCGCTGAGCTGTTGGAACGTAATGGAACGAGCCAGCGTCTCGAACGTAGGTTTCCGGACGCTGAACAAAAATGGCCCGACTTGCCCAATAATCTGGGCAAGAATGGGGTCGGACTGGGTGAGGTGCCGGATTGCCGCTTTCATTGACGAATTAGACGATAATCATATCCAAGATGTACCGATTAGCGAAGTATCGATTTGCTGGAATTCTGGCCATTGCCAGTCTAGCCCTCATGGCTGCGGGGACCCGGCTTAACGCCCAGGAAAACCCAGGCCCCACGCCAGCACAGGATCAGGCCTCGCAAGAAAACCAGCCGACCACCTTGTCCGTGAACGTGGACTTGGTCAACGTGCTGTTTGCGGTGCGGGCGAAAAAAGGCGGCGCTCTGATTCCGAACTTGACCAAGGACGATTTCAGGATCTTCGAGGACGGCAAAGAACAAACCATCAAACAGTTCTCGCGTGAAAACGACTTGCCGCTGACACTGGGGCTGCTGATCGACATTAGCGCCAGCCAAGGAAACCTCATTGGCATCGAACAGAGTGCCGCATCCCAGTTCTTTTCGAGCGTCATCCGGCCCAAAGACGAAGCGTTCCTCATTTCATTCGGCAAGACGACGGATTTGCTGCAGGACTATACCAATTCGCCGCGGCTTTTGCGCTCGGCATTGAATGGCTTGCAGGGCGACGGGTCAGGGGTGATTTATGGCGGTGGTCCCATCGGCAACCCGGGAGCCGTTCCGCAGATAGGAACGCCCAAGGGCACGCTGCTGTACGACGCGATTTATTTGGCCGACAACGAAAAGTTAAAGAGCGAAGTGGGCCGCAAAGCCGTAGTGCTCATCACCGACGGCGACGATCAGGGCAGTTACTACAAGATCCACGACGCCATTGAGTCGGCACAGCGCGCAAACGCGATCATCTACAGCATCTACTACGTGGATCACATGTTCTACCTGCGAGCCGGCATGCTTGGCGGCGGTGGCGGCGAGAGTGAACTTCGCAAGATGTCGGACGAAACCGGCGGCCACGTGTTTGTAGTGGATCGCAAGCACACCCTAACGGATGTGTTTAAGGAACTGCAAGACGAGATGCGGAACCAATATTCCATTGGCTACACACCGACCAATGACAAGCGCGATGGCACATTTCGTCATATCGAAATTAAAACGGCGGAGAAGGATTACAAGGTGCAGGCTCGCAGCGGCTACTACGCTACGCCGAACGATGGGCAGTGACGTGCTTTCGCGCCTGTAAATAATCGCGTATCGCTTCGCGCAGCGGTGGCATCGGGGTGATTCCTGCCGCTTCCATTTTGCCGTTATCCAGTGCAGAGAATTTCGGCCGGCGCGCGGCTGTCCGATATTCGCGTTCATCCGTTGGTTGCAGCGGTGGATTGAGCCCGGCCTCGTCGAAGATCATACGCGCGTAGCTGTACCAGGAGATCGGTTCGCCGCCGCCCATATGATAAACGCCGCCCAAGCGTTTCTCGACCATATCGGCGGTACGCGATGCCATCGCGGGCGCGTACGTTGGCGAAGCGAAGTGATCCTCGACCACGCGGATCGGATTGCCGCTGCCAGCGAGGCGCAACATCAGTTCGGGGAAATTTCCGCGCGGGGTAAATAAACCACCAGGCCCGAACACGCCTGAGGTACGCAAAATCAGAGGGTTATCGAGATACGCTTGCGCGTACAATTCGCCGGCAAGCTTTGAAACCGCATAGGCGCCGATCGGATGAGGTAGGTCCGCTTCGGTATACGGACTGCCCTTTGTCCCGTCAAACACATAGTCGGTGGAATAGTGGACCAGAAACGCGTCCACTTGGCGGCAGCCCATCGCGATGTTGCGCACTGCTAGTGCGTTCGCCATATAGGCTGCTGCCGGTTCGCGCTCCGCGATGTCGACCTGGTTATATGCGGCGGCGTTGAGAACGATCTGCGGATCGGCCGCGCCTAAGGCGTGCTCAACCTGCGCGCTGTCTGTGATGTCGAGAGATTGACGTTCAAATTTCTGTACGGTGAAGGCGCGGCGTTCGAACTCGCGGCACAGTTCAACGCCCAGTTGACCGCCTCCGCCAAAGATGACGACTTTCTTGGTCATTCCTTTTGCAGCATAGCGGATCGGAGTCATACTGGTACACGCATCCGTCCCGCTATGAGATTCGCATCGATCGTGCTTGCGTTCGCAACGGCCTTGTTTGGCGGCATTCCGGTACGGCCTCACATCATAGGAGTCGCGCATGTCTCGCTATACGCGGCCAACTTCGAGAAGTCGCGAGCGTTCTATGGCAGCTTTCTAGGATTTGCCGAGCCCTACTCACTGAAGAAGCCTGACGGCACGATCTCGATGACGTTTTTCAAGATCAACGATCGCCAATACATCGAGCTTGCGCCGGAAAAGGCATCAGGAACGGACCGGCTGAACCACATTGCGCTCCAGACGGATGATGCCGAGGCTATGCGCGCTTACTTGGCGAGCAAAGGCATAAAGGTTCCCGGCAAAGTTCCAGTAGGGCGCATCGGGAATGCCAATTTCATGATTCATGATCCCGAAGGGCATGACGTGGAAATTGTTCAATATTTGCCCACGAGTTGGACTGTGAAAGCGAGAGGCCAGTATTTGCCCGCTACGCGCATTTCGAACTGGATGATGCATGCCGGCATCATCGTGACGAAGTTTCAGGCGGAAATGGACTTCTACCGCAACGTGCTTGGGTTTGAAGAGATCTGGCGCGGCAGCCACTCGCCCGACGTGCTGTCGTGGGTGAACTTGAAAGTGCCGGATGGCGACGACTACATCGAGTTGATGCTGTACAAGGAGACTCCGGCGGTTGAAAAGCGCGGCACGCCGCACCATTTAGCGCTGGCCGTTCCGGATATTCAGAAGGCGGTAGCGGAGCTGGAGGCTCGACCGTACTTCAAAGAGTATGGACGGCCGATCCAGGTGCATGTGGGCGTGAACCGCAAGCGACAGGCGAATCTCTACGACCCGGACGGTACCCGGATTGAGTTGATGGAGCCGACGACGATTGATGGCAAGGCGGCCCCGTCATCGAGTGCGCCGCCGCCCACGCCGTAAATTCACCGGTTAGCGCACCGCTGCACTATATTGCAATTCGTGATCCAGCAGCCAACGCTTCCGATCGAGACCGCCGGCATAGCCTGTCAGCGCTCCGGTGCTGGCGACGATGCGATGGCACGGAATCACGATGGCGATCGCGTTCGCACCGTTCGCTGCTCCGACGGCGCGAGAAGCGCTGGCGTGCCCAATGCGACGCCCGATCTCCCCGTACGTGGTCGTCTCGCCCGGCTTGGTTTGCCGCAATGCTGACCACACCCGTTGTTGGAATGCCGTGCCGCCAGTGTCAAGGGCCAGCGTGTCTAAGGCTGTCAGGTCACCGGCGAAATAACGGTCAAGCGATTCGACGACCGATACAGGTGCTGGGCTCTCGGTTAACGTCACAGGCCCGTGCCGCAGTTGAACCAGTCGCCGCATGCGGGCTTCGTAATCGGCGAAATCGAGTGCGAGTAGTTTGTCGTCTTCCGTGACAAGTAGGATGTCGCCAATCGGCGATGGGTATTTGCTGAGATTCATAGGGAACTCCAGAGATGTAAGACCGCATAGGCGCGCCAGGGCCGCCATGCTTCCGAACGTTTGATTAATTCCTTGGTGCTGAGCGTCAAGCCGCGATTTGAGAAGGCGCGCAGAATGCCGGCGTCTTTGGCCGGAAAAGCATCCGGTTGCCGCAGGGCGCGCATGGCGATGTAATGCGCGGTCCATTCACCGATTCCCGGAACCGCGCAGAGGCGTTCGACGGTGGCCTCAAGCGTCAACGCCGGATCGAAGAAGGAGGGATTGTCGACAAAGGCCTGGGCCAGACCACGAATGGTGCGCTTACGTGCTTCCGGCATGCCGATAAATTCGAGATCGGAAGCTGCAACAGTGGCGGGATCGGGGAATGTAAACCGCGACTCATCGATCGGACGGCCCAAAGCCGTGACCAATTTACCCGCCAGTTTGGTGGCGGCAGAAACACTAATTTGTTGGCCCAATATGGCCCGAACCGCCATTTCAAAGCCATCCCAAGCGCCCGGTACTCGCAAGCCCGGACGTTGCAGTACCGAGTCCGCGAGCATTGGATCTGCCTGCAAGTGGGCGGCAATGCTGCCGGGGTGAGCGCCCAGATCAAACATCGCCGTCACGCGGCGGACGATTTCCGGGAGAGCGCGAACGTCGGGGAATTGGATAGAAACGGCAAGAGCATCGCGCGCAGGCCCAACCCAGATTGAGCCGTTTTTCCCGCCAAGCCGTATGGTCCGGCGGTAGTGGCCATTCTCAACGCGCTCGACGCCAGGAATGGATCGAGCAGTCAGGAAAGTAAGCATTGACGCCCAATCGTAAGGCGGGCTATAGGGCAGTAACAAACAAATGTTGCTCGGCTTCTCCGGCGTTCTGCGCGCGCGCCGAAACTCACTCGGCGGCCGTCCATACAGCAAACGCATGCTGTGATTGAACGTGCGCAGGCTGGCAAAGCCGGAAGCGAGCGCCACATCGGTCAAAGGCATTGTCGTGTCGGTGATCAATTGTTTGGCGAACAGAACGCGCCTTGTTTGCAGGACCGATTTGGGCGAAATGCCAACGTGTTCTTGGAACAAGCGGCGAAGATGCCGATCACCCACTCCCAAGCGGCCCGCAAGAGACTCCAAGTCGTGGTCATTCGCAGCGCCGGTTTCGATGAGTTGGAGAGCGCGCGTCACAGTGTTAGACGTTCCATGGGCCGCCGCCAGCCGCGGCGATACTTCCGGGCGGCAGCGCAGACAAGGTCGAAATCCGGCGCCCTGCGCGGCGGCTGCGCTTGCGAAGAACAAGCAATTTTCCAGCTTAGGAGGACGCGCCGGACAGATCGGGCGGCAGTAGACGCCTGTGCTCTTGACGGCCGTGAACATACGCCCATCGAAGCGTTTGTCCCGCGTCAGCAGGGCACGATAGCAGATGTCGCGGTCCAGTTCCATGGCGTCTTTCTTGTTCCATTATGAGGCGGCGCGCGCCGTTTGACTGGCAATTTCCGGCTGTCAATGAAAAAGTCCGAAAATTGCCAGCGCCGCAGCGGGGGTCAAAGCTAGATTCGCGCGAACAACTCGGCATCGGGCCGGCGTACATAATTGGCGTCCACTTCGGCGGGATTGCCATCGATGCCGTCACCGAAGTCCCGCGCGGCGCAGCGTGCGATGGCCGCAGCCAAGCTTCTCGATGTCTCCGTGCAAGGCAATCCAGGTAAGGCGTTGACGAACGGCGAGCCGGCGAAGATCACAAATTCCTCTACGCTAGCGGGCAGATGCGCGAGCCAAGCCGGGAGCGGGCCGACCGATTCCGGCATAACCAAGTGTTGATCCGCATCGTAGACTCCAGCAAAAACCTCACCGCGCCGTGCATCGATAATGGCGGCGCGGTGCTTTGCTCTGCCGAACGAGCTAAGCGCGCGCAGAGTAGAGATGCCATAGGCGCGCTTGCCGCCTGCCTCCGCCAGACCTTTGGCCGCAGCCAATCCAACGCGCACGCCGGTAAAGGATCCGGGCCCGCTTGCCGCTGCGAAGATATCGATCTCCTCGAGTCCTATACGCGCGCTGTCTAGCACTTCCGCAATTGCTTGAAACAGAACGTGCGCGAAACCGTCGGGCGAATGTAGAACACGCTCCGCAATGGTCTCGTCATCTTGCCGCAGCGCTATGCTTCCAAATTCCGCTGTCGTGTCCAGAGCGAGAATCGTCACCGAGTTAGCTGGTAGACCTTGTCGATTTCATAAGCCTTGCCATTCGCGTTAATCGCCATGAGGCGCAGCGTCAGATTAGCGGGAAAATTTTGAATCAAATCGACTGGAAACTGAAACGTCCCGTCAGCTCCAATCGCAAGGACGCGAGAACCTTGTCCATCGGCGACCACCTCGCCGGACCAGACGTACTCCATGACACGCGTGGCGCGGTTGGGGCGCGTCAGCTTGATTGCGAACGGGATGGATTTGCTGACGTCGATGACGTCGCTGCTGGGTTCGGCAATCTCAAATGGTGTCTTCTCGCCGTTAATCTCCACTTCTTGTACAGGAGGCGCTTGTGATTCGAAGTAGTAGGACTTCAACATCCCTTTCATGTGGCCTTCGCGCGGCACTTGCAGCACCCAATCGTGCGAGCCGTCCGGCACCGGCCGGCTGAAGACCTCACCGCGATAATTTTTAAGCGGGTCTTCTTCGCCAGTAATCGGATTCACCCAAACGGGATTGTACTTGTGTTTGGGCAAACTGACTTCGACAATCCCCGGCTTGTCGGCGTAGGCCAGATACTCGACCTCATCGAGGCCCAGCGCGCGTGCATTATCGACATCGAAATACGGCTCCAGTTCCCAGTGGCGAGTGTCGGACATCACTTGAAACCACACCTGTGCCGCTTTGACGTTGGCGGGATTTTGTAAGGCTTGATAGGAGACGGATGGGTATTCACCGTTTGTCGTGCTGGTCCAAAGCTCATGCCGAAAGGCCACCGGTTCTACCGACGTGACGATGTGCACTTGCGGCTGCTCGGTAAATTGGTGTTCGACCGCTCCCAATTGCGGGTTAGGAGACGCCTCAATCAGGAAATTCATCCAGCCGTCGTTCAGCAAGGGAGTGGTCGTCACTCTAGCGTCGGTTGAACGCGGGTGATGATACGTATCGAAGCGGTTTATCAGGTCCTCGATGTTTTTTAATAATGCGCGTGAGTCCTTGATGTCTTCGAATTGCTCAATACCCTGCCAGTCGCAATTCAGCGCGCCGTAGCGCGCCACAAGATAGTGCACTAAGGCCTGAAGCTGGCCGAAGTCGCTGAACGTTCCACCTTTCACAAACGCATCGTCAGCAAGAATGAGGTCGGCCGTCAGGCCACGATCGTCGATGTCCAGCAATCGCTGATCGAGAGCTGTGAAGTAAGCAAAATTGGGCTGAAACGGGCCATTGAACGGCTTCAGTGCAGCGTCAGAAGTGATCAGAGTGCTCCGAATATGTGTGAATCCATCGTGCTTCCGCGCATCGAGCCAAGTGTCGAATGCCGTTTGATCCACCGATGAAGGAGGCGCACTGGCGCCGAGCCAAAGGTGCGGTTGTTTATTGGTGGTCCACCAATGCCGAAGGTTGGCGACGCTCACAAACCCCGGCCGTCCGCTGTCGGCGGCAGTGAAGGTTTGTTCCTGACCGTCAAACCGTTTGATCGGCGACGTGATGCGATAGGTCCAGGTTCCTGCCTGTAGCGGAGAAAAACGCACTCGCAGCGTATGGCCGCCATCCCAAAAGCCCCGGATCAGATAGGTATCTGCATGAGGTGAACGGAACTCTATGTTCAATAATTCGTCTTTATAGGGTGAGAGGCCTTGCGGCAGTTCCCTATCGTTCCAATTGAAACTCAGTTCGCAGAGCGAGAATGTACGCGCCGATGAGGAACAGGAAGGAAGGGTTCGAGCAAACAACGGAAGGGATGTCAATAGCGCCAGCGTCGCTAACACCAAGGGCCAACACCTGACACACCGGAAAGGCCGGCCCCGGTAATACATAAGCCCAGGATACACGCGGGTGAGTAAGAGCTTGGCAAGTGCGGCGCGGCTCCGCCTAGGCTAGGACTAATCGGGTATTTTGTTGGCAGGGACACGCGATGGCTGCTAAAAGCAGCTTCTAAACTAAACATTCTTGCTTGAAATGTTCCTATCGTACTAGTATGTGTGTTAAGCAACGGAGATAGAGTCTCAACGTCTAAGAGGGAGAGCTCTAAGGTTCGACTTAGTCGTCGATAAGAAAAAGAGGCGGCTTATGGAGATTGTGGGAGATCGGAAATACGTCGAGGTTCCTGGCGGCAAAACGCATGAACTTCCGCCATTGCTGGTAAAGACCACCCCGCGCGTCAAGCGGATGGACAAGATGATGGGTTTTGCGACCGACATCATTGATCAGGAGGAGATGGTTCCATCATTTCCAATCGATGATGGAGCCGCAGAGGAACTGATGGAACGGCGCCGGATGGATTTGGCGTTAAACCTTGTCGATCAATACATGGGTCTGCTGGAACATTGGCATTGGGGCGATTCGGTTGTCGAATGGATTCGCCAGTGCGAGATTACTTTCGGTACCCGGGTGGAATTGCGGAACTTATTGCGCAGCGACTTGTGGCCGCACGCCGGGCGCAGCAGTTTTGTGACGCTGCTGACCGACAAAGCTGTCAAAATGGAGCGCATCGACCTCGAAAAGGCCGTCGGGTTGCGCCTCGCCTTCCGTCAGATGCCCCCGATCCGATGCTGTTCCGACCAATTTCTGTTCTATTTGAACAGCTCGGTCGCGACCAGTGCTTATCAAACGTGGCTGCACATGACACCGAATCCAATCGCCTCATTCCCGCCGGAGCGATTTGAGTTTCAGGTCGTCAACATGGCGCTGGACAAACATTAATCGACGAACATTAATCAAGGCTTTTGGCCGCGCTGCTTCATGGCTGTTTCGATTAGTTCAGCTTTGTCTACTGCCCCCATCTGCCGCGCCTCTTCAGCGGCTGTGCGGCCGTTTTGATTTCGAATCGTTAAATCCGCGCCCGCTTCGATAATTACCTTTAACGCTGGATTGCCAAAGCACGTCATCAAAACTGTTTGCCCGTTCCGGTCTTTCGCATTCACATCGGCCCCCGCCGATATGAGGGCGCGTATGCCTTCCAAACGCTGACTGAGGCAGGCCATGAAGATCGGTGTTTGCTGATTGTTGTCTCTGCTATTCACGTCCGCGCCTGCGCCAATCAACAAATTAAGAACCTTCGCAGCGTCGGCGTTTTGCCAACGTCCTTCAAAGGCATAAACCAATGAAGTCGCGCCATTCGAGTCCTTGAGATTTACATCCGGATGGTGATCCAGAATCATTTCCACCATCTCCGGTCTACCGGTTGCCGCCGCGCGCATCAAGACAGTGGCCTTACCATATCGGCCGCAGGCGGGGCCGTTGACGTCCGCGCCCTTATCGATCAAGAAATTGGCCAGTTCTACGTTGCCACTGTGGGCGGCTGCTCCCAACGCGCAGCTGAGCAATGCCGGTGGCAGATTTGTCTGCTCGCCCAACATCAACTGGACGAGTTCCAGATCTCCCTTCTCGGCGGCATTAACTAACGCTCCGTCTCCATCCTTCGTCATGCTGAGCGTCGGCGCGCCGTTCGAAACAAACAGGCGAGTTAGTTCGGGGGATCCGGTGGCCACCACCTTCGCGAAGAGCTCACGATTTTCTTCCGTGTCGGCACGGAAATTCCATTTCTCCGCAACCAGCACCGCGCCCGTCTGTTCGTTGCCCTTAATCCACTTCGCTGTTCCCGCGAGACGGTCGATGGCGTCCTCAACATTCTTAACAGCCTCAGGCATGCCAACCTGTAGGCCAACGTAATCGTGAACGGACTTGCTATGTCCGTCGAACTCGATCGACGTCGTATAACTTGGGTTGTCGGTGATCATGGCGGCGTATTCGTCTCTTATCGAGAAATAATTCGCCTGGCGGAAGGTTTCGAAGAGCTCTTGCAGAGATTGCTTTGAGATTTTGCCGCGGTGATCGCCGGGGATGAGTACATGCGACCGGCCCTGAAACGTCACCTCCCCATCGCCGCGCACTTCTACTGAATAATCGGGGCAGCTACCGAAACAGGCCGTCCGCTTCAGCTTGATTCGTAGACTGCTCCAATCCTTGATTTCAGGAAACGGCACATATGTCTCTGCCCATTGCTCAGGCGGCACGATCGAAATATAGTCTGAGAAGGACGCGCGCACCCCGGCCCCATTCCGCATAAACGGTTTAAAGCTCCGCCGTTCTTCAATGCCCTCCGCTTCGGCGAAAAATTGCGCGGGCCCAGCTACGGCTTTGGCGGATTCCACAGCTCCTGTGGCGTCGACGATCACGTGAAGGGTCACCGCTTCTAGTCCTGGGATTTGTGGCGGCGCTTTCGAGTGAATGACTCCCGCCGAGCCGTTGGCGTGATCCCACACCTCCGGAGATTCGACTGCGATCGGCTGCTGCGAGTAGCCAATGCCGCCACTGAGCAGCAATAAAGCGAGGCAGAGAGAAGGGCCCTGGTGGAGCGTATTCCACATATCGCAACTGTCCTCCTTAGACGATTTCAGCGTCTCGTTGGTTCCTGGCTACTACTGTAAGCCGATTATTTTGGCGTCGGCCAAGGCGCCCAAGTAGTCAGCCACCAGCTCAATCGAAATCGGCCCATACTCGGCTGAGACGGCATCGCGGATTTCACCCGTGGTGCGCTTGCCGTTTACGAAATTAAGAACTTCATAATCGTACGGAGCGCCCAACTTGATCTTGGCGTAGCGTTCGGGTCCAAGACGCGCCAGCAATGCATTGTCGTTCTGATTATCCAGTGGACCGAACGGGGCGATGCGTACCGGTACCTGGCGCGCGGCTGCGTTCCCGGACCATGGCGACATCGGGTCCTTTGCGCCTCGATTCTTCGCTTGCGCGTCCAGCCACAAATCGAACGCGGCCGCCTGTAAGGTGATCGCCTTGATCTCTTCCGCGTCTGCGTTTGCCGGTCCTCCGCAAAACACCACCAGCGATCGAAGAACGTCCGACTCGCGCCGCAGCGATTGTGCGAGCAAGTTGCGTGCTTCATACCAGGCGGCTTCTGATGGCAAGTTTGAATCATTCACCAGAGTGAGCGCCTTGGCGAATGCCTTGGCCAGGCGGGTCTCGCATTGCGCCGTGAAAAACGGGAGAAGCGTGGGAAGTTGGCGAGCATCGAGATTCGCATAAACGTAACCGGCCGCAGCTCCCAGCGCTGCAATGCGGCGCAGTTTCGTAGAGTCAATTTGTTCCAAGCTGTCGTGGTCGGTGTGGATATAGATATCCGGCCAATCGCGCAGGTAAAGTGACGGTACCGCGATGGTCGAAGAGTCGTAATCGTCATGATCGCTTCCCGCCTCATACGGCGTAACATCCGCGATCAATTCATTGCGAGTGCCCTGATGCGCGTGGGTTTCGATCAGCGCTTTGCCGGCTGAACCAGTTCCGCCGGCGTACTCGCTCGCGCCGGTGCGAAGGGTATCGAGAAACGCGCTCCCAACATCGGTCACGAAACTTGGCAAGGACCATGGTGTTTCGGTGACGTGCATGACGGACTTGTTCTTGAACGGATCGCCGCCCACCATATCCATATGAATATCGGCGCGCAGATCCTTCATCACGTCTTGGTGTGTTGCGAGATATGCCATGGTCCCTTCATGTTCCGGACCCCAAATAAAGCGGATCGTTCGCTTAGGGCGGGGAAGTGCTCCGGAACGAATCAGCCGATGAAGCGTGCGCGCGACTTCAAGGATCGTCACGCAGCCACTTCCGTCGTCGTTTGCGCCCGGCCGCTCATGATCCAGATGACAGGTGAAGACAATCTGTCCGGCCGAAGGATCCGTGCCCGCGATCGTCGCGGTATCGACTGTCCAATGACCCGGTCCCACCGTCGCCTTGACCTGCGCACGCAGGACGATGTCTTCGCGATTCGCCAAGCGCGAGCGCAACTGCTGCGCCGTTTGGCGAGAGACCATGAAGGCGAATCCATTGGGCTGCCGCGCATCCAAGTGTCCCCATCTCACTAACGTCGGATCAAGGCCGGACCACGCCGAGGTTTGATTGGGCATATCGCTGACAATCCCAGCGGCGCCATATTGTGCGATCGCCAGTTGTTGTACGCGGATGAGATAACCGTCGGCTAAGACGATCTTTCCGCGCACATCCTTGCCGGCATAGTCGCTCGCGTCGGTTCCCGATCCGGCATTGACCAGTGACGTTTCGACCGAAGCGCTGTGGCTATAGTCTGCAAGCCGAATCGGGTCTGTCTTGGCATCGCCTAACAGCACATGATGCGGCCGCACCTCCCATAATTCGCCGGACTCTACACTCCACGCCAGGTAAGACCGCATGATGCCGTAGGTGCGTACGCTGTCGATGGGAAATTGCTCGCTATGTGCATCGTCAAGGCCATATTCTTTCGCGCGGTCGACGACAAATTGCGCCGCTCGATCGAACTCCACAGTGCCAGGAACGCGATGCAGCGTTGTCAGGTAGCGAAGATTCTCATACGGCGCAATGCCGCTGCTTTCTTCGGACAGCGCCGCCCATTGAGACGCTGTCAGGAAAGGCTCTTGCGCGTGTGCATTCACGCACAACAAGATCGCAAACAGCAACCAGCTTCGTGCGCAGGGCGATTTGGGCCCGTTGTGCGCAATAAAGAAACGGGCTCGCATGTGGTTCAGAAGTATAGCATCGCTTGCAACGTGCTGACCAGGCCACTCTTAATCGCGCCGGTTTACTCTAGTGAAATGCTCAATAGTTGGGTTCGATCGGTTCTGATGCTGCTCATCGGTGCGGCGGTTCTGGTGTCACAGACCTCGACTGCGCCGCAAAGGCCAGCTGTACCGGGGGCGGTAGAGGGCTCGGCCGCTCCTGAGGTCAACATGGCTTATGTTCGCGCGAACTACTCGAAGTATGAGTACAAAATCGCCATGCGAGACGGCGTCAAGCTCTTCACCGCCGTCTACATTCCGAAAGACGCAATGGAAGGAAAGAAGTATCCCATTCTGATGGAGCGCACGCCCTACACGGTTGCACCCTACGGTGAGGATCAGTTCCCCGCTGTCTTGGGACCTTCACCGCTATTCACCCGCGAAAAATTCATCTTTGTTTACCAGGATGTCCGCGGGCGTTATATGAGTGAAGGCGAGTTCACTCTCACGCGTCCGCAAGTGCCGGTAAAGAAGAGTAACAAAGACATTGATGAGAGCACCGACGCATACGACACCATCGATTGGCTCATTAAGAACATTCCCGGCAACAGCGGCAAGGTAGGCATTTGGGGCATTTCACAGCCTGGCTTCTTCGCCACCGCTGCGATGATCGATGCGCATCCGGCCTTGGTTGCCGTATCGCCGCAGGCGCCCGTCACCGACTATTACCTGGGCGACGATTCTTATCACAACGGCGCTTTCATGCTGGCGGCACGGTTCAACATGTATCAGGGCTTTCGTCCGCGCGGCGATGAACCAACGACACCGGTTCGCGCGCTGCCCTTTGACTTCGGCACCCCCGATGGCTACGACTTTTATTTGTCGCTCGGCACCTTGGCGAATGCGGATGAGCGCTACTTCAAAAACGTGCAGCCGTATTGGACCATGAATATCAAAAACAACACCTACAATGATTTTTGGCAGGCGCGTTCGGTTTGGAAATATCTCAAAAACATCAAGCCGGCAGTCATGATTGTGGGCGGCTGGTATGACCAGGAAGATCCGGAAGGCCTGTTCCGCCAGTTCTATCAATTGAAAAAAGACTCGGCGCAAACGGCGGACATGCTCGTTGTCGGTCCTTGGGTGCACGGCGGATTTTCACGCGGTGAGGGAGATCGAGTCGGCAATGTCACCTTTGGTTCGAATACCGGCGTATACTTCCGCGAGAAAATCGAGTTTCCCTTCTTCATGCACTATCTGAAGGGCCAGGAGATGGCCAAGGAGCCTAAGGCTTGGGTGTTCCAAACCGGCGTCAATCAATGGCGGCAATTTGATGAGTGGCCGCCCGCGGAATCAAAGCCCACGGACCTATATCTCAGCGAAAAGGGCGACATTTCTTGGCAGAGGCCCGCCGCCGCCAGCTTCGACGAGTATGTTTCAGACCCTGCCAAGCCAGTGCCGTACATCGGCCACATTTTGATGGGCGTCCGCTACGACTTCATGACGGAAGACCAGCGCTTCGCCGCCACGCGAACCGACGTTCTGACTTACAAAACGCCGCCGCTCGATCACGATATCACCGCCTCCGGACCGATTACCGTCGACTTGAAAGTGTCAACCTCGGGCACCGACTCCGATTTCGATGTGAAGCTGATTGACGTATTTCCGGCGAACTATCCGAACTATGAGGCCAATCCCAATGCGCCCCCGCCGAATCCGCGAACGCTGCCCGCGAGCACCATCCAAATCGGCGGATATGCAGAGTTAATCCGCGGTGAACCGTTCCGCGGAAAGTACCGGAAGAGCTTCACAACTCCCATCGCGTTTGAGCCCGGCAAGCCCACAAGAATCACGTTCCAGATGCCGGATATCTTTCACACGTTTCGCACCGGGCACCGGATCATGGTCCAAGTTCAGAGCTCCTGGTTCCCGTTGACCGACCGAAACCCGCAGAAATTCGTCAACATCTCAAACGCGGTCGCATCGGACTTTGTGAAAGCGACGGAGAGAGTTTATTTGGGCGGTGACGACGGATCGAAGATTCAACTGCTGGTGATGCAGTAACGGGCGGTGGCGGACATTCTTCACATACTACGAAAATGCGGTGCTTATCCTTCCGGCCTTACCGTTGCGCATCGCTGGCGGTCAATCCCGAAACTGAGTCGCCGATAACGGCATCAGTGCCGAACGCACGCATCTCCACCCCGACCAGTAGTCGGCGATTCCCTGTGGTTCCCGAGCGCGTTCGGCAACTGAGTTCAATCAACGAGTCGCGTTTTACGGACTTGTGACGGATCGGCTCGACGGGTGTTATCTTCATCGACTCGCGCCGGGCGCATTCTCCGAGTGCCGCACAATCCGCCCGGAGCTGTCGATAACCACTACACCGTCTCACAGAGTGTCGCGCACAAAAACCAATACAAGGAGAAATCCGCCGACGGAGCGACCTTAGTTCCGGGGCGGAATTAGGCGCCACACCTGGAATGGGTGTGTCCGCAGCACCGCTTCCGTTTCGTGCAACTCTCAGGCGCAACCAGGCTTGCGCAGGAGACCTCCGTTAAGGTCTACCCAAACGAGTGAAATCGCTTCCACAGCATATCCCACGGCTCATTTGGGTGCCGGCACACAAAAATGTCCGGGTGCTCCCCGATGGCGTTGTTCTCGATCCCGTAGGGAATCGTAAAGTGGCCGGCCAGCTCACAGGACGCAAAGACCGTCTCGAGGTCGGCACGCAGAAAACCTGCGGCGATAACGGTCTTCGGCGGCGGATTGCCGTACCCGCGCAGCCAATGCGAATTTGAGCCGCTAATGACTTCCGGAAGTCCGTGGCCGCGGCCGTAGAGATTGATGGCGGCGGCTTCACCGGCATCGCCAGCCAGCACGCCGACGGGGGCGTCATCCGCTTGCAGCGAATCGCGAGCGCGAATCACTGCATCCGTCATTTCGCGCCAGCCGAATTCCTCATTGAAATTTTGGTTCGTCGCGTCAGCGATTTTCCACCAGCGTGAACCGGCCGGGGCCAGCGGCAGAACCAGGACGGCGGTCGCAAGACCGCTGACCACCATGGCTCTCCAAGTCACCCTGCGTATGGTGACAGCAGTCGCCGGGGACAAACTGTCCAACCATTGCTCGCCCCAAACAGCGCCGACGGCAAGCAGCATGGGGTAAGCCGGCGCGAGATAGTAGGGTCTGCCTCGGGCAAAGAGCAGGATTAGCAGCGGGATCAAATACATCCAGCCGAGCATACGGTAACGCTTTCCCTCTGGTTTGAAGAAGAGAAAATACAGCCCAGCGATCCATATTGGCACCGTTACCGGATTCGTCACCTGCCAGAATTGCCCGAGCAGGAACCCGTTTGCGCGGCCAAGCCCGACATCGCGGGCATGGATGAACTTGAGAAAATCCAGCGTTATGAAATTGTGTCGGAGCTGCCAGATAAGGTTGGGAAGGAAGATCAGGAACGCAATGGCAGCGCCGCACCAAAACCACTTGCTGAGAAGCGAGCGGGGTCTGTCCAGAACAATGCCGCAAACGATGCCCGCGACCAGGAACGCCATCGTGAACTTGGTCATCATGCCGAAGCCAATGACGGATCCCAGCGCCAGCCACCAGCGCTGATCTCCGGACTTCAGCAGGCGAATGGTCACCCAGGCCGCCAGCACCCAGCACAGATAGTCGAAGGAAACATATTGGAACAGGTATCCGAAACTCACAGCGGGTCCGGCGATCGCCGCCGCCCAGGCGGCTACCAGTTGCGCCGGTCGTCTTCCGCCGATTTCGCGAGCCATCAAACCGGTCAGCACCATGGCGATTCCGACCGCCAACGCGGCGAACAAGCGCAGACCAATCATCGACACGCCAAAAAGCGTCATCGACACTCGCGCCAGGAAGGGAGTAATCGGCGGGTATACCACGTACCCCCAGCTGAGGAACCGGGCGTCATCGATCGTGGCCAGCTCGTCGCGGTGGAATCCGTATTGGCCGTTGGTCGCGGTGTGCAGCGCGACCAGCGCCATTGCAGATAGAACGAGCACGCCAGTATCCGTGGCGATGATCCTCCGGCAGATGGCGGATAGCCGCATAGATATTGCAATCACTATAGCTCAATAGCTGACCGGCAGAAGGCTCGATGGTGTCCGTCGAAAGCAGAGCCACTAGAGACGTCTAGTCGCCACGTTGTTCATCTGGCTTTCTGATGCTCGGGTCGAATAACACGAGATTCGGAGAGTGCTGCGGCCCACGGAAACCGCATCAGTGAGAAGTCGGCATGCCGGAAAGTTGGCTCTCAACAGTAGTTCTGATACGTCGGCTTGCCTCCCGGCGAACACGCTCCATTCCCCCGAGGCGAAGAAAAAGCGGTCACGGCGGCGTTCGCGCGAAAATCGACATAATCTTCTCAATCACTTAGCCTTTTTCGATCCGAAATCACCCCTTTTCGCATGCTAGCGTCGAATTAGCGCACAGGGCGGTTGGTGCCCGTTGTGCGCGATGTTAGTTAGGCCAGCGCACAGGGCG
>JBARMQ010000590.1:0-19826 GCA_049802535.1 Bryobacteraceae bacterium | reverse complement strand
CTTCCATTCCGTCGTTTGCAAGAGCGACAACGTGCGCCCACCAGCGGCGAGTGGCGTCGTTCGGCTCGGTGGCAAGCAGGGCGGAAAACAATGTGCAGCAAACGATACAGAGTCGAAGCATAGGCATCAGAATAGCGGACGGAACAGACGGGATCAGAAGGCCGGAACTGATTTCCGCGTATTGACGTACTATCACGCTGAATACCCGATCTGTGAAGAGGGATGGAAATCTTACAGCGCCGGACGAACTGATTTCTCATCAGAGGATCGAATGCGACCAGCAAAAGAAATAGCGGAAGGTACGCAAACGCAACGAACCTACGCGAGGCTTGCGGGGGCTTTATTGCTGGGAGCGATCCTCATTGCTCTGTGTGGCGGCACCGTCCTCTCGCATATCGCCGGCGAGAAAACCTTCGCAGAAACCGCAGCCAGGGTTGCCGCATCTGAGCGCTTATATCGAGTGGCGCTCTCGAGCGTCGTTATTCTAACTTTGAGCAGCGCTCTGCTGGCCTTTGCACTTTATGTAACGCTGAAGCCAGTCGACAATCTCCTTGCGCAACTTGCATTGATCTTTAATCTGGGCGATTCATTTCTCGCCATGTTGGTGCGAATGTGCGGCTTTGTGAGGTTGCATTACTACATCGCCACTCAAACGGGGTCGCTCTCCGGGGAGCAGTTGTCGGACCTGCTCCGCACGATTGCTGGCGCCACGGAGAACATCGGAGGTATTTCTTTCGGCATCGGCTCGTGCCTTTTCTTCTATCTGTTTCTCAAATCGAGGTATATCCCGAGGCCCATTTCGGTGTTGGGCCTAATCGCCTCTGTGATCTGGACAAGCCTGTATTTTGCCAATTTGGTCTTCCCGGAACACCACGCGTTGTTTCAGTACATCTGTTTTCCACCAATGGCGCTCGCTGAGATCGTGACCGGTTTCTACCTAATGCTGTTTGGAGTGGGCACAAAGCCAAGAACGCCGGGGGCGCGAGTTTCATGCGCGGTAAGCGCTTAGGCGGGGTAGGATGTACTCCATTGAGGAACTGGCAAACCACTTCCGCAAGCTAGGCATTGCGGCTGCGGACACAGTGATGCTACACGCTTCGGTGCGCGCGATTGGAGAAATCGCGGGCGGTCCGGACTCGATCCACCTTGCTCTGAAATCGGCGCTGACCCAAGAAGGCACGCTGATGATGTACGCAAGCTGCCCACAGTATTACGACGAGGTGGGGCGTGGCAACCTGACGCCGGATCAGGAGAGTGAACTTCTCGAGAAGCTGCCTGCGTTCGATCCGGTCACTGCTAGAGCTGCGCGCGACAACGGAGTGCTCGTCGAGTTCTTTAGAACGTATCCGGATTCGCGAGTGAATCACCACGTCGCCCGTTTCGTGTTCTGGGGCAAACGAACCGACTACCTCATATCCAGTCAACCGTGGAACTACGGGTTCGGCAAGGATTCTGCGCTGGAAAGATTCCTGCATATGAGTGGAAAGATTGTTCTAGCCGGTTCTGACCACGACGCTGTGACATTCCTGCATTACGTCGAGCACGTGGCGGATTTCGGCGGAAAACGGATCGTCCGCTACCAGGTTCCAATCCTCGAAAACGGCGTTCGGGTTTGGCGTTCAATGGAAGAAGTGGATACGTCGGACGGTGCTCACGTGAATTGGCCAGACCGGTTCTTTGCGAAAATCGTCGACACTTTTCTCGCAAAGACCGGAAATCCAGGTGGGCGAGTGGGAGATGCTGTGACCCACGTCATCAATGCGCGCGAGCTATTCAACTTTGCACGGACGGTAATGGAGACCGTCGCGGCGGATGCTCGTGCTGCCGAGTCCATGAAGGAAGACGTCGGAAGCCCACGCTAATCCCTTGTCATCGAAAGGCCTTCTCATCAAGGCCGCGCGGGCGCGTCTTTAGGAATCACTCGCGGATGCTACGCTGAAATTTCCCATGATTTTTGAGAAGGCTTATGAGCCCCAAAAGTTTGAGCCTCATTGGGCCCAATGGTGGATCGAGACCGGCATGTACCATCCCGAACGCCATCCTGGACGTGCGGGCGCATTTTCTATCGTCATTCCGCCGCCCAACGTAACGGGATCATTGCACATCGGCCACATGCTGGAACACACGGTGATGGACGTCGCTGTGCGATGGCATCGCATGAAGGGCGAAACCACACTGTGGGTTCCCGGAACGGATCACGCCGGCATTGCCACGCAGATGGTTGTCGAACGCGAACTAACTGCCCAAGGAATGAACCGGCGGCAGTTGGGGCGGGAAGAATTTGAGCGCCGCGTTTGGCAGTGGAAAGAAGAATACGGCGGCCGCATTAACAATCAGATCCGCCGCGAAGGTGCGAGTGTCGATTGGTCGCGCGAACGTTTCACCATGGACGCGGGCCTTTCGCGCGCCGTGCGAGAAGCATTCGTCCGGCTATGGGATAAAGGCCTTATTTATCGTGGCGAGTACATGGTGAATTGGTGCCCGGATTGCCAAACCGCTATTTCAGATGTCGAAACCATACATGAATCCGAGCCGGGAAATCTGTGGCACATCCGCTACGCGATAAAGGATAGCGATGAGTCGCTGGTGGTCGCGACGACGCGGCCCGAAACCATGCTGGGCGATACGGCGCTGGCGGTGCATCCCGATGACGCCCGCTATCAACACCTGCACGGCAAGACCGCGATCTTGCCATTGCTACATCGCGAGCTTCGCATCGTTGCCGACACCATGGCCGATCCCAAATTCGGCACCGGCGTGGTGAAGATCACGCCCGCCCACGATCCGAATGATTTCGAAGCAGGGAAGCGGCACAACCTTCCGAGTGTCAAGGTCATCGACGAAGACGGGCGAATGACCGCGGCTGCCGGTCATTATGCCGGGCTCAACCGGTTCCAGGCACGAAAGCGCATCGTCACGGCGCTCGAAGAATCCGGTGAATTAGTTAAGACGGAGCCATACATCGTCAATCTGAGCAAATGCAGCCGTTCGAAGACCATCATTGAACCCCTGGTCTCAAACCAATGGTTCGTTCGCACGCGCGGCTTAGCGGATCAAGCCATGGAAGCAGTGCGGAGCGGCCGTATCCGCTTCGTTCCGGACGATCGCGAGGTTGTTTTCTTCCAGTGGATGGAAAACATCCGAGATTGGTGTATTTCGCGCCAGCTTTGGTGGGGACACCGCATCCCCGCCTGGCATTGCCGGAATTGCGGCGAGACCACGGTCGCGCGCGAAACGCCGGCGATCTGTCCGAATTGTCAGTCAACCGAAGTGGAGCAAGACCCCGACGTGCTGGACACCTGGTTCAGCTCGGGGCTGTGGCCTTTCTCGACGCTGGGCTGGCCGGAGCAAACCGCGGACCTTGAGAAATACTATCCGACGTCGCTGCTGATTTGTGGATTCGACATTTTGTTCTTTTGGGTGTCGCGCATGATGATGCTCGGGATCGAGATGACGGGCGACGTTCCGTTTCGCGAGGTACATCTGCATGGCCTGGTCCGCGACGCGGATAAACAGAAGATCTCAAAGACCAAGGGCAACACCGTCGATCCGCTGCTCATTATGGATCAATACGGCACCGACGCCTGCCGGATCGGTCTACTGATCTCAGCGTCGGCCGGCGCCGATATCGCGTTGAAGACCGATCGCCTGGAATCCTCGCGCGCATTTGCCAACAAGTTGTGGAACGCTTCCCGGCTTTTGTTCCTCAATATGGAGCGATCGAAAGTTACTTCCTGGACTTCGGCGCCGTTCCCACAGGAACATTTGGAGGATCGCTGGATCCTCGGACGCTTGAACGAAGCCGCAACCACCGTCAACACGGCGTTGGCCGCCCACCGCTATCACGAAGCCGCACAGACTTTGTGGAACTTCGTCTGGCACGACTTCTGCGATTGGTACTTAGAAGTCAAGAAACTCCGATTTAAGGAAGACTCGGGTCAAGACACTCATTGGACGGCGGCGTTTACGATCTACGAGAGCATGCTGCGGCTGCTGCATCCATTCATGCCTTTCATTACCGAGGAACTGTGGCAGCGCTTGGTTCACGTGATGCCGGGCGATCGCCAGTTTCCGGTTTCCATCGCCGTGGCTGATTATCCTGCCGGCGCCGACCATGCGCACGCAACTGTATTTCCGGTGTTTCAACAGGCGATCACCGCTGCCCGCGAACTCCGCGCGGATCACAAGCTGGATTCGAAGACCACTTTGCCTGCCGCGCTCTACCTTCATGGGGCGCTGTTCAATGACGACGACCTCGAAATTTTGAAAAAATTGACTAGACTCGACATCCGTCAAGTTGAGGGCACAATTACTCACCGTTCGGGGTTGATACGATCGACCGGCGACTTTGATTTGCAGATTGAAGTAGAGGCGCCCGGTTCGAACGGCACCGCGGGCGCGGAATCAGGCGCACGCACGTCAAAGGAAATCACAATACTCGAGCGCAACATCGAAAATTCGAAACGCCAACTTGGCGATGAGACGTTCTTGAGCCGAGCGCCGGAAAAGGTGGTCGCCGGCTTGCGCTCCAAATTAGAAGAGTACGAAGCGCAATTGAAGAAGAATAGGGATCTACTCGAACAACTGAAATAAGCCGTTTGCAGCCTGAGATGCCTCTCGATATCGAAAGTATTCGCCGGTCGCGGCCGGCAAATCAATTGCACTATTTCGGGAGCGTCGATTCCACCATGAATGTCGCTGGGCGTCTAGCGGCAGCGGGAGCGCCGCATGGGACCGCAGTATTTGCCGATGAACAGACAGCCGGTATCGGGCGTTTGGGACGCACGTGGCTATCGATTGCAGATGCAGGACTATATTGTTCAGTATTGTTGCGTCTGAAGATTGCACCTGTCCACTTGCCGCTGGTCACTCTGGTATTGGGATTGGCAACGGCCGACGCAATTCAGAAGACGACAGCCTTATCGTGCGATTTGCGATGGCCGAATGACGTCTTGATTCGCGAACGCAAAGCTGCGGGCATTTTGGCCCAATTACATGAAGGTTGCGTGGTTGCCGGGATCGGAATCAATGTGAACCAGCGCAGCTTTCCCAAGGGCCTTCGAACGCCGGCCACGTCTCTACTGATTGAAAGCAACGGTGCAGCGCAATCGCGAGAAGCGCTGGCGGTGCAACTGTTGGAATGCCTGGACGTCTTTGGCCACTTACTCGAGACCCAGGGACCGGAAAGCATTCTTCGCGCCTTTACCGCCGCGTCGAGCTATGTTCTCGGGCGGCGCGTCGTGATTGAGGAGAACGGACGAGAAGGCGTTACTGCGGGCCTGGACGCACAGGGATTCTTGACCGTTCGGTTTGATAGCGGAGCGATAGAACGTGTGGCCGCCGGTGGGGTGAGGGCTACACGATGAACGGCGCGGTTCCGGAAACGGACGACACCGCAGACTGGCCACGCAACTACTTCAATTACTTCACGGAAATCGAAGATCACTTCCAGCGAGCCCGGGGTACCAGCCTGTTCCTGCTTTCGCCGCTCGATTGGGCACTGATTGAAAGCTGGAAAAACGCGGGTGTGCCGCTTGCGGCCGTTCAGCGGGGAATCGACGATGCCTTTGACAAATGGCGCAGCCGAAAAAATCGAAAGCGCCAAGTGAATTCGCTTGCCTATTGTGCCCAGGCGGTGATGGAGGCGGCGCAGCGCATGCCGGCTGGACGGGGCGATAAGCCCACTAGCGAAGCGCCTTTCGCGGTGGAGGAATTGCAGAAGCACCTCCGGAACGCCGCCGAACAGATTGGCCGCCGAGGTGAGCAAACCTTCCGCGACTTGGCGGCATCGTTGCAGGCGCTTGCGGATAAGGCTGCCGAGCTGGTGACAAATTTAGAAGATCTGGAACGCCGCTTGACCGCGATGGAGGACAAGTTGGTGGCTTTGGCGCATGCGCTTGAGACCGAGGAGGCCTTGTATGAGATTCGTGCCTCCCTCGATAGCGAGCTTAAGCCGTATCGCGGCAAGATGACGGCGGAGCAACTTTCCATGTTGGAACGGCGCTACCTGGACGCTGCCATTCTGGAGCGTGCCGGCCTTCCCCGTCTAAGCCTCTTCTATCTGCGCTGAGTCTGATAAAGTATGGCAACCCATGGTCGCCATTGCCTCCCCGTCGAAGCGCTTGCAATGGACGACGCTGATCTTATTAATCACCTCCGTCTGCATCTGCTATCTTGACCGCGGCAATTTAGGCGTTGCGGCCAAGAAAATTCAGGTTGAGATGCATTTTGGCGCAAACCAGCTTGGCCTGTTGCTGGGTGCGTTTTTCTGGTCATACGCCTTAATGCAGATCGTCGCCGGCAAGATCGTCGAACGTTGGAATGTGGTTTGGGTCATGGCGGCAGGTTACTTGCTATGGTCGGCAGCTACCGGAATGACCGCCCTTGTGCATTCGTTTGCGGCCATTTTTGTACTCCGTCTGCTACTAGGTGTCGGTGAGTCCGTCGCCTATCCTTCCTATTCAAAGATCATCGCGGCGCATTTCGCCGAAAGCACGCGCGGGGCGGCCAACGGCCTGATCGATGCCGGTTCGAAAATGGGTCCTGCTTTAGGTGTTTTGCTTGGCGTCAAGATGGTCAATGCTTTGTCATGGCGCGGCATGTTCCTAGTAATCGGAGCGGCCAGTCTTTTATGGCTCATCCCGTGGTGCCTGGTGGCTCCTCGCTTGAAGGAGCACGCCCAGGTTCTCCACATTCCGGCCGAGCCGCCGAGCTATGCCAACCTTTTGGGCCGCCGCGTGTTCTGGGGAACCGCGATCGGTCTGTTCGGGGCCAACTACACCTGGTATTTGATGCTGACATGGCTGCCCTATTACTTTGAAACAGACCGTCATTACACGCACGACCGTCTGGCGTTACTCGGCTCATTGCCATTTTGGGCGGTGGCGGCTTCGGCCACAGTTGCCGGTTTGTGGACAGACCTTTTAGTCCGGCGTGGTGCGAATCCGGGAGGCATCCGCCGTGTCTTCGTAACAGCGGGTCTGGCCGGTTGCGCCCTGTTTCTGTTTCCCGCGGCTGTCATCCGCCAAGACATGTTGTCGAACGTCCTCTTCACCGTGGCATGTCTGGCTTTCGGGCTCTTCTCCGCCAACCACTGGGCCTTAACACAGACACTGGCCGGGCCGAATGCAGCGGGAAAGTGGACCGGTTTCGAGAACTTCGTCGGCAATCTATCCGGTGTGGTGGCGCCTTTTTTGAGCGGACTAACGTTACAGCGAACTCACTCTTTCCTATGGGCTTTCGGCATCGCTTGCTTCTTCCTGCTGTGCTCAGTCGTGGGGTTTACTGTCGTCGTAGGACCTGCCGAACCTGTCGCTTGGCAAAACGAGAGCGACTCCTTGACGGTTCCCAACGCGGCCGGACTTTAAAGCCTTTAGTCGTTCGACGTCTTCGCAACCAGAGTGAGCCGAAATGCCGGCCGATTAACCCTGACGCTTGGGTTCGGCAAACCAGCCGCCTGTGCCAGACGCAGTAGCTCGGGTGCTGAAAGTGCAGCACGAAACGACTTTTTTCCGTCGTGCACCGTGATGCGATGCCATCGAAATACCGGTTGGCTCAGCGCCATGAACAGATACGGCAGTACGTTTCTTTCGAGGTCGCAAACCAACACTCCGCGGCGCGCAATTGAACCAAACTGTCGCAACAGATCGGCTATCGCTCCATCCGTGAAATGGTGCAGGAACAGCGAGCAGAAGACGTAATCAAAGGCGCCCGGAGCAAATGGCATCATGAACGCATCGCCCACAACTTTCGGATAGGGTGCATTGGTGAGATTGAGAGCGCTGCAATCGAAGTTAGTAACTTGGGCATGCGGACACAACTCGCCGATCAATTGGCCACTATCGCCGGACGCCGCTCCCACGTCTAAGAGGGTGAAGGATTCGTGCGTAAGAGCAGCTTCCCGAAACAATTTGCGTATCGTCGAGTGTCCGCCGAAGCGTTTATTCAGGACCACTAGTTCCCGCAGGTTGACGCGAGCGTCGGCTGGCTCTGCGTGTTCTAACATTTCTGGTTCGATCAGCCGTTTTGAAAAGCCAAACATCCTGACTCCAGGCTAGCGAGGACGAACCGGTCATCCGTAGAATTGTGTGAAAAACTCCAAAGTTAGCGCTCAAACGTGAAAGTGATACAACTTGAGGGGAGCAAAACCTATGCCTCGACCATCTTCGTTTTCCAGGCGCAGTCTTCTGTGTGGCGCCACTGCCGCGGCTGCTCTTTCGCCGTTTGCAGCTTTGCCCGCGGAAGGCCAAAACGCTCGCCCCAATATCCCTCCGGGACCTACTACGTCGACCGTCGAGGATCGAGACCGGCGCATGCAGTGGTGGCATCAGGCACGCTTCGGCATGTTTATCCATTTCGGTCTTTATAGCGTGCTGGGACGTCACGAATGGGCGATGGAAGAGGAAGGCATCCCGGTCGCCGAGTACCAGCTGCTGGCCAAGCGGTTTAACCCAACGACCCACGCTGCACGTGCCTGGGCGAAGCTTGCTAGACAGGCAGGCATGAAGTACATGGTGATGACCACCAAACATCACGAAGGCTTCTGCCTGTTTAATACCAAGCTTACAAACTACTGCGCGCCCAAGCAGGCCGCTGGCCGCGACTTAGTGGCTGAATATGTAGAGGCAGCCCGCGGCGAGGGTCTGCATATGGGTTTCTACTATTCCCTGATGGATTGGCACCACCCCGACGGCGCCCTTTGCAAAACCGACGAAGGCGCGCGGCGGCGATTCGTCGACTATACGCATGGGCTGGTACAGGAACTGTGCAGCAACTACGGGAAACTGGATGTCCTTTGGTATGACGTCGATTGGCCGCTAACGCCGGAGGAGTGGGAATCGGAAAAGATGAACAAGATGGTGCGGCAGTTACAGCCCGACATCATCATCAATAATCGATCGGGAATTCCCGAAGATTTTCAAACACCCGAACAGCATATCGAAGCCTACGCTGTCCCGTGGGAATCGTGCATGACGATGAACGATAGTTGGGGCTTCCAACGCGCCGATGACGATTGGAAATCGCCTAAGACCATTGTCCGCAATCTTTTAACCTGTACACGCGGCGCTGGCAATTATCTTTTGAATATTGGACCGGAAGGCGACGGTTCCATCCCGCCGCCATCGATTAAAATCCTTACGGCCGTGGGCCAATGGATGGATCAGCACGAGAAGCTGATTCATACCGCGGACGCTTGCAAGGTGACGCGGTCGAATTTTGCGCTGTTTACGCGCCAGGGGAACACACTTTTCGTACACGCCTACTTCTGGCCGGGCAGGGAGCTGTCGGTTGGCGGCCTAAAGCAGAAAGTGCTGTCCGCTAAGATGTACACGACAGGTGCGCCCGTCAAATTCGATCAGAGTGAATGGCGTGTGCGCTTCACTGGATTGCCGGAAGCGGCGCCAGATCCGCTGGCCACCACCCTGGTCGTCGAATGCGATGGTGAACCTACGCAGGATCAACTCGCGATCCGCGTTCACAGAAAGCGGGAAGGCGTCGGAGTTTAAAGCAAACGGCAGCGCCTTTCGGAGGGTTGGAGGAACTGCCGGTTTGGACATTCTCATCGAGGAGATGGGCTGGATGGAAGCGATCTGCGGCCCCATGTTTTCCGGTAAAAGCGAAGAGCTGATCCGGCGTTTGCGGAGAGCTGCGATCGCTCGGAAGAGGGTTCAGGTATTCAAGCCGGCCATCGACACGCGCTATTCTGAAACCGAAATTGTGACGCACTCCGACACACGCATGCCTTCGGAGGCTGTGATGTCGGCAAACGACATTCTGTCGAAGATCGCCGGGCGAACTGAAGTCGTTGGCATCGATGAAGCGCATTTCTTCGGACCCGATTTGATCGGCGTAGCAGATCGGTTAGCCTCGGATGGAAGGCGCGTCATTATTGCCGGTCTAGACACCGATTTTATGGGCCGCCCCTTCCCACCGATGCCCGATCTGCTGGCCTTAGCCGAATCGATCACGAAAACTCTCGCCATCTGTGTGCGTTGCGGCAATCCGGCGAAAAATAGCCAGCGGTTAGTAGGTTCGGGTGAGTTGATTCTGGTGGGAGCGGCGGGGTCTTATGAGGCGCGCTGCCGCCGCTGTTTTGAACCCGGGGCGCCGAAGCAGGAGATAATGCAGTTTGTCGCCGCACCCAATAACGGAAACGCTCCACACAGTTGAAACATAATAATGTAAGGAGACATCTACCAAGCCATTCGGAGGGACCGCCCCTGAACCTCGGTGCGTCCAAAATAACCAAATATGAGCAGCCAGCCAACCTACATCATTCCGCCCCCATCCAGTCCCAACTGGAAAACCCCGCTCCTCGTCGGGATCCTCGTTCTGCTTGTTGCGTCAAACATCTATCTTTTTACGCAGATTGAACGCGTCAGGACTGATAACAAGAACGAGATGGCGCGCTTGAGTGCCGATTTGAACAACTCCGTTCAGCAGTTGAGGATAGAGTCCTCTGCCAGCGTGCAGCACTCGCGTCAGAAAGTTGATGAGTTGCAGGCACAGTTAAGTGAACAGCGCCGCGCGGCGGAACGGCAAGTGGGCCAAGCGAAAATTGAAGCTGAGAAGAAAGTAGAGAATCTCGAATCCAAGGTAGCTGCCGAACAACAGCAGGAAAAGCAGGCGATTGACCAAGTTAAACAAACTGCCGACACCGCAACCAGCAAAATCGCGGATGTTAGCACCGACGTCGGTTCCGTTAAGACGGATGTCCAGACTACCAAAAGCCAACTCGAACAAACCATTGCCAATTTAAAACGCGTCACGGGAGACGTCGACAATCACTCCAGCCTGATTGCGACCAACGGCAATGAACTCGCTGCGCTTCGGGCTTTGGGTGAGCGGAATTACACCGAATTCAGTATCGCGAAAGCGAAAGAGCCAAGCCGCGTCGCCGACATAATGGTTCAGTTGAAGAACGTAAATGTGAAGAAAAATCGATTCACGATTGAAGTTACTGTCGACGACAAGAAAGTGGAGAAGAAGGATCGAACTATTGATGAGCCGATTCAATTCTTAACATCTAAGTCTAAGCAGCCGTATGAAATTGTTGTAAACAAAGTCAGTAAAGATAAGATCGCAGGTTATTTGGCAATTCCGAAGGTCCTTAACAGCCGCTGATAGACGATTTGTATCAGAAAAGTATTTTTCCTAACTGTTAATTTGCATAGCGACTTTTCTAGGCTCGCTGACGTCTCTTTATGTGGAGCCGTAGATAAGCGAATTTGCGGCCTTCCCCTTGTGAAGTGTGGAGTGCGGAATGGAAGCCGCACTCCTTTTTTCTTTTATGGGGAATGTTTTCGGTTCCGCATGCGATTCTGGTTGGCATGGCGGAGCGGAGACTACGCTTCGACGTCTCATACGATGGAAGCGAATTTCACGGCTGGCAGATTCAACCGGGACTTCGGACAATTCAAGGCGAACTGGAAAGCGTCATCGCAACGATTGAAGGCAAGCCCGTTGCTGTCATTGGTTCCGGGCGGACGGATGCGGGAGTTCATGCAGTTGCTCAAGTCGCCGCAATCACTTTAGAAAATCCAATTCCCACCGATAACTTTCGGCGTGCAGTAAATCGGTTGATCTCAAAGGACATTCGCGTCACTAATGTGCGCGAAGCCGAAATAACCTTTCATCCGCGCTTCGATGCGGTGCGCAAAACGTATGAATATCGCATTTTTCGCGAGGAGATATGCCCACCATTTAGCCGGAGATATATGTACCACCATCCATATCCCCTAGACGAACTAGGGATGATAAATGCAGCCCCGGTAATCGAAGGCGAGCACGATTTCACCGCGTTTGCCGCGGCGGATGAAAAGTATTCCGCCGGTCAAACTATGGTCCGAACAATCTACCGTTCGGAATTACACCGGGACGGCGAGTTACTGATCTACCGCGTCACCGGCTCTGGCTTTTTGAAACATATGGTTCGCAATGTAATGGGTGTATTGCTTCAGGTGGGGCGAGGCAATCTGGCGGCGTGCGATGTAACTGCACGACTTATGTCCGGCTGTAGCATTCCGCCAGGGCCGACAGCGCCAGCATCGGGTCTTTTCCTCGTCTCGGTGGAATACGACGGCTAATTTGGCTTTACCGTGCCGCTCAATTCCTGTTTTGCATTGAGGTTTCCGTCGGGCACCACCACAGCGACCCACGGTGTTCCACGGTCCTGCACATGCGCATTCCAAATGAGCTCTGCCGTACGCCCACTTTGGAGATCAACAATTTTGCTTGCATCGGCGACGGCAAGATTCGATGTGCGGAGCGCGAAGGTGTGACGCCCGGATCCTTGAATTTTGACGCTGACTGGCACGTCTCGTGAGCCGTTTGTCTTCTCAACGGAAGACTCAAATGCCATTGCGTGACCAGGCCGCAAATCCAGATGATAAACGACGCCCGGCAATACGCTGAGCTGCGATTTCACCGCGGCTTGCTCGAAGGTATAGCGCCCTTCGGAAAGTATGGTTCGAAATGTGCCGCTGAAAGAGTCTGGAATAACCGTGACCGCGAGACCGCTCGTTTGCTCTCGAATTTGAACGGGATCTTGCGAAGAAGGCGCGGCGATGCCGCTGACCACCGACGGGCCTGCCAGATCCTGCATCAGCCAGATCCATCGGCCGACGGGATGTGTCCAAACCTCCTTGTATGTCCAGCAGATTTGATTTGGCCAATATGGAGCATCTGCGAAGCCCTTTGTCTCTATGCCAACTGGGAGTGCGCCGACCATCTGACCTGAGCGAACGCTATAAAGAGGCGTCCAATCATAGCCTTCCCCGTACATGACGCTTGCGGCGAATGGATTACGACCGACGATCCATTGCGCCTGCTTCTCAGCCAGATCAATACCGTCAATGTCTCCACGCAAGCGCGCCGCCGTCGAGAGTGCCTTCGCTTGCGAGAGTAGAACGCTGTCGTTTCCACGGAAATCGAACCACACCGGAAACCGGCGCAGATAGTAATCGCCCCCCAATGCGATGCCCTGCCGCACTTCGGCAACATAGGCATTAGCATCGGCTGCCCGAAGCGGAGTCCAGGCCTTATTTCCACCGATCAGACGGGCTTCACTTTCTCGATAAATGGCAGCCGGCAATACGTCGTAAGGCGCATTCACCTTGCTTGCTTGTTCCAGATAGTACTTGGAATGAAGAACGATTGCCGAGTACCATTTCATCCAGTCGATGTGATTTGGCAAGGCCTCGCACAGGTGTGCCAGTGCCACGATGGGCGCTTGCTCTTCGCCGATATGGAACCGTTGAAAGAGCTTTTGATGTTGGGGATTGCTGTAGAAGTAGCCAGTAAGCGGGATGCTCCAGGGCTGGAGCTTTCGTTCCTGACTGGCGACGATCAGCGCAGCTAAGCGAACTGCCTCATCTGCATATTGCTGCTCTCCGGTAGCTTCATATAGGTCGACCGATGCCAATGCGCCGATCGAGTCGCGCTCGAGTTCGTCTTTTTGCCCATAGACAGCAGGAATTGGCGCCGCCGTCGCGAGGCCCTGTACTGCGAATCCCCAATCTTCCCTGGCAATCGCCAGGCTGCGATTCGCCAACTCGGCGTCACGTTCCTTCAGGACTCGATAAGCTAACGCTTCGGTGCTGGCAACCCGAAAGTTCCATTCGGGATCGTTGACCGCCTCGCCGTGCCGGTCATCATCGTCGCCCATGATGTTATCGGTCCAGTAACTGATCAGTTGGCCCGTGCTGCGATATCCGTCCCCAAACCGCGTTTTGAGAACCCAAGCCAATCCCCATTTGGCTTCTGCGATCAAACGATTTTCGAGAGCCGGATCGAGTCCTTGCTCATGCAATCGTTCTGCGAGCGACAACATCGCGTAAACCATTCGGGGGGTGTGTCCGGTTGCGGTGAGATCGCCTGCATCGTGATAGCCGCCATTCACAACAATGCGCTTATCGCCATGCGAGGTGTAGCAATCCTGATGACAGATGCCATGAATGCCCGGAATCACAGTGCCGCAGCGTTCCGAGTAGAGGAAGTTGAGCGCCTTCAATATACTGTTCCGCCAGGCGTCATCACCGATCGCGAAAGGCCGCGTGAGGCCGTGGTTCGTTCGTATGACATAGGCGCCCGGCGTGCGAATTTCGGAGAAATCGAGGACTTGATATACGCCCAGCGGGGTAGTGATCGATTTGATTTGCTTCGTCAATAACTGTTCCCCAGTGTCCTGACTGAGAACCGAGAAATTGCCAGGCGGCAGGTCGCTGGCGATCGCCGATTTCGGGCCCCCAACGGTGTAGCCGCTGCTGCTGAAGGCGATCTTACCGGCAGCCACATCCCAGCCTTCGACGTGATCCGGATCCACCTTTTGCAACTCCAGTTGATCGAGATAGAGCGTCGTACGATCGCCAGGATCGGGATACTTCTTCGGCAAGCTATAGGCGACATCAAGTGCCGTGACTTTATCGCGGTCCAACGGCGCAATTTCCCAGACGACGTGATTCCATTGGTGATTGTTCAGCGGGATCGATTCGTCACGGCCTTCGTTGTAACGGTCTGGAAGCTTGTGTGCACCATCGTTGTGAAGCACGAGAGTACATGAGATGGCGGGCGCGCCCTCCACATCCGGATAGACCCACAAGGAGATGCGATTGTATGCGCCCCAATCTTCGGATGGAAATTTGCGCGTTGCCATCAGATCGATCCATTCCCCTTCGCCACCGGTGGTCGCCGCATCTGTCACGGAGTGCAGCCGGATCGAATGCGTGCCGTCCTTCACCTCGGTATCGGAAAGCGTCAGCTCTCCGTGACCGCTGAACGACCAAGTTTGGAGAGACTCCATATCGAGCAAGCGCGAAGAAAGCACCGGTTTGTTGATCCAACGGAACGCTGCGCCATCTTCATAGCGCGGCTTTAGCGGCCGGTCGCCGGTTTGGCACAAGAGACTCAGGCTCGTCGCCGCACACAACAGCAGGTATTTGCACATAGGAATATAGAAAAAGTTTCCCGTCTGCAGGAGTGGGTTAACAGCAGACTCCAATACCAATTGTTGTGGCAAGTGCGCCGGAATGGAGAGACCGGCTTCCGGTGATAGCATGAAGTTTGGTAAAGAACCCGATTGCGCGCAAGTTCGTACACCACATGGTCCCTCATGTGGTGCGCCCGGCGCGGATCATCTGGAATCAGATCATCGGTGCGCTTTTTGTCGTGATCGCCTTTCCTGTCCTTCTTAAGTCGTACCAGTTTTTTCACGGCATGGCCAATGAACCGGAAAATGGCGCGCGCCTGATTCTCACGCTACCGCTGGGGTTATTGCTGCTGTATTTCGGGATCAGTTCGTTCCTGCGTGCTCGACGTTTGTCGCGGATGTAGGCGTCTCTTGCCCTCTCCCGAAAAGCCAGGCGAGTATCCGTTCACGCGCGGCATCTATGCCGACATGTACCGGCGCAAGTTGTGGACGATGCGCCAGTATGCGGGCTTCGGCAGCGCTGAGGAAAGCAATCGGCGCTACAAATACCTTCTGAGCCAAGGCATTACGGGTCTATCGGTCGCCTTCGATCTTCCGACCCAAATGGGCATGGATTCGGATCACGATTTGGCGAGGGGCGAAGTGGGAAGGGTCGGCGTGGCGATCGACTCGCTGGCCGACATGGAACTGCTGTTCGAGGGCATAAAGCTTCAGGAGGTGAGCACCTCCATGACTATCAATTCGACTGCCGCTATTCTGCTTTGCCTGTATCTTTTGGTAGCCGAGGCGCAAGGGGCGGATCGCAAGCGATTGTCGGGCACGGTTCAGAACGACATATTGAAGGAATACATCGCCAGGGGAACATATATTTATCCGCCGCGGCCGGCGATGCGGATCATCACTGACCTGTTTGCGTGGGCAGGGCAAGAGGTTCCGGAGTGGAATACGATCTCGATCAGCGGATATCACATCCGAGAAGCTGGTTCGACAGCGATACAGGAAGTGGCCTTCACCCTGGCGAATGCAATTGCTTATGTGGGAGCAGCGGTTGAGGCCGGATTGAGTGTCGATTCATTTGCACCACGGTTGAGTTTCTTCTTCAACGCGCACAATCATTTTCTGGAGGAGATTGCGAAATATAGAGCCGCCCGGAGGCTGTACGCGCACATTATGCGGAACCGGTTCGGCGCCAAGCTGGAACGTTCCTGCATGTTGCGTTTCCACACGCAAACGGGCGGTTCCACACTGACCGCGCAGCAGCCGGAGGTAAACGTCGTACGCGTCGCACTACAGGCCTTGGCAGCGGTGATGGGAGGAACGCAATCGCTGCACACTAACGGGCAAGATGAAGCCTTATCTTTGCCGACAGAGCGTTCCGCGCGGGTGGCCTTGCGGACACAGCAGGTGATTGCGTACGAGTGCGGTGTTACTTCCGATCCCGATCCTTTGGGCGGCAGCGAAGTCATAGAGCGGCTGACGGACGAGATCGAGGCTGGCGCGCGCGACTATATTGACCGCATCGACGCGATGGGCGGAACGCTGACAGCTATCGAGCGGGGATATGTTCAGAACGAGATACAGAACTCGGCATACGCCTACCAACGAGCCGTTGAAGAAGGGCGGGAAATCGTCGTAGGTGTAAATAAATTTCAGACGGAAGAAGCAGACGCGCCGCACACTTTTCGGCTCGATCCTGAACTCGAGAAGAAGCAGGTGCAGAGGCTGCGAGATGTCCGTGCATCGCGGTCACCAACGCGGGCGAGTGTGGCCCTGGAGCGCTTGGAAGCGGCTGCGCGGGGCGCCGATAACCTGATGCCGAGAATACTCGATTGCTGTGCGGCACTGGTGACGGTAGGCGAGATATCGGACCGCCTTCGCGGAGTCTTCGGCGAGTACAAGGAAGCTTTCTAGGCTTTGGGCCCGGCATTATTACTTCAGCAAGTCGAGGGCAACGTTTACGACGCGACCGCTATCGACGCGCGTCATGCAACGGTGATCGATGGGGCATTCGCGCAATAAGCACGGGCTGCACTCGACCGGTTCCTGGACAACTCGGGAATGTGCGCCGGCTGGTCCCGTAGCGGCGGCATCGGTCGCGCCGAATATTGCCACTGTGGGGACGCCGAGTGCGGAGGCAATATGCATCGGTCCGGAGTCGTTGGTGAGGCAAAGATCGCAGGCGGCTAGCAGTTCGATCAGTTCAGCCAAAGTTGTCTTGCCGGACATGTCGAGACAGCGAACTCCAGAAGACGCAACCAAATCGTGAACAACGCGGCAGATGGGCGATTCCTGCGCTGAGCCGAAAATCGCGACATCTGCTTGCCTTTCCTGCGCCAGCCGGACGGCGGACTCTGCAAAGCGCTCTGTCAGCCAACGTTTTGCACCGCCATACGCAGCCCCGGGCGCAACGCCAATGGTTCTTCCGAGCGACACTTGCTGTAGCCGGCGTCGGCCTTCACGAGCGGCGCTGGCCGCACCAGAGAGCGAAATCGCAACGTTCGGTGGATATTCGGAGATGATGCCTGCGCGGCGCAACAATTCCAGATAGTAGAAGCGCTGGTGCGGCGGCGTTTCTCCCGCCAGAGGCACAGCAATCGGTTTCGTCAACAGCCATCCGCGCGCGTCGCGATCATAACCGATACGAATTGGAATGCGCGCCAACCATGCCAAAGCGGCGGCTTCGAATGCGTTCTGCAGAAGGATGGCACAATCGAAACGCCGGCAGCGCAACTGTTGAGCGACGTGCCACTTTGCTTTCAGGCCACGGTTCCCTGGCGGAACGTCGTTAAAAATTAATTCGTTGCAGAAGGGTTCGCGGGCATAGAGCGCAGCCACCCATGGCCGGGCAAGGATCGAAATTCGCGCCTTTGGGAAGCGTTCGCGCAAGGCGTGCAACGCGGGAAGCGACATCACAGCGTCGCCGATCCAGTTGGTTGCTCGAACTAATATTCGTTCAAAGTCCATCCAATGGGGTGCAATCTCAGCATAGCGTCGAAGTCAATCGTAAAATGGTAGTGCGAATGTCAAAGATCTATACGCGCGACAGCCTGTTGGCTGAACGTGCGCGCTGGAAAACCGATGGAAAAAAGGTGGTGTTTACCAACGGCTGCTATGACATTCTTCATCCTGGCCATGTGCGGTTACTCGAAGCCGCGCGAACGTTAGGAGAGATTCTTGTGCTGGGCTTGAATACGGATACAAGCGTGCGGCAAATGAAGGGCGATAGCCGCCCGTTCTTTGACCAGGATGCCCGCGGGTATCTGGCGCTCCAACTGGAAGCCGTCGATGCCGCCATATTTTTCGAAGAGGCCACGCCGCGGGAATTGATCGCCGCACTACTGCCTGATGTTCTGGTGAAAGGCGCCGACTGGGATCATTTTGTGGCCGGCCGCGAAGAGGTAGAAGCGGCGGGCGGCGAAGTGCATTTGATTCCTTTGGAAGCCGGCTTTTCGAGCACCAACATCGCCGCCGAAGCGATGAAGCGCAGGACAAGAAACGAAGCGGCGACTCTGCAGCTGTGACGCATCCCGCTACTCGAGATTTGTTTCAGAGCGCCGGGCGGCAGCCGGCCTTTCAAGCCTTGCTGCAGCAACTGACGCGCGGCGATGCGGGACCGTTTTCGCTATCCGGCTTGGTCAACACCGCCAAAGCGCTGTATATCGTGTTGCTGTATCAGGCGACTGAAAGGCCTCTTTTTATTGTGGTGGACGGCAACAAGCAGGCCGAAACTTTGCTTGAGTCAATCGAAGTTTTCTTCAATCTGTTCTTTGAAGGCCGCGATCTGCCGCCACCACAGTTAATACCGGCTCTTGACGTTCTGCCCCACCAGCGGTTGTCGCCACACAACGAAATCTCCGAACGGCGGGCGGTCGGCTTATGCCGTCTATCGGGGCAGAAAATTCCAATTACCATCGCACCCATTGCATCGGCTCTTCTAAAGACAGAGAGCGCCGCTTTCTATCGGCAACTGGCGGTTACCTTGCGGATCGGTGAGGAAGTTCCTCTTGAAGAATTGGTTCAGCACCTGGACAGCATCGGCTATCAGCGGCGCGAGCCAGTAGAGATGGTGGGCGAGTACTCCGTGCGTGGGGGGATTCTCGATATTTTTCCGGCGGAAGCGGCGCGGCCGGTTCGCGTGGAGTTTTTTGGAGATGAGGTTGAATCGATCCGCCAATTCGACGTGGAGACACAGCGGTCGGTGCTCAAGATCACGTCGGCAACCCTGCTACCTTTGACCGAATATCCGCATACACGGTCCGTTCTTCGGCAACTAGCCGAAGCCGCCGAGGCGGCAGATTTGGATTTGACCAATCCGGGTGAGATCTTTCCCGGCTGGGAGTTCGTGATTCCTTTGGTGCGGCCACGCGAACACACTCTGCTGTCGCTTACGCGGGAGGCGCTCTTAATCCTGGATGAACCGGAAGCGATCTCGCAAGCCGCCGATCGGCTTTGGCAACGGTTGGAGCAGCCGGATCGCGCCGCACCGATCGATCCGGGCGCTAATTATTCGCGCCGCGAAGAATTTGATAGCTCGCTTCAGCAACGGACCGTTCTGCGGCTTCGGGAATTGGATTTAAGCTTTGGAGCGATGGTTGACGGCCAGACAGAGCCGGGACACATTCCCACGCATTCGTCGCTTACCTTTCGAGGCAACATGCCGGTGGCGGTAGCCGAAGCACGCAACCTGATTGAAGCCGGTAATCGGGTGGCGTTTTTTGCATCATCGCATGGCGAATTAGAGCGGCTGGCGGATGTTCTTCAGGAGTATTCGGTTCCCTTTCAATTGGGGCTTGAATCGGCTTCGGGAACCCGGCCATCGCTTGCCGAGCGATCGTATTACGGTGCGTTCGCAAGCGCATTTCTGATCCGCGGATGCGTGCGGCGCGGCGCGGTACTTACC
>JBARMQ010000589.1:0-8205 GCA_049802535.1 Bryobacteraceae bacterium | reverse complement strand
ACCAATATTCCAACCGCTAAGCCGGGCGATTTTCGGACGGCTACGGAGAGGATCTATCGAAGCAAAGATGAGCCTTCGGAAGTGGAAGTGATGGTGGCGCAGTAGATAGCCCGCACCGAGCGGCCCGGCATGACCGATACCGAACGTAGTATTCTTGCTAGTATCGGCCCGGCACGCCTGGAAGCTGCCACGAAGGAGGATTTTCACAACTATGCCCTTGCTCGTCCGGGATGATTCGCAGCCTGCTGGTTACAGCCCTTATATAGGCCTGCTGCCGAGAACAAAACAGGAGAGCTATGTTCCGTGGGCCCTTAATCCTGAGCGCCGCGTCATCTACGCAAAAAGCGATCAGTATCGCAATAAGCCGAGCAAGCCGGGATTGGTCCCCTACGACTCCGCTATCAGCAAACAACGGCGGCGATTGTGCCAAAGCGCCCTTGGATCAATAGCCCTGCAGAAACGATCGCTTTGGAATGAAGCAGTCCAGAAGGTGTCCTACGGCATCAAGCGATTCATGATCCGCAAGCTTTGGGGCGACCGTGAGGGAGCATTGACGGCATTCAGCGCGAACGTCGCCAAATATCTATATGGCACCAGTTACATGTCATTCGGACGTGTATCGGACGTTCCGCTAACTCTTCCGCGAGATGCGCAAAAGGCGTGGGACGAGTGCATCGCAATTCTGGACGCTGGCCAGCCGCTGCCCACGATCATGGGGCTGCATGATCAGGTCGCGATCAAGATGATGGCAACAGGGGATTCGGAGAAAGGGACGTACGATAGCTGGGCAAACCGTTTCCGGGCCTCCAATGATGGCGAATTGTTCAACCCAAATGCGCGAGGTCGTGCTGATATTACTCCCAAACCCGCGCCCTCTACCCAAGCAGGTATCGCGTCAGCGACGGACGGCGGAGGACTGCCTGGCGTTCAGCTTCGCAGACGTGGCGTTGATAGCTACAATCGCATTTCGTTCCCGACTCAAAACACCAAGGCGCCCACGACGGCGCGGCCTGGGTTATCTGGTGTGGAGTACTACAAGGATCTTGACAATCGTAACGAACTGTTTGGGGCAGGGCCGTCGGGCACAACCGGCACGCTCCTTGCCTCAGCCATGACCTTCGGCAAGTTAGATAACGAAGGCGCTCGCCAATATCTGCTCGCGATCATCGGCTACCTCGTCGGCGGTGGGATGCATAGCCTTCACGAATCTATGACCGTCGTCAAGTTTTTGCCTGACGATCTGCGGATGGAATACAATCCGGGCTCGATGCTTCGATATGAGGTGGTCGACGGCAGAATGATGGCGAAGACCAACGACTTTCCTGCCCTGCCTCGAACATTTTTAAGTTCGCAAGAATTTGCGGCTTGGCGTTTTGACTACTACGATATTGTCGTGATGGGCGGCATTCACTGGATGTTCAACAGCTAAGCCGCCCCCGTTGTCTCGGCACTACGGGACCGCTATCTTCTCAATTCGCTCGGCATTTAAATAAGGCTGCAGCGCCTTCGGGACCAGCACGCTGCCATCGGCCTGCTGGTAGTTCTCGATGATCGCCACCCAGGTTCGCCCGATCGCAAGTCCGCTGCCGTTCAGAGTGTGAATGAATTCCGCTTTCGACTTACCGCTCTTCGCGCGGATTTGGCCACGCCGCGCTTGGAATGCTTCGTAATTGGAACACGACGAGATTTCCTTGAAGCCACCGTGCCCCGGCAGCCAGACCTCAATGTCATAGGTCTTTGCAGAGCCGAAACCCATATCGCCTGTACATAAGAGAACAGTTCGAAAGGGCAACTCCAGCTTCCGCAAAACCTCTTCTGCATTAGCCGTCAGTTTTTCCAGCTCGTCATAACTTTGCTCGGGCCGTGTGAATTTCACCAACTCCACCTTCTGGAATTGATGCTGGCGGATGATGCCGCGCACATCGCGTCCATACGAACCCGCTTCGCTACGGAAGCACGGCGTGTAGGCGCACAGGCTGATCGGCAACCGCTCCAGTTCAAGCGTTTCGTTGCGGAAGAGATTCGTTACCGGCACCTCCGCAGTCGGCGCCAACCAAAGATCGTGTCCTTCGCACTTAAAAAGGTCCTCTGCGAATTTGGGCAACTGACCGGTCGCATAAAGGCTCGCGGAGTTGATCAGAAATGGTGGTAAAACCTCGCGATATCCGTGATGCCGCGTGTGCAGATCCAGCATGAAGTTAATCAATGCGCGTTCTAGCCGAGCGCCGACGTCCCAATACACAGCAAAGCGAGCGCCGGTGACCTTGGACGCACGCTCCAAGTCAAGAATGCCTAGCGACTCGCCAAGATCCCAGTGCGGCTTAGGATCGAATGTGAAGTTGGGCGGAGTGCCCCAGCGGCGCACCTCTATGTTGTCGCGCTCACTTGTGCCCACTGGCACGCTTTCATGTGGAACATTCGGTATGCGGGCCAGCAGGTCTCGGAATTCGCCGTCCAGTGCGGTTACCTGTTGTTCTAACGCGGCGCTGCGCTCAGCCATTTCGCGCACTGCCCGCTGGCGATCCGTCGTGTCGGCGCCCTCTTTGCGCAGCTTGCCGATCTCCGCGGTAGCTGCATTGCGTTGCGCGTTCAACGTCTCATTTTCTGTGACAAACTGACGGCGCCGCCGATCGAGATCTTGAAACGCCGCGACATCTAATTCGAAACCACGCGCGGCCAGACGGTCCCGAAACCAATCGAGACGATTACGGAAGGAATTTAGATCGTGCATGCCGGATCAACCGCGTTGCTCGAGCGGGATCCATTTCTGCCCGTCCGGCGCACCGGTGTAATCTGCACGAGGCCGAATCAGGCGATTGTTGCGATATTGTTCCAGCACGTGGGCGGTCCAACCAGACATACGGCTGACGGCGAAAATGGGGGTGAACAGGTCAATAGGAATGCCCAAAGAATAGTAAGTCGATGCCGAATAAAAATCGACGTTCGCGTTCAGGCCTTTCTTGTCGCGGACAGCCTGTTCCACACGAGCAGATTTTTCATATAATTCAGCGTGCCCTGTGCGTCCCGCGAGTTCCTTGCTCAGCTGCTTCAAATGGATGGCGCGCGGATCCACCACGCGGTAAACGCGATGGCCAAATCCCGAGATTTTGATCTTGTTATCTAGATCGCGCTTCACTTTGGCTTCCGCGTCATCAGCCGTTTTTACGGACAGCAGCATGCGAATCACGTCTTCATTGGCACCCCCATGCAAGGGGCCTTTCAATGCTCCGATCGCCGATGTGATTGCCGAATAAATGTCGGATAACGTAGCCGCGGTCACTCGCGCCGCAAAAGTGGACGCATTCAATTCGTGGTCTGCATGCAAGATCAGTGCTATGTCGAAGACCCGTTCCATCACTTCATCCGGCTTCTTACCCGTCAGCGTATAGAGGAAGTTGGCAGCGTAATTCAGGGAGGGATCGCCGGGCACAACCGGGCGTCCATTCCTCAATTGTTCGTAGCTGGTCACAATGGTGCTGATCCGCGCCATTAGCTTCACAGCCTTTTGTTCATTAGCCTCAGCCGAGTTGTCGCGAGTCAGCGGGTCGTATAGGCTCAGCATTGAAACAGCGGTCCGCAGAACGTCCATCGGTAGGCAGCCTTTAGGAGCAGCCTTCAAAAAGGAGTTCACTTCGGCCGGAAGATCGCGTTCGGCAACCAAGCTCGCCTTCAATTGGGAGAGTTCAGAACGCGTGGGCAACTTACCGTTCCAGAGAAGATAGATGATCTCTTCAAACGTCGCGTGTTCTGCAAGCGTATGAATGTTGTAGCCAAAATAGCTGAGGACGCCTTCTTCCCCATCAATGAAACAGATGTTGGATGAAGTGGCAACTACGCCCTCAAGGCCGGCTCCTGCGATCGCCATGATTTCTGTGGTGTCTCCCGACTTTGATTCTATATAATGCTACGTTTAAGCCTGATTGAGACGGCAGCGCACGTCCACTCAAAGCGTGGCGCGAACGACCATCTTGGGAGCTCAACGTCAAAGCGTACGTCGGCCGATTTTTAGAGACAAAGTGGCTTTAGGAGAAAACAACGATGGCAGTGATGTTGAACAACGGAAACACGGGTGATCACGCGATCGGATTGGTAGCAGTCTCAAGCTGGCAGGGCTGGCTGAATCACACTCCCAATACAGGCAAGATGGAGGCTGGCCCTGGTTACGGAGTTAGCAATCTTTCGCGGCTTTACTCTACATTTACTTGGAGTTCACCGAAAAGCGCTTTTGGCTACTTCAAGAACGGTCACACCGCACTCCTGGTGCGAGAGGCAGGAACCGTTACCAACGTCGTTGGATTCAATCCCAATTCCTTCTTCTATGCGGGACTACTGCAAACCTTCAAAGGGAATGACATTACCGTCCAGGGCCTCTGGTACGACGATACTGCGATGCTCAACGATCCCACTGCCATTAGTTACGAAATTAATGTCAGCTCTCAGGATGCCCAGCGCTTCGGCCAATTGATTGGGCCGCTAGTCGGCCGCTCTGATCTTGGTCAAAACTCTCCCACTGCCAACTATTACTACAGCTTCAGGCCCGCGACAACTGAAGCGACCACTGACGGATTGGTGGGCAACTGCGGCAACATGGCTTTGCTGATTTTGAACCAGTTCTTGCATGAGGTTGGGAAGAGTCAATACGCTGACATGTTCTTGAAATGGGTTAACACCAACCAAAACACGAAGAACTTTGGGCAAGGTCCGCTGATGGGCTCGATTAGCGGGGGGTTTGGTTAAGAGCGCAAAGGGCTCACATGTAAGGTAGTCGCTGCGACCCGGCTGTTCTAACAAGACTTCTTAACGGCCCCTATCTCATTCGGCTTAAAAAGCGCGCCGCGTTCGAGCCTTACTTCGCGAGCAGCGGCCGAATCTGATTAAAAACATCCTGCGCAACAATCTTATTGCCGTTGCCATTGGGGTGAATGCCGTCCGGTTGCATCAGATTCGGATCTTGGTAGACATGTACGAGCAAAAAAGGCATCAGCGGCAACTTATACTTCTTAGCTAACTCAGGAAACATAGCAGTAAATGGCTTGACATAGTCAGGCCCATAGTTGGGCGGCAAAGTTATGCCCGCCAGCAGCACGCGAAGATGGGCGGCCTTTAAACGAGCGATCATTTCATCCAAATTTGCCTTGCTAGCCTCCACCGGAACGCCTCGCAAGCCATCGTTCCCTCCAAATTCAAGAATCACCAGCGCTGGATGCGCCGCGATGACGTTATCGATTCGGGCCAGCCCGTCGGTGGTGGTATCGCCACTGACGCCTTGGTTATCGACCCGGTAATGATAACCCTGCTGATCCAAGATCTCTTGTAGTTGGGCTGGATAACTCTTGCCGGCAACACCCTGGGTCAAGCTATCGCCAAACGTGACAATCACCGGGCGATGATCTTCCGGCGCGGGAGTTTCGCGAGCGGCGGCAGGCTCAGGCGCGGGCGATGGAGGCTGCGAAGAGCGCGGTTCGTTAGCCGAAGGAGACGGCTTGCCGCCGCACGAGGATGCTGCAAGTAAGGCGAAAATCCAAATTGCAACAATGGTGATAGCGGTAAGCGACGGCCGTTCACCGCGGCGTGCGGCCAATATACACGCTTCATTCACATCTAAAGATTGACATGCCCACATCCACAGCTCAGCTTTATTCGGTGGAGGTCCGCGACGTATCGAAGACCATTCAAAATGCGACGACCACTGTCAACATTCTTCGCAATGTCGACTTTCGAGTACCGCAGGGACAGTTTCTCGCCATCATGGGCGCATCCGGAAGCGGTAAAAGCACACTCTTGGGCTTGCTGGCCGGTCTCGACGATGTCACGGCTGGGCGAATCGTTCTCGACGGCGAGGACATTACCGATCTGAAGGAAGACCAGCTGGCGCGCCTTCGGGGCCGCAAAATCGGATTCGTGTTTCAGTCATACCAACTCGTTCCGACGCTGACAGCAAAGGAAAACATTTTACTGCCTGCCGAGCTGACCGGCTTGAAAGGTAATTGGGAAACGCGCGCCGAAGACCTGCTGGAACGAGTCGGATTAAGTAATCGTGGTCATCATTACCCCATACAGCTTTCGGGCGGCGAGCAGCAAAGAGTTGCCTTAGCCCGCGCATTTATCATCAAGCCGCCAATTTTGATGGCAGACGAACCAACCGGGAATTTGGACAGCCAGAACGGCCAGCACGTCTTAGACCTGCTGCTGCAGATGAATCGCGAAGAGCGCACAACTCTGATCCTGGTTACGCATGATCGCAAGTTAGCCGATTACGCCGACCGTATCATTACGCTGCGGGATGGTCAGGTTTTGACCGACGAACTTGCGGCGACGCCGGTGGAAGCGTAAGACGTGTTCACCGGAACAGCTTCTAAAATCGCCTGGCGCGAATTGCGCGCGGCGCCGGCCAAATTTCTATTCGTCATCATCGCGGTTGCGGTGGGCGTAGGCGCGCTCAGCGGCGTGAAAGGTTTCGGATCCGCCTTCAAAGGCATGCTCCTTCGCAATGCCAAGCAATTAATTGCGGCCGATCTCCAGGCGCAGACTTATCAAGATCCAAGCCCTGAAGCCGTGCAGAAGGTGGAACAGCTCGGCGCACGATACGGTCAGGTGACACGGGTCACAGAAACGGTCTCCATGGCTGTCGCTGGGCACAACCGCGTGCCGCAGATGGTATCCGTCAAGGCCGTCGATCCCCAAGTCTATCCGTTCTACGGGAATTTGACGACTGACCCCGCCAAGCCTTTGAAGAATTTACTCACGGACGACAGCGCGGTTGTCTCGCCGGAGTTACTGCTTCGGATGAAAACGCGGGCGGGCGATACTTTGCGACTGGGCGGACAAGATTTCCGTATCGCCGGTATTCTAGTGAGTGAGCCGGATCGCTTGGCTTCCGGATTCGGGCCCGGCATGCGAGTCCTGATGTCGCGAGACGGCTTGGCAAGAACCGGTCTAATTCAGTTCGGGAGCCGTGCGGCCCAGCGGTTTCTGTTTAAGCTTAATTCCAACACCGATCTGGAAGCGATCAAATCGGATTTAAAAGCAGACCTGCCCAGAGTCTACGTGAGCGATTTTCGCGAAGGGGATCCGGCAGTTAATAAAAGCATCGATAATTCAACCACTTTTCTCAGCTTGGTTAGTCTCATCGCCTTGATCGTTGGGTCACTCGGCGTCGCGATGGCAATGTATTCCCACCTGCAACAACGGATGGACACGATTGCTGTGATGAAGGCGATCGGCGCCCGGGCGAGCCAAATCATCTGGATCTACCTCATGCAGACTTTGTGGCTGGGTGTGGCGGGAGGCCTGGTCGGTGTGGCGATCGGAGCGGCCGTACAGAAATCTTTCCCCGTATTGATTCAGAGGGTTTTCTCGATGCTCCCCAATGTGGCATGGGACTGGTCGTTCAGCCTGCAGGGCATGAGCGTGGGCGTGCTCGCGACACTGTTGTTTACGTTACCTCCGCTGTTGAGCATTCGCAACGTACGGCCCAGCCTTGTTTTTCGGCGCGATATGCCAGATGCGGCCGTCAGCGCGCGAAAACATTGGCGCAATCGTCTTCCAGCGGCACTGCTGGTGGTTGCGATGCTCGCCGGATGGTACGGAATTGCCGTGTGGCTCAGTGGTTCGTCCAAGATGGGCTTCTATTTTGTGGCGGCCCTGTGCGCAAGCGTGTTGCTTCTGGGTTTGGTGGCTGCCGCGTTGCTGGCAATCTTACGGCGCACGGTGCGAGCAAGCGGGCGGCTCCTTCCTTCGGTATTTCGCCACGGATTTGCAAATCTCTACCGGCCAGGTAATCAAGCACGCAGCGTATTAGTCGCGCTGGGTGTTGGAGTAATGTTCACGCTAACGACATATCTATTGCAGGCGACCGTGTTACGCGAAGTAACCAGCGAGGGGCCCGGGCGTTCCGGCAACTTATTTCTGCTCGACGTGCGCAATTTACCGGCAGTTACTAAGTTGGTGGAAGCGCAGTCTGGCGTAACAGGCAAGTTGCAGCTCATAGGGTATATGATCGTTCGAATTATCGACAAGAACGGCATCACATTGGACCGCCTTGAATTGACGAAGGAACGGCGCGATCAACTGCAGACGGTGCGAATTACAACCGCGGAAGGAAAGCCGGACAGCCTCAATGTTCAGCAAGGACATTGGTGGAATGCCGCAAGTACTGTCATGCAACTGGCCGTTTCTGAGGACGCCACCCATTGGTACCACTTA
>JBARMQ010000588.1:0-4968 GCA_049802535.1 Bryobacteraceae bacterium | reverse complement strand
CCCGTGGAATTGGCAAACGGAAGGCTATGCCACGATGGAGGTTCTTTCCGGCGTGCGAACGTAATCGCCAGCCATACGGCGGCTGCTAATGCGAATAGAAGAGAGACTGTCTGGATGACGCGAAGCGGGAGGGTGGGTGGCGGGACAAACGTTTCCGCTGGGATAGTCGAATGCTCGATTAGCAGGGCAGGAGCGCTGACGGATTGCCGCCCTCCGACCGGCTGAAAAATCGCAACGTACGAACCCTTTGGTACCTCAATCCGAATCGCGTCGTCGCGGCCTTCGCCCTGGTAGTACTCTTCCAACTTTGCTCGGACGCGCCGAGCCGAGGTGCGTACGATGTTGTCGACTTTCGGATCATACCCGGGATCCCGGCCGAATACTTCTATCCCAATCAACGACTCCTTTAGTGTGGCGGCCTCCCCAGCTAACGATTTGATAACAAGGAACCGAAGTAGCTCGCGGAGGCGGTCGGCTTGCGCGAAAACGTGGCTCGCAAGAACCCGGTCCAAACATTCAGCCGGCGTCTCCAGATTCGGAGCGGACATTCGTGACGCCAGTTTAGCAGGCTATTTTAGGGGGTGACAGAGGGGTGACACGCCCGCATGTCACCTTCTGTCTCTTTGCCCCGGCGATTCAGAAAGCTACCTTACCTCCTAGTTGGCAACAAGCCAATGACACGTTGGAGGTATTTATGGGACACATCCCGAACCCGCTCAAAATTGCGAAAGATCTTCTCCCGAAGATCTCCGCATCGCCATTACACGCGCCATCCATCATCCGGCAGTACTTTTTTGGACCTAAGGCTGTGGCGGCGCTCCAGAATCTACTCAACACCAGCAGTGATGGCTCCGGACAGGGGCCACAGTGGAGCGGCAGCTATACGAATATGGGCTCCCCATACGCCTCCATGGGCCCAAAGAACGGCGGGTATACGTCGATGGGCAACGGAAATGGCGGCTCCGGCTACCAATCCATGGGCGCCGGCAATGGAAACGCCGGTTATACATCGATGGGCGCTGGGAACGGGAATGCCCGATACGAAACGATGGCGACCAACGGGTATGCGGTGATGGATTCGAAGCCATCCTACACCAGCATGGGCGCCGGGCCTGCGGGAGGCGGGCTAATGAATGGAATGGGCGGTCAAAGCCTGTCCACCTCCGGTGTCCTCTTGCCGAACTTGAACACGATCCCGCAGTTGCCCATGGGGAACGGCCACCTGCAATCCGACCAACAACACCGAGTAAAGTACGTCAGCGACCCCGCCACCCTGTTTATGAAGTACGAGGTGGAAATAAACAAGGACATAAAGCGCCGCGGTGTCCCACTCGATACCAAACAAATCAAGGAGCACTTCATCGACAAGGACCGAAGTCAGATTGGGGTGGCCATGCTGGGGCGCGACGCGCAGGAGCAGGCGAAACTCATGAATCTGGTCCTCGAGTGGGGTGAGACCAGTCTGATCTGGGTCTGTGTCAAAGCCGCCAATTCGCAGGACCCCGTCTTCTTTTCGCACGTTGGCAAGAAGGATCGCTTCCATCACTCATCCTTTACCTGCGGAGGCGATGTGATTGGCGCGGGCGAATGGATTGTGCAAGGCGGCCGGCTTCTCAAAATTAGCGCGAACAGCGGCCACTACCGGCCACCGATGGATTATTTCTATCGAGCGGTACTCTTCATGTCGACCGCATGGCGGACTAACACTACCGTCATGTTATGGAACACGACCACCGACAACTGGGAAGATGTGCCGATACAGAACTTCAAATCAAATCCGACCGGCGGCGGGAAATACAAGACGCATCCCCTTTCTTAGCTTTAGCTGGTGCTCAAAATGCGCAAGCGAATCGGGGTAACGGGTGCTGTAACGTCTGACAGCACCCAACTCGGCTTCCATTACTGGATTTCTCCTCCGGCAATGGCCATTGCCCGTTTCCCCAATCGTGCGAACGTCTTCTTCAATTCTTCCGGCTCGCGCACCACAACGCGGCACCCTAAACTCAAAAGCATCGCCGCAAACATTTCCAGCGTGTCGCGCCCGCAGCGCACCGCCGTTCCCCCGTTCTCCTCCCATAAGGCCACGCGATGTAGGGCGAACATCGTTTGAGCATCGCTGTACGGAATTTCCAGCCAGACTTCGATCGTAAAGGCCGATTGCACGAACGGCATCGCCTGCTGTAGGTACGCCTTGATGTCAAAACTCGCCGGCCGTCTAAATCTCTCCTCGCGCAACTCCACCTGTGAAACTCTGTCCAGCCGGAAGGTCCTCATCGATTGCCGCAACAAGCAATGCCCCGCCACATACCAGCGGCCATCCAAGTGAACCACGCCGTAGGGCTCAATTTCCCGATGCGTCGAGTCTCCATGATGCGACTTATAATCGAATGTGACCTGCCTTCCCTCCCGTATGGCCACCGACACTTGGATCAATGATTCGGCGGAAGTGGTGATCACCCACGGGCCCGGTTCCAGCGCAACCACTTCATCGATAGTTCGCACGCTGGCGCGTAACGCCTCCGGCAGAACCCGCCCCAGCTTTGCCGAAGCCCCTTCGGTCGCGGGAGCGAAAGCGGCCAACCCCAGATGCCGCAGCGCTTTCAGCCCCAGCGCCAGCGCAAACGCCTCTTCATCGGTAAACATCAGCGGCGGCAAACGAAACCCTGGCTTCAACCGGTAAAAACCGCCCACGCCTCGCACCGCTTCCACGGGGATACTAAGATCCTGAAGCCGCTCGATATACCGCTGTACCGTCCGGACGCTCACCTCCAGCCGTTCGGCCAATTCTGCTCCGCTCGCCCGCTCCCGCGCTTGTAAAATTTCGAGCACCGTCAGAACTCGCATGATCGGGTCGTACATAAATTTGATGCTGACACGGAATTACGACAGAGGCTGTCGGGTATCGGTCATAACCTTGTTCATAGGGACGCGAAAGCGCCCGGCACAGGAGATCTAACATGACTGCAACCAGCACCGAAACCGTTATCTCGTCGCAAGCTCTGCTTGACCACTGGCAATCACATCGCCGATTAACTCGTCGCGTGATCGAAGCATTTCCTGAAGACAAGTTGTTCACCTTTTCGGTGGGATCAATGCGCCCCTTTTCCGAAATGGTGATCGAATTTCTCAAGATGGCTGAGCCCATCGTGAAAGGTGTCGCCACCGGAAAATGGGTTAGTAAGGAAGACCTGGGTCCCACGCAAACGAGGGCCGACCTGCTTCGCCTGTGGGATCAAGATACGGCAACGATCAACGCCATTTGGCCTACTATTCCGCCATATCGTTTCTCCGAAGTGGATAAGGCGTTCGACCAATGGGAAGGCACCGGAATTAACACCATCCTTTATGGCATCGAAAACGAAATTCATCATCGCGGCCAAGGCTACGTTTATCTGCGTGTGCTGGGCATCAACCCGCCTGCGTTTTACGACAGAAGCTGAGCCCGCACCGGAACAGCGAGTACGCCGGCAAGTAAATTGGCAATTCCTCTCGGCGGCAGGAATCCGCCGGCACTCGCTCCCGCCGGTTTAGTGTAGCCCCTTCGTCGAGTGCTATAACCTTACAATGACGCACCGCCAGTTGATCCTGCTTTTCCTCGTTGCCTTCCCTCTTCACGGCCAAGACCGGCCCCGAATTCGCGCCGTCACCGCGTTCATTGAGGTTGATAAGGACAACTACACCGTGAAAATCCAGGAGGCGCAGGCGTTTCTAGCTGCCGCAAAGACAGCGCTGAACCAGGCCGGTTTCGCCGGAGGCGGTGGTCGGATCACGACCCAGCCTTTCACGTCCTATACGAAGGGAATGGACCACGGCGCGGCGTTGGCGTTGCTTCGCAGCATGAAGGAGGTGGCCGTAAAAGGGCATTCCGCCTTCAATATAGGGCCTGCTATGGTCAACGATGACGACGACCCGGCCGCTGTCTCGCTTCTCGACGACGCACTCTCCCAAATCGGTGTCACCGCCAGCATCATCATCGCCGATGAAAAGGGAATTCATTGGAAAGCTGTCCATCAGGCAGCGCATCTCGTCAAGGACGTCTCTGAGCGCAGTCCGCATGGCGATGGCAACTTCAATTTCGCCGCCGTCGCGATGATGAAGCCATACGGCCCCTACTATCCGGCCTCCTTTCACCTCGGCCCTGGGCGGGCGTTCGCCATCGCCATGGAGGGCGCTAACGTTGTCGGCCGTGTTTTCGCTCAGTATCAGGACCCTCAGCAGGCAGAACTCCATTTGTCGCAAGCCTTCTCGACATACACCAAAGAAGCGGAAGCCGTTGCCAGCAAAATCGCCTCACAAACCGGCTGGACATATGAAGGTATTGACGCAACGCCCGCCCCAAGCAACGACAATTCCATCGCCAGCGCCATCGAGTCGTTCCTGGGTGCTCCTTTCGGGTCGCCCGGCACCATGACTGCCTCAGGCATCATCACCCGCGCAGTACAATCAACGCCGGTGAAGCGAATCGGTTATTCGGGCCTGATGATTCCCGTTATGGAAGACAAGGTGCTCGCGCGCCGTTGGGCGGAGGGGACGTTCAACATCGATTCCATTTTGGCCTACTCCGCGGTTTGTGCCGCCGGGGTTGATACTGTGCCCTTGCCTGGCAACGTCAGCGAAGAGCAGATTGCGCGTATTCTTGGTGACGTGGCGTGGCTCGCTAGAAAATGGAACAAACCGCTGGGTGCCCGTCTTCTGCCCGCGCCAGGCAAGCAACCGGGTGAACAGACTCAATTCACCGGAGCCATGTTGACAAACACGGCCGTACAACCTCTTCCCGGCACGAGACATTAGAAACTGTCCCTCTATGATCGGAGGATGTCTATCACCGAACTTCGCGCGTTGTTTGGCGAAATCGATATCTATCTCTTCGATCAACTTCTGCGCGGTCGCGTCCCGGAGGGCGCGCGAGTATTCGATGCGGGATGTGGGTCGGGCCGGAACCTGGTTTACTTTTTGCGTCACGGTTAC
>JBARMQ010000587.1:0-2686 GCA_049802535.1 Bryobacteraceae bacterium | reverse complement strand
CATCTATGAAAGCCGCCGTGTATCGCGGGAACGGCCGAATTGCTGTGGAGACCGTGGAAATTCCGGAAATTGGTTTGGGCGAACTGCTGGTCCGCGTCGAGAGCTGCGGAATTTGCCACACGGATTTGAAAAAAGTGGAGGGCGATCTCCTGCCTCCTCCGCGGATTTATGGGCACGAGATAGCTGGCGTGGTGGTAAGGATAGGCGCTGGGGTCCGTAATTATGAAGAAGGCGACCGCGTTGTCGTCTTTCATCACATCCCGTGCGGCGACTGTTTCTACTGCGATCGCCGGTTGTATGCTCAGTGTCCCATCTATAAAAAAGTTGGCGTGACAGCCGGTTTTGAACCAGCTGGCGGCGGATTCGCCCAATACGTACGCGTCATGGATTGGATCGTTAAACGTGGTGTGGAACGAATACCCGCTGGTGTGCCATTCGATCGCGCATGCTGGGTAGAACCTGTGAATACCTGCCTAAAGGGCGTGGAGTTGCTCGACCTACGGAGCGACGACACGGTCGCGGTGCTGGGCCAAGGCCCGATTGGCCTGGTGTTTACGATGCTGGTCCGGAATAAAGGCGCAAACGTCCTCGCAACCGACACCATTGCTCATCGCCGTCAACTTTCCGAACGCTTCGGCGCGCAAGCGTTCCATCCGTTACAGGACGACTTTGAACGGATTGCCAAAGACGCAACTGGCGGCCGGGGTGTAGACGCTGTCATTGTGGCAACAAGTGCGAAGGGTCTTGTGGGACAGGCGCTCAGTGTTTCCCGTCCCGGGGCAAAGATTCTGCTCTTCGCGCAAACCTCTGCTAAAGAGCGAATCGATATTGCGGGAGCAGACATCTGCGTGGGAGAGCGCATGTTACTGGGTTCCTATAGTGCCGACGTAGATTTGCAGGGTAAGTCGGCGCAGCTAGTGTTCGGTGGTGAACTGCCAGTTGAAGAATTGATTTCCGATCGGGTGCCGCTTGAAGACATAGTGCGCGGAATCGATGTTGCGATGCATCCATCAGATAGGTCCTTGAAGGTGATCGTGCGGCCCCAGGAGCAGCACCCTCATGAATCGCGGTATCGGGAGCCGCAATGAGCACTATGCAAGCAGCGATATTGTACGGGAAAGAGGATGTCCGGCTAGAAAATGTGCCGGTCCCCGATGCCGGAGCGGGTGAGTTGCTGGTACGCGTACGGGCAGCCCTGACCTGCGGAACCGACGTCAAAGTATTCCGCCGCGGTTATCACGCCAAGATGATCGTGCCGCCGGCTGTCTTCGGACATGAAATGGCGGGAGATGTGGTCGCCGTCGGCAAGGGAGTTCGGGATTTCCGGGTAGGCCAAAGAGTCGTTGCCGCAAATTCGGCGCCGTGCGAACTATGTTTTTTCTGCCGGCGCAATCAATTCAATCTTTGCGAGAATCTGCTTTTCAACAACGGCGCATATGCCGAATACATGATAGTCCCGGAACGCATTGCGCGGCTGAACACGTATGAAATTCCGGATGGAATGGAATACCCCGATGCCGCGCTGGTGGAACCACTGGCATGCGTGCTGCACGGACTTGACGAGACGGGATTACAGCCCGGAGACACCATAGCGGTGATGGGCCAAGGACCAATCGGTCTGATGTTTGTCCGGATTGCCAAATGGGCGATGGGCGCCCGTGTGATTGCGATTGCCCGGCGATTGGAACAGATTGATCGCGCAATCATGCTGGGCGCCGACGAAGGCATTCTGATGGGCGATCCGCTGAAACTGAAGAATGAAGTTCGAGCAGCAACCGGAGGCCGGGGGGCCGATGTGGTGATTGAAGCGATCGGACATCCCGATGCCTGGGAATTGGCCACTCAATTAGTACGCAAGGGTGGAGTGATCAACTTCTTCGGTGGATGCCCTAGCGGCACCAAGGTGGGGCTTGACACTTCGTTGCTGCATTATTCGGAAATTACCTGCAAGGCCAGCTTCCACCACACGCCTTATCACGTCCGTAGCTCTTTGGAACTTGTCGCCGAAGGAAAAGTGACCGCTCAGCACCTAGTCAATCACACCGAACCGCTGGAGCGTTTGCCGCAGGTTTTGCACGACTTGGCGAACCGCCGCAACGGGCACATGAAGACTGCTATCATTCCGTAGCGGATTCACAGTGGCCGTTGCGCATTTACAACCGAAAGACTTCATTCGGCTGGAGCCATCCGACAGCACGGCCTATACGGAAGCGGAAGCGCTAGCGTATACGCACTGGCTAGCGACGAACCACTATGAAAACTTCCAAGTCGTTAGCTTCCTGCTGCCCAAGCACCTGCATCAGGATTTTTATAACGTATATGCCTTCTGCCGGTGGGCGGACGACTTAGGAGATGAAATTGGAGACCCCGCCGAGAGTTTAAAGCTGCTCGCATGGTGGCGTACGGAATTGCGGGCCATGTACCAAGGCGAAGCGGCCCACCCTGTTTTTACGGCTCTTAAAGGAACAGTTACACGGCATGCGATCCCGATGGAGCCGTTCGACCGGCTGATCCAGGCGTTTGAGCACGACCAAAGAGTGACTCGCTATCGAACCTTTGAAGACGTCTTCGCGTATTGCGTCAACTCGGCCAATCCGGTTGGCCATCTGGTGCTGTATCTTGGCGGATATCGTGACAAAGAGCGGCAACGGCTGTCGGACGAGACTTGCACCGGGCTGCAGTTGGC
>JBARMQ010000586.1:0-2794 GCA_049802535.1 Bryobacteraceae bacterium | reverse complement strand
GATCTATTGGTTAAACAGAAAATCGGTGGCGGTTGGAAGTTGGCATGCTCTTGTACCCGGCATTAATTCAAACGAGTTTCCGCCGTAGCTTGCCCTCATCCAATGGACAAATTGCGTCCCATTCGTCCGCGTGCAGCGCAAGGGCACATCCACTTCGTAGTCTTCCTCTACGCCGGAGAGTGTCAGATTCATCGTCGCGCCCGTCTTGCCAAGCTTCAACTTTGGGATGCCTGTACCGCTCACCCAAGTCTCAAAGAATGCGCTCAATGACCGATCCGGTTGCCCCGGCTTCGTAAACTCGGCAGCAAGCCGTCGAAAGTCGTCGTTTGCGATGGGTTTCGCCCGATACTCTTGCAACATGCGCTGTTGAAGTTTTTGAAAGGCATCGTTACCAATCCGCTCGCGCAGCATCTGCAAAATCCAAGCGCCTTTTTCATAGATAATGATGCTCCAAACATTCGTGCCTGCGGAGTCCAACAAACGTTCACCGAAATCGACCGGACCGGTGGACTCGATCGTCGCACCTTTCTTCTTTGCCGACAGGTCATCGCGAAATCCGGCTAGAATTGCATCTCGTGTATGAGGACCTTTCGTGCTATCAAGAAACTCTAATGCTGATTCCTCCGCCATTGCTTCAATCAGCCAGGCCGCCCGATAGTCCGCTTGATTCACAATGTTCCCCCACCACTGATGCGCAATTTCGTGCGGCAGCAGCATATCGGAAAAGAAGGAATCGGAGCGCGCGGTCCGCAACGCCTCCGGCCTGTCTTGCTCGCGCTCGTAAGCGACGCTCGAAAGATAGATTAATCCTGGAAAGCCCTGCCCAAAATATCCGTCTATCGGCGAAACAGCGAGGGTATGTATCGGCAGATCATTCCATCGCCGGGAATAATAATGAAGAATGTCGCCAGTCGCGTTCAACAGATTCGTATTCGGCGCAACCTCATGATTTTTTTCGGAGTAAATCTCAATGTGATAACCGCTTCGATCTCCCGCCGCCTCATTGTATTCGCCTAGATTGAAACCGGCCAGCGATTCCTTTACCGGAGTTTCCCGTTGAATGGTTCGCGTGCCACTTAAGATGCGCTCATTGACCGGCTCGCCCGTCGCGACAACATTTAGATACGCCGGAACTTCAAACGTGAGGTCGAATTTCGAAAGGGTGGGGTCGATAAATGGATACCAGGTGCTTCGCTCATCGACGAAATAAGAACCGTCCCGAGTTCGGCGTATGACCGAGCCGTCATAATGCACCTCTATCTCGTGGTCTTGGCTGATTGCCAGTGGTTCGCCGGTGACAATCAGAAAGGCCGATGCGCCCTTTAAGTCAGTATTGCGAACCGACTCGTGTTGAAAAACATCGGCCGGCTTACCGTCAACGCTGGCAGACGTCACGCGAAGCCGCGCGGCCAGCCTTAACGCAATCACGCGGCCATCGTCGGCGTCAGGCGTGTATTGAAATCGCGCGTCGAACGACATGCTCAGGTCGGGGTGAACATTGGAGTGGATCTGCACCTGGTGGATTCGACTCACTTGCGGCATGGGCGCCGGGGCGTGCCGCGGACGATAATTCGTCCATATTTGAAAGCTCTCGCGGCCATCGAGCGATGGCCCGACGCGCCCGACGGTAACCGGTTCAAGCGTATCCGGCTCGTAAGCCAAGTCAAAGGTCCCAAGCGTGCGCCCGGCAATCATGGCATAGAAGAAGCCACGCGAGGCGCGATGACTATCAAGGAGTGACTGGGCCAAGCGAACATCTATATTCGAGGCGTCCGCTCGCAGAATAGGCCTGAATGCCGCCGCCATCTTTTCGGCTTCATCATCTGGGCTCGGGCGCGGATTTTCGTGTATTTGCGCCAGCACTTCTTCGGCGGTGCTATCGGAAAAAAAGAATACTGCGGACGAAAAATGCTCGTCCACATTGGGACTCTTTGCGAAAGAGGCCAGCGAGGCGCGCTCGCCGCGTAACGGCGGCAGAATCAATATCTCAGCATCGCCGGCCTCTGAAAACGCCGTCGTAAAGACCGCGGCGACCCGCTTACCTAAGGTAGGGGAGGTAAATGCAAGAGTTCCTTCCGTCAAATATAATTTGATATCGCCGCGCGTCAACGCCAAGTCTCTAACGCGGTAAGTCTCTGCAGGATCGAGCGAAAGCTCGCCAAGTGACTTAGTTACCGCACCGACGGCGCCCGAAGTAAGCTGAGCGGAGGCGGGAGCTATTGCCACCGTCACCATCGCGGAGATGAAAAACCAGCGACAGATCTTCAGCACTACACTCGGGCGTATCGTTAGTCCCATTCAGGGAGTTCGCTAACCCTATGTTAGACACAATTTAGCTTTGGAGGAATGACCACTCGCTGCAAATGCCTGATAACCACTGTTTATGCGGGCAGTACTGCCTTGACTGCCCAACCCACCCGGTGTAGCCTGTAACTCACAATGACAAGTCGAATTCGTTTTGGCGGTATCGCAATTCTCCTCACTTCGGCTATCGCGGCTGCCGGGCAAAGCGGTCAATCGCCGACAACTGCTCAAAGCATTCGAAAGACGTTTGCCTATGTCAACGGCAAGGTGCTGGACATGGCCAAGGACTTTCCAGAGGACAAGTACGACTATCGTCCGACCAAGGAGATGCGATCGTTCGGTGAAGTGATCGTGCACATTGCATCCGGAAATGTCTATGCCGCGAAAGCTGGGGGGTGCGGGACATGAAAGTAGAGAAGCGGCGGCTTCTTTTTTTTGAGCCCGGTGACCGAGCGTAATGATACGCTCGGTAAAAGGAGGCCATTTCCAT
>JBARMQ010000585.1:0-11876 GCA_049802535.1 Bryobacteraceae bacterium | reverse complement strand
AACTTTATGGGCTCGCGAATCCGTCTCGTCTCGAAGTGTACGTTCCTTTCCATCAGTTCGTCCCGGGCTCGATGAAACTGATCGTTAAATCGCCGACCGAACCGTCCTCGCTGACGTCAGAGGTTCGTAGCGTCGTCACTTCCCTGGACAAAGATCAGCCAGTGTTTGATATCGAGACGATGGACCAATACGTTCGCGATTCGGTTTCCACGCGCCGAATTACGTTCTTCGTCCTCGGCTGTTTCAGCGTTCTCTCGCTGGTGTTAGCTGGCGTCGGTATCTATGGCGTCATTTCCTACTCGGTTGCACAACGCATGCGGGAAATCGGGATTCGTGTGGCGCTCGGCGCGCGGTCAAGTGATGTGCTGCAAATGGTAATCACACAGGGAGCGAAGATTGCTATGATCGGGGTTCTTATCGGCATCACGGCTTCCCTTTGCCTGACCCGATTGATGTCAAGACTCCTTTTTTCCGTCAGTTCGACAGATCCGCTTACGTTCGTCGGGGTAGCTCTTGCAATCTTGTTTACCGCGTTGCTTGCCTCCTGGGTGCCCGCGAGGCGAGCGTTGCGTGCTGACCCAGCAAGCACTTTGCGCTGTGAATAGGAGATACACAAACTCTTTCCTCAACGGGATGTGTTCCGGTGGTGCTATCCGTCGCCCCTTTCATTCATGTAGTTTGCGGGGACGAGGTCAATAGCTGATGAAGGAGCACTCAATCGCCCCGTGTCGCCAAGGCTTTACCAATATGTGCCTAACATCCCTCGGCATTGACTCGGATCGTTAACGTTAGCCCTTGCGGGCGTGCCGATGCCTCGCTACTTTTTCGCCAGGGTGACGTAGTGGCCGCCCAGAAACGCGGTTGCCGAAATCACTTTGCCGGAATGGTCTCTGGCAAAAATCACTTCGGTTGCATCGCCGCCCGGCAAATTGCGCCCTAAGAATGCGTCTTCGCTCATCGGCATCAAGTCGAGCGGTACTCCCGACCGGCCCCCGGAGTTCGAGGCGGTGATTTTTGCGTGAATCGATCCGCCGTTAACCTCCACGGTCATCGTCTGGGACGCGTTTTCATAAGTGCCCACGTATGACTCAAATTTGGCCGGCTCCGGCCGCAATGGAACAAACGACTTCACCGGGACCGAGTCCGCTTCTTCTGGCAAGGGGCGGATCCAAATATTTCGATAGCGAACGGTTGTTCCATGCTCCTGCAGCACGAAGGGCAGTTTCTCGGGAACGGGGAAGAACGGCGGCCGATTGTGAAAATCGGATCGCCTCTGATGGCTTATTCGCTTCCAGATAGAAGCTTGCGGCGCGGCTGAGTGCGTTTTGATCGGCGTGGCTGCTTTGCGCGTAAGATGCTTCAAGTTTCGCGGCCTGCGCAATGTTCCCGGCTTCGGAATAATAAATGGCCAAGACATGAGCGACGATCGGGTCGGTTGCGCCGAGCCGTTCCGCGGTTTGGGCGGCCTGCTGTGCCAATCGCGGCTCGTGCGAGCGCCAGTAAACCTCTGCCAACGAACCGGAAATGAGCGCATTCTCCGGCGTGGCTGAGCGAGCCTGTTCCAGATCGTGACGAGCCTCAGTCAGTTGCCCATGTTCTAACGCGATGAGGCCCTCGCGCAGCGGAGATACAGGCTGCGGAGGGCCATACAACGCGAGCAGAGTTAGCAACAACAGCAAACTACAAAATACTAAAGTGCGCGGCGTTAGGCAGTCCGGTGCGCAGCGGGATAGCTGATCAGGGGTGCCCACGATAAGCGCTTCTATGAGAACGCGTTCAATAAATACTGCGCCGTCAGGCGATCAAATGGTGCGGCGACGCTCGTTCCCGGGTGCTTGTCACTCATCCTCAACTACAAATGAGTGATCGCAAATGCAGGCGGGTACACGCATCTGCCGAATTATGTTGCGTAAGAGCGTTCCGTGTTGATCGACGCAATTGTTGTGCCCAGCATCTCTATCAGAAAAGTCTCTACCGAACGCTGAGAATCGCCCTCACCAACCCAGCCGACATATCCGCCGGGTCGAATCAGCACGAAGGCGCGACCTTGGATTCGATAATCCTTAGGTGTCGATCAACCTCAAAAAATGTGGCGGCGGAGTTCCGAAATTTCGAAGGCTCGCGGGCGATCGCACAAGTGTGGAACGTCCCTTTGTAACGCCGGCGTATGCTCAGCAGCCCCGGGTCTTCGATTCTATTCCGCGGTCCGCGGTTTACAATGCTTAGCCCTGGGACCAACAATATGGAGGAACTCGACAGCAGTTGGACACATCAACCCCGGAGCGCACGCGCGAGAGGCGAGCGCAACTGATAGTGACAGTCCGCTGATCGAGAACGGCGCGCGCAGAGCTAAATCTTTCCGAGGTTCGCGAGGGCGGTGGCTCCGAAGAAGTTCCGCCCTTCGCTTTCTGCTTACCTTTCTGAACCGCATCCCTGACGTGGGACTACCAGCTCGGCGTTAACCACGGGTTGCTAGGGTTCCGTGTCGAGAGTGACCCGCTCTCCACTAACCTGGCCGGTCAGGTGATTGACCTGATTTCCCGTCGTGTCGTAGGCGTTGATTGTGAGCGTACCGCTGTATTTCGTGCCGCCGGGCGAGACGCTCACCGTCTCTCGGATGTTGATAATTCCTGTGTAAACCCCGGTGAGATCGTAGGTGAGCGCAAAATGATTCACCTGGTATTTGTTGTGGCTGGTTTCAACCCACACGCCGAGGCAGTAGTTCTGTGTCGCTGGCGCGAATCCGCCGGAGTTGTAGAATTCCATCCCATCGCTGTGCCATTGGGCGTAGCCGAAATCGATCTGAGTTCCATCCGGAATGGGAGGAGTATGGTTCGTGTTGCCCATGGAGAGCTCCGTGATCTTCCACATTCCAACGATTGAGGCGACGCGGCTGCCGCCTGCTGCCTGCGTGTCACGGAGCGCGCTGGCGGCTGAAGCTCCCTCCATCGCGTCAAACGGATCCTGCTTGAGTTGCTGGATTATGAGCGACTTCCCCGACCAGTCCGACCCAGCACAGGCGCTGGCTGCCGGAGCGAACAGTATCGCAGAAACAGCCGCCCCACATGCTAAGGCGGTTGCGCGGTATATGGTTTTCATAACATCTCCTCTTCTGTAAATTGGGTGCGGCTTTTCGTCTTGCGCCGCCATCCATCCGGACCAAATCTGAGGCCGCGGGGCCCATTCAGACCCGAGGCATAAACCGTGAACGTGGTTGGCTGTTGCACGCGAGCGCTTACGGATGGAAGCCCCCATGGCAATTACTGTAGTTACAAACCGTAAAACTGCAGTTTGGCGAGTCACTTTTCTTCTCCTTCTTCGCAACAATGGCCTATGGAACTGTTGCGCCAAATAACAGTGCCATAACTTGGCTTTGCAGCGAAAGAATCCTGCGCTGAGCTTTTCCTCATTTGAACTGAGGACGTAAGTACCTGTTTTCATTAAGAGTTGCTGCGGAAGCTCGCTTCGCTGAGGGTGTAAACTACTACGAACGGGGGACACTCCATTGGACGTCGGCAGTAATGGTCGGCTGCGTTTCGACGACTACGAAGTCGACCGCGAGTCAGGCAAGCTCTTCCGCAATGGCTGGCCGGTGAAGATTCAGCCGCAGCCATTGCGGGTTTTGGGCATTCTGCTTGAGTCTCCGGGTGAAATCGTTTCGCGAGATCAATTACGATCACGCGTGTGGGGTGATACGACCTTTGTCGAATACGACCAAGGTTTGAATTATTGCGTTCGCCAGATACGCCTCGCACTCCACGATCGAGCCTCGACGCCCCGCTACATTGAAGCCGTGCCGAAACAGGGTTACCGGTTTATCGCGACTGTCGCTAAGATGGGAAGCGATTCCGAGCATTACTTACCTTGCGGGACGGCGGATGCCGAACCGATTCTGAGCTCCCACCAGCCGAACGCGCCGGCAAGCAGCGTGCCGAACAGGGCTCATCCTACACCCTGGAAACGGTTGATTGCGGCAGCAGCGGTGATCGCCGCTTTGGGCGTGGGTTGGGCTGTGTACCACGGTGGCGTTAACCTCAGGAGCCCGGCAGCGCCCAAATCGCTCGCGGTACTACCGCTGAGAAACCTGTCTGGCGACCCATCACAGGATCACCTCGCCGAGGGAATGACCGAGGAACTAATTGGACGCTTGGCCGGTATTCACGATCTTCGGGTGATTTCTCGTACCTCCGTAATGCGCTTCAAGGACACGAAGCTCTCAATCCTGGAGATTGCCAGGATACTCCGAGTCGATGCGTTAGTGGAGGGGTCGGTGATACGGGAGGGCAGCCGGATTCGTGTGCATGCTCAGTTAATTCGTGGGGTGAACGAGCAGCAGTTCTGGTCGGCAACCTACGATCGGGAAATGACCGACGTGCTTTCGCTCGAGAGTGACGTCGCTCAATCAGTGGCCCAAAAGGTCGAGGTCACGGTTAGCGGGCAGGAACATACCAGGCTCGCCACCAGGCGCTATGTAAGTCCCGAAGTCTACGAATGCTATCTCAAGGGCGAATTGGAGATGCCAAACAGCCCGGCCAGTCTCAACCGGATGCGCGCATTCTTTGAGGAAGCAATCCGAAACGATCCGACATTTGCGCCGGCATATGTCGGTTTGGCCAACACGTATATGAATCTCGGCACGATCTTCATGGGCGCGAGCCCCGCGGAGATGCGTCCAAAGGTACTCAGTGCCGCCACAAAAGCGTTAGAACTGGATCCAAATCTCGCCGAAGCACACGCTCTAATCGCAGGTGTGTATCAACAACGCTGGCGCTGGAAGGAGGCGGAGGCCGAATATAAGCGAGCACTTACATTAAAACCGAACGATCCCGCCGCGCGTCTGGGGTACGCAAAGTGGTTGTTGTGCCAGGCCCGTACAGATGAGGCGCTCGTTTGGGCGCGCAGCGCGCGTGAACTGGATCCATACGGGACGGCCGGGTTTTCTATTGCCTGGATTCTCTTCAACGCTCGCCGCTACGATGAGGCCATCCTGGAACTGCAAAGCGCATTGGCAGTTCACCCCGACTCTGCGGCGGGCCATTGGTACATGGGATTTGCCTTGGTTGGCAAGCAGCAGCCTGAGAAGGCCATTCCCGAGTTAGCGAAAACCGCTGCTCTGACACATCGGAGTCCCGGTTCCCTTGAATTGCTCGCCACTGCATATGGGTATGCGGGACACCGCACGGAAGCGCTTCGGCTGATCGAAGAACTGGAGCTCCGTCGTAAGGAAAGCTACGTTCCTGCAGGTGCTTTCATCAATCCTTATCTGGCGCTACGCGACTAATCTGGCGCTACGCGACTACAATGCAGCATTATCAGCATTCGAGAGTGCGTATAAGGAGCAATCGAACATTCTGCAGTTCGTGAAAGTGCAGCCTTTCTTTGATCCCGTGCGCGGCGACCCTCGTTTCAAAGACCTGGTCCGTCGTGTCGGGCTGAGCGCAAACGCTCAAATCGCGACACCGTGACGACCGCGCTGTCGTCGTCCTATGCCCATTATTAGTGCTCTCCGGTCCTGTCGGAACTGTAGGACTGCGGTGGCCCGCGAGCTGGTCTCGACCGCCGCCTTTCCCACTTGTTACATCGAAGGAGATGCTTTCTGGTCGCTTTTGCTAAACAAGATCCTGGACCTTTGTCTCGGGCCTTTTCAGTTAAATCATGCGGTCGATGACGGCCGCTGCCTTGCGCGTAGGGACTATATAAAATGTCCGGTGACCTACGATGAGTTTGGCGTTCCGCGCCGGCGTTACGGAGAAATAGATCCGCCCTGGTCGCGAAGGCTTCACCAATAATCGATTTAAGTGCCCAACGCCCCTCGCCATTGACTCGGATTGTTACGTTAGCCCTTACGGGGTGCCCACGCCCCGCTACTTTTTCGCGAAGCTGACGTAGTGGCCACCGAGAAACGCGGTTGCAGAAATAACTTTGCCGGAACTGTCTCTCGCAAAAATCACTTCGGTTGCATCGCCGCCCGGCAAATTGCGCCCTAAGAAAGCGTCTTCGCTCATGGGCATCAAATCGAGCGGTACGCCCGAATGGCCGCCGGAGTTTGCGGCGGTGATCTTTGCGTGAACCGATCCGCCGTTAACTTCCACGCTCATGGTCTGGGACGCGTTTTCGTAAGTGCCCGCGTAGGACTCGAACTTAGCCGGTTCTGGCCGCAATGGAACAAACGATTTTACCGGGACCGAATCCGCTTCTTCAGGCAATGGGCGGATCCAAATATTCCGATATCGAACGGTTGTCCCATGCTCCTGCAGCACGAAGGGCAGTTTCTCGGGAACCGGAAAGAATGGCGGCCGATTGTGATAGGCGGTGGGGCCACTGAGCTGAACCCCGTCCTGAACCAATACACCGTTTTGAATAATTGTTACGGTGGTGCGGCGAATCAAGCGGCCGGTTGAGTCGAAGCGCGGCCCACGGAAGATAATGTCATACGTTTGCCATTCCCCTGGCCCCTTGGAAGCGTTCACGAGCGGCGGATATTGGCCATAGATCGCCGCAGCCTGGCCGTCGGCATACGTGCGAGCGTGATAGGAATCGAGCACCTGAATCTCAAACATTCCCATCATGATGACGCCGCTATTGCCGCGCATCTGGTCTGTCCCGTTCGGTGGATTGGGGGACGCCCACTCGACATGCAACTGACAATCGCCAAAGGCTTGCTTGGTTTCGATGCTGCCGGTTCCCGGCACGACTTGGAAGTAATCGCTGGTGGACGACCAGCGAACGGGGCCGCCTTCCACACTTTGGAATGCGTCCAAACCGTGGCCATCGAATAGAACAGTTGCATCAGAAGGCGCGCCTCCGGGAGAGCCGGCGGGCGTGACCACAGAGGGATTCGGACGGTCCCGATCATGAACCGTCCATGCATTCTGAGCGCTCGCTGAAATAGTGAAAATGGCAAAGGCGGCCGGGATCAGCCGCCATTGATGGAAGTCGCTCATGACTCCCTCTTAGGCGATTTTCCAGCCGTCGCGGACGAAAGGCTTCAGCAGTTGATTCGCATCGTTATTGTTGGTGATCTGAAGATTTTCGCTGTCCCAATCGAGCTTGCTGTTGGTGCGGATGGCAATGGAACCCAATGCAATCCACTCGGTAAAGGGCGCGGAGACGCTGAAATTCGAACATGCCGGAACGCCGCCCTTGCAGGAGCGAATCCAATCGCGATAGTGTCCGGGCGACCGGGGCAGAACTTCAGGCGGGAACTGGTAGTCGCGCATTTTTTCAACCGGAAGCAGACGTGTCCATTCACCATAGGTGCCGGTGGTAATCATCCCTTTGCTGCCGACGAACAGGCTGCCGTTGGTACCGGTGTTGATCAATTGCATCCAATGCGCCTCTTTGGCTTCTCGCGGGCTCAAGGGTTTCTCGGGCGCTTTTCGCGCCATGGTTTGCGCGGGCTTGGGGCTGGGATGGAAGAACTTGTCGGTGAATACGCCGCCAATAATCTGCCGTTCCTTGGGCTCCACTGTTGCCGACTCCGCACTTCCGGTTCGTGTCCGTGGCAGATCACCCAAAATTTCGCCTTGAGGCGCGCCTGCAAAAGTGGGTTGATCCGACCTCATGGCGTCGTACCAGAAAACTTTGACGGCCGGCATGTTGTTCCGAGCCGGGAAATCAAATCGAACTACCGATTGGGCGGGGAAGTAGAGCTGGCTGCGATCTTCGGCTTTGACGCACTCGACGGAGGTTGGCGAGCCCAGCATCAGCGCCATGTTGGCGGCGCCTAAGATGTGGCACGCCATGTCACCTAATGAGCCGGATCCGAAATCGTAAAAGCCGCGCCAGACGAATGGAAGGTAATCTTCGCTGTACGGACGTTCTTTGGCTACTCCCAGCCACAAATCCCAGTCGAGTGTGCTGGGCACCGGTGACGTGGCCGGCGCCTCGCTGATGCCTTGCGGCCATGCTGGGCGGTTGGTCCACGCATGCACTTCGGTGACGTCGCCAATTTCGCCATTCCAAATCATTTCCGCGCATTGGCGGCTGCCTTCGTTCGAGTAGCCCTGATTTCCCATCTGTGTCGCGACTTTATATTGGTCCGCCACCGCTTTGAGTTGACGGCACTCCCACACAGTGTGGGCGAGCGGTTTTTGAACATACACATGTTTACCCAGCTGCATCGCGGCAATGGCCGCAGCCGCATGCATATGATCGGGAATCGTTACGATGACCGCGTCGACATTGGCGTGTTCCTTGTCGAGCATTGCGCGATAGTCGCGATACTTGGGAACTTGCGGAAATCTGCCAAAGGTCGGCGCGGCGCGCTTGTCATCGACGTCGCACAACGCGACAATGTTTTCCGTTTCCGAGCAGGCATGAATGTCGCTGGATGCCTTACCGCCCGCGCCGATGGACGCGATGTTCAGCTTTTCGTTAGGTGATTTGTAGCCTAGCGCCTTCAGCGATGGTTCGCTGCCAAATCCTGCCAAGGGAACCGCGCCCGCAAGTACGCTCCCAAAGAAAAAATAACGTCGTGTCGTCTGCATGGTCGAAGAGTCTCCAAGAGAATGATATCGAGTCTGACCCGGCTTTTGTAGCCAGAGTGCACCTTACGCCACGCAGAATGTGGGTAGAATTGATTCGCCAGAAGGTATGCAGGTAAAAATAACAACAGAAAATGTCTGGGGTTCCGATAATCCCCAATTGCAGTTCGAAAAAGTAAGCATTAGACTGGAGCAATCACAAGCTAATTGAAAAGGCCTAGAGCTTCTTAGGGACTAAGGCGTCTTTGGAATTTAGCCGCCTCGCCTAAGCCGAGCCTGGGCAGAAGGTAGGCTATGTTGCGTTCGTTTTATTCCGCGTTGGCCTTGGCCGCTGTGCTGGGTTTGAACGCTTATCCGCAAAGAGCCGAAGTTGCTCCCCAGAAAAGAATCCTGATCACGGAAGCGCCGGATAACCAGCATTGGGTTGCGCTGCGCGGCAATGTCCGTCCGTCCGCGAATCCCGCCAACGATAGAGGGCGCGTATCAGACGATTTTGCAATGGAGCATCTGCTGATCCAACTGCAACGTCCGGCCGAGCTACAGCAAGCGCTGGATCAATACACAGAGGATCTTCAAAACCCGGACTCGCCGAATTATCATCGATGGTTAACCGCTGCCGAGATGGGGGCGACTTATGGCATGGCGAAATCCGACATTGAAACGGTTACGAATTGGCTGGAGTCGCAAGGGTTTGTTGTGAACCAGGTGTATCCCAACCAAGTAACGATCGATTTTTCTGGAACTGCGGGCGACGTGCGACGGGCATTCTCAACCGAAATTCACCACTTGGATGTAAACGGTGAAGCACATATTGCGAACATGACTAACCCGGAAGTTCCGGCGGCTCTTGCGCCAGCCATCGCTGGTATTGCTTCGCTCAATAACTTCATGCCGCATCCGATGAAGACGGCGCGAAGGAATTACACGTTCTCGTCGGGCGGCTCCACCTATCAAGCGGTAGTGCCCGGGGACTTAGCCACTATTTACAATTTGAACCCGTTGTTTTCGGCGGGAATAACCGGCACGGGGCAAACGATTGTTGTCATCGAAGACACCAATGTTTATAGCACCACCGACTGGACTACTTTCCGAAGCAAGTTCGGGCTATCGAGTTACACCTCGGGTTCCTTCACACAGGTGCACCCGGGAAGTTGCAGCAATCCGGGGGTGGTGGGCGGTAACGATGGCGAAGCAATTTTGGATGCGGAGTGGGCCAGCGCTGCCGCTCCGAACGCGGCAATTGAATTGGCATCGTGCCGCGACACTGCCACGACGTTTGGGGGACTGATTGCTCTTCAAAATATCTTGAATGCAAGCGGCACGCCGCCCGCGTTAGTCAGCATCAGCTATGGCGAGTGCGAAGCGGAGAACGGCTCCGGCGCGAACGCCACTTACAGCAGCGCTTATCAGCAAGCAGTTGCGGAAGGCGTTTCGGTGTTCGTTTCTTCCGGCGATGAAGGGGCGGCGAGTTGCGATGCAGACGAAGACTACGCGACGCATGGAATCGGTGTCAGCGGGTTTGCGTCGACGCCTTACAACGTGGCGGTGGGAGGAACAGATTTTGGCGATAGTGCCGCGGGAACGAACAGTCAATTCTGGAATTCGACGAACACGTCTACGTTTGAATCCGCGAAATCCTACGTCCCTGAGATTCCCTGGAACGATTCCTGCGCCAGCAGTCTCTTGGCGAGCGCCTATGGCTATTCCACTTCGGCGGGCGCCAGCGGATTTTGTAACAGCAGCATCGGGAAATCGGACTATCTAACCACCGCATCGGGAAGCGGTGGTCCCAGCGGGTGCGCGAGCGGATCACCCAGTACATCCGGAGTGGTCAGCGGAAGTTGTAAGGGATACACCAAGCCGTCATGGCAAGCGATAGTAGGCAATCCCAACGATGGTGTTCGGGACATTCCCGATGTGTCGCTGTTTGCGGCAAACGGTGTTTGGGGCCACTACTATGTTTTTTGCTGGACTGACACGCGGGAAGGTGGCGCATCCTGTTCCGGAGCTCCCAGTACGTGGGCCGGCGCGGGCGGAACGTCTTTCGCGTCGCCGATTATGGCAGGAATCCAGGCGTTAGTGAACCAGCACACCGCCAGCCGATGGGGCAATCCCAATCCGGTGTACTACCAACTTGCGGCAGCCGAATACGGCGCATCGGGCAATAGCAGTTGCGCTTCGAATACCGTGAACGATACCAGCACGTCGTGCACGTTCTATGACGTGACAGTAGGGGATATGGATGTTGTCTGCTCTGGCACGGTCGATTGTTACGACTCCAGCAGCAGCGGATCAGGACGCCGCAAGACGACCGTTTACGGGACTCTATCGCCGTCCTCCGGTTCCTCGGCCAAAGCCTACGGGACTGCCACAGGTTGGGACTTTTCGACGGGAATCGGAACAGTGAACGCCTACAATCTGGTACAGAATTGGGGCACCGTATCGGCTGGAAAAGCCGGTGTGAAACCACTCAAGTAAGGGCGACGGTTTAACAATGGGGGCGGACATCCGCCCCTAAACCCGCAAGCAGCCGTTTCGGCGCACTATACTGGCTCTGGAGATTGGGCTGACGTATGGGGAAATGGTTGATGATGGCGGGGCTGGTGTTTGGGTCCGTGTCGTTCGCGCAAACTATGCACACGGAAAATACGGCACGTGATGGCAGAGACCGCGAGGCTTGGGTGGATGTGCTGAGGAGCCGGCTGCCTTTGTATGGACACCGCAATTGGATCGTTATCGCCGATTCGGCATATCCGGACCAAAGCAGAGATGGCATTGAAACCATCCTTGCCCACGAGAATCATCTAGCGGTTCTCAAAACAGTACTCGCAATACTGTCCGAGTCGAAGCACGTCCGGCCGATTATCTATACCGATCAAGAGCTCCCGTTAGTGGATGAGGCCGACGCGCCTGGGGTCTCAGACTACCGGGATCAACTCGCGAGCATCCTGAGTGGCCAAACCAACAATGCGCTACCGCATGAACAGATCATTGCCAAACTGGATGACGTGAGTAAGACATTTCGCGTCTTGATCATCAAGACTCCGCTGACGGTGCCCTATACGTCGGTGTTTTTGCAGTTGGATTGTGCTTATTGGAGTGATGACGCCGAAAGCCGTCTGAGAGCAAAAATGGCCGCGCAATCGAAATAGACGGCCAGCGATTGGCGAGCAGACTTAGTCGCTGCTTTCGCCTACTTTCAACACGGCCAAGAAGGCCTCTTGCGGAATTTCCACGCGTCCTACGCGTTTCATCCGCCGCTTGCCTTCCTTCTGTTTTTCGAGCAGTTTGCGTTTGCGGGAGATATCGCCGCCATAGCACTTGGCCAAGACGTTCTTTCGGAGCGCCGAAATCGTTTCACGCGAGATGACTTTGTTCCCGATAGCGGCC
>JBARMQ010000584.1:0-11988 GCA_049802535.1 Bryobacteraceae bacterium | reverse complement strand
CCCATGACGTAGCCGACTTTGAGATCGGGCGCCACTTTTACGTCGACCCCGGTGAGGCGGTAGGTGGCGGGTTGGTAGAGAAAGTAAGGACGCAGCGTTGGATAGCCGGTTACTTCATAACCTTCTGAATATTCATGGCCGTCATAATCGGAAACGGCTGTTATTTGGTACGGCTTCTGAGACAGATTTGCAGGTGTGACGCGGAACGTGACCGACTCATCCTGACCGTCGTCAGCAGTTTGGAAGTTCGCCGAAGCAGGGTCAGAGGACCAACCGTCCGGTAACTTCAAACGAACGGTACCCTTCGCGGCGCCTTTCACGTTGCTATGAACGACGCTGGTAACGTTGAACGATTTTGAGTCGAGCGGCACGATGCCGGCGCGGGGAGAGATTGCGATGCTGATGGCTGGCCCGACCGTAAGCGGCTCATAAACTGCGCCTTGGCCAGTGATGCGCTGGTTGGTTTGAACATACTGGCCGATGCGGATTGGAACGCCGTCGAAGTTGAAGTCGGCCCAGCCTGCCAAGGGATACGGGGCGAGCGGGCGATTGAGAAAGCGGTCGTCTTGGATGTCGTAATAGGATTGCTCAATATTTGGCCGGGAGAAGTAAGGCCGAGTGAAGGCCGCGTCCTCCGGGACCTGCACAGTAAAGTGTTCTTCAAGCGGCTTATCATCGGCGAGAGTCTCCCCAGTGGACGTGCCCGTGATATTCCAGGATTGCGTTTGCTGAACAGGCGAGACCGCGACCTTCTTCAACTCGACGGAAGCGGCGCTTTGATTCACGATGTGAACCTTCACACCGAAGGTTTGGCCGGGGATGGCCATCCGAAAGGTTTCCGGGTCGCCCATGAACATTGCCATTAATGGGTTGGGCTCGGTTTGGGGTGCGATGGTGGCTGCAATGGAAAGGCCTAGAGCTTCAGTCAGTGCGTTATTGAATTGGACGCGCTTAATTTCGAGTTCGTGGTGAATGTTGTACTTGGCGTCAGGAGGTAAGTTACTCTTTTCGACTTGGGTCAACAACGCAATCGTCTCTTTCATGCCGGCAGCCAGCGCGGGGGCGGTCTGCTCGGGATGGCCGGCGGAGAATTTGGAGATGGCATCCTCAACCGCCGCGTTGATATGCGAGAGTCCCTCCTTCAAGGTGAAGCCGCCGTCGGGGGCAAGGGTCGCGATTCCCGTTACAGAGGTGTCGATGCCGTCGAAGAACGTCTCCTCTTTATCGGATGCGGGGATCACAGAGCCGAAGCGGTGATAGGGGCTAAGAAGTTGACCTGCCTTAGGAATCGAGCCGCCACCGTTCTGCGATTTCTGATAGCCAAGGCCTTCCCGCGAGATTTGAACGTAGGACATGCCCAGCACTGGATCGTAAGTGCCTTCGGGAACCTCGACGTTGGTCGCCAAGTCCGGACCGCCGCGACGACGGAAGTACGGGACGTGGGCATAATCTTTGAGCGGGGTCCAAGGCCGTAGGCCAGCCTGAATTTGATCGGGAAACACGTTGGGGTCGCCAGCAGCTTTGAAGACCTCCTGCGCCATTGCTCCCGCGGTTTGATGGTTTCCGTGGCCATCGCTGGGGCCGCCCACGAACACTGAAGTAATCACCAGCGGCCGGTTCATACGAACGACTCGAACGACGTCGTACAGTACACGGTCGTGAGTCCACATCTTTATCGATTCGGCCTTGGTCTTGGAGAAGCCATAGTCGATAACACGAGTCCAGAACTGGTCGACGCCGTAGTATCTATCGGCCGCGAGCAGCTCCTCCGTGCGAACCAAGCCAAGGGCATCGAAGAAATCGGGCGACATGACGTTTGCGCCGCCTTCCCCTCGATTTAAGGTTAAGAGCGCCACGCGCGCACCAACTCCGCGGGACTCGTAAGTCAGCATGCCGCCATCTTCATCGTCCGGATGGGCGGTAACCATGATCAAACTCGCGCGGGTATGCAGCTTCTTTAGGCTTTGCCAGAGGGCGACGGACCCTCTATTGATCGCAATCTCATTGGGGACCGTTGCCGGCGTGATGGAGGTTGCGTACGGCGTCTGTGCCAGGGCGCACGAGGCGAGGGCAAATACTATGAACGGTTTCATTTACATCCTGAGCGCGAAGCTCTCCCATTCAATTACTATGTGAGGCTTCGCTAGTAGTAGAGTTTTAGTCCGAACTGAATTTCTCGCGGATCCGTGGTCGTATTGAATATTTTACCGAAGCTTCCCAAGGACGAAGTGTTGTAACTCGCGCTCGGGTTAGTGAAATTGGGGTGATTCACGGTATTGAAGAACTCACTTCGGAATTCGAGCCTAAATCGTTCGGTTAAAGCGAATATTTTGAAGATGCTGGCATCCAGATTTTCAATTCCTGGACCGTGAAATGCGCGCGGAGCGCAACTGCCGAAAGTGCCGAACGCCGGTATGGAAAAGGCGGCTGGATTCAGGTAGAAGCCGGTGGCGCCCGTGCCGGTTAGCTGAGATGGGTTGGAGGTTGCGCCTACGAACGGATTACTTAGACAATTTGCATAGCTGGCGTGACTGGAGCCGGTGGCGCTTTCATCAGGCGCGGTGACAGTGAACGGAATGCCGGACTCAAGCGTAAGAATGGCGTTCAGTTGCCATCCACCGATGATGCGGCTGGCGACGCTATCGTTGTTCATGACCATGCCGCCTTTGCCAATGGGAATGTTGTAAATGCCATTGGCTACCAGGCGGTGCGTTTGATCGAAGGGCGAGTAACTTTGCTCCGCGGAGTAGTCATAGGCATTCTGCGGCGTTGACCCTCCCGTCAAATTGTCGACAAAATTCGATAGATTTTTGCTGTAAGTGTAGTTGACGCCGTACCCAAAGCCCTTGGAGAAGCGCCTGGTGAGCGAAACCTCGAAAGCGTTGTAGTCCGCGGTGCCATCATTTGTCGCCAGCTCCAGAAATGCATGATTACCGCTGGTTGAGCTTTGGGTGGTGTTCAAGTTGGCATAAGGAAACACCGTAATGGGCGCGCCAGCGGCCGTGTAACCAACCACCATACCTTGATTTGCGTTGCGAAGACGATCTTCCTTGCGGCCGAAATTACCGACGTAAGAGAGGCTGAGGACGGTCGATTTGGAGAACTCGATTTGCGGGCCGAAGCTGGCCTGCTCAACATAGGGGGTGCGCTGATTTGGATCTTGCGCCCGAATGTGGAGGCTGGTCAAGTTGACCGCATTGACTCCAAAAAGGCTATCCGGGAAGCCGTTGGCGAGCTGAAAAACGGGCGTTGTGCTACCGACAGATTGAGAAAAGGTTTGATCCAGGAAGTACGGCGGATTTTCGCCAAGCACGCTTTCTGAGCCGATCCGGACGTCCTGTTGGTAGAAGATTCCGTAGCCACCCCGAAGGACGACGCGATTCATGGGCTGGTAAGCGAAGCCTAGGCGTGGCGCAAAGTCGTTCTTGTCAGGATGCACGAGACCGCGTTGATACCAATCGCCATTCGTCGCATCCACGAAGCCGCCGCCATTAGCGCCGGTGAAATTAGCAATCGCGTTTTGATGATTCAGTAACGGAGAGAATAATTCGTAGCGTATGCCGTAAGTAACCGTCAGGGTCTTACTTGCGCGCCACGTGTCTTGGGCGAAGAAACTGTTGCCGTAGCGGTAGTTATGGACGACCGTGGGTGTGGTGAAGGCTGCGCTGCTCACGTCGCCCAGGAGAAAGTCGGCCACACCAAGGCCCGTGTTGCCTGTGTAGATACCGCTCGAGGTAATTTGGCCTTGCGGCGATTCGGCATCCAAGAAGTTGTCGCTTTCGTGCCGCAATTCATACCCGAACTTGAAATTATGACTGCCTTTGAGCCAACTGAGAGTATCGAGCAATTGCCAGACTTGCGACACCTGCACTTGCGGACGCCAAGGGGCGGTGCCAAGGCGTTGCACGCCGCTGATGTTGATGGGAGGAAGGCCTTGATCAAATTCACCAGCTGGAATTCCGGTGAGGCCATAGCTGGCGGCGTCTGAGGTTCCAGGAACGAGCCCGAGCGCGCCGCTGCGAGCATTCTCGCGGCCAAAACCGCCGCGTACTTCATTCAAGACGCTTGGCGACAAGACATCGGTCCACCCAATCGCGACAGACTTGCCGAAGATGTTGTACTGAGTGGCAAAGTTTCCGTTGCCGGCAAGTGGGTTACCCGTCCAAGGAGGATCCTGGCGGTTTACGGTGTAGTCGCTGAAGCGCGCGAACAGGTGGTTATTGTCATTGATCGCATGGTCGACACGGGTGTCGTATGAATAAGTATCGTTCGGGACCGAATACACGAACTGGTAGTTACTTCCACCTGTCCAACTACCGGGAATTCCTTCCCTGGCAACCGCCGACGGAATGTTCGGGTCGGGGTACAAACTAAGAAGCTTAAGGCCAGTAGGATCAAGGCAGGTTGCGGCGATGACCTGATTGTTGATGCAACCGGCTTGCCCGGAGACGGGCGAATTCTTGAGAGTCGGCTTTAGTTCCGTAAAATTGCCAGCCTTCATCAGCGGCGTGGGGACCGTGCTGAACTCCGTTTCAGCTTGCCGGGAAAGAAAGCCTTGCGAGTCGACGAAGAAGAACGTCTTGTTTCTGATGATTGGGCCGCCTAATGTGCCGCCGAATTGATTTTGACTGAAATGGCCTATGGGAACCCCGCCGGAATTGTTGAAATACGTGTTTGCGTCAAGGTCGTTGTTACGGAGAAACTCCCAGAGGTCGCCATGGAACTGGTTCGTGCCGCTCTTAATCGAGGCGTTGACCACGGCGCCCGCAGAATTGCCGAATTCAGACGAATAAGTGCGCGTTTGGAGGCGGAATTCCTGTAGAGCATCAGGAGGAGGTTGGACAATCTGGACAGAGCCTTCCTGGAGGTTAGTCGAGCCTGAGTTGTTACTAATTCCGTCGAGCGCGAAATAGTTTTGAGTTTCTAAATTGCCGTTAGAACTAAAACGATCGGGAGCGGCATTGGCGACCTCGTTACTGGGCGCCTTGAAAGTGCCGGCTTCGAGTAGCGCGAGATCAGAGTAGCGACGGCCGTTTAGTGGCAGATCTACGATCTGCTGCTGGTTGACGACACCGCCCAGATCGGCGGTTTGCGAGTCGAGGAGAGGCGCAGTCGATTGCACTTCGACGGTTTGGGTTACGTTGCCAACCTGCAGCGCAAAATTGCGAAGCACGCGGGACTGAACGTCAACGATGACATCTTGAAATTCCTGCGTAGTAAATCCATTGACGGAAGCGCGGACGGTGTACGTGCCGGGCGGAAGAACGTTGAACGCATATTCACCAGTGCCATTGGACTTTGTGTCAACGGCCTGATTGGTAGCCTTGTTAGTTATTGAGACTGTTGCATTCGGAATGGGAGCACCCGTAGAATCGTGTACCGTTCCGACAACGGCGCCTGTGTCAATCTGAGCGAAACTCAAGCCGGCAAGCAGGCAAGTTAAGGCGCAAAGCAGGGCGATTCTTGCAAGCGAGAAAGAAGACCTAAAGCGTTGCATTTGAGCTGTCCCCTCTTGATTAAGCAATCGTTGCCGGAGTATAACACGAAGTTACAAACGTGTGCAATAGAGATTGGCTTCAGAGGAACGGTTAGTCTGATTGCGGTTATGATGGCAAGCTTCACGTGCTTTGCCACGCCTGGGGAAGGGCAATGCGCGACCTGTCACCCCAAGGAAGCGAAGCGATTTCTTGCCTCGCCTATGGGCCAGTCCATCGGACCAACCGATGATGTTGGCGGGGGCCACGTGCAGCAACAATCGTCGGGGAGCGACGTTTGGATTGAGGTCCGTCATGGGCAGATGACGCATCGCTTGTCAGAACGTGGACTAACTGCGGCGTATCCGGTTGCCTATCAAGTTGGTTATGGAGTTCGGGGGAAGTCGTATCTGGTAAATGTCGGCGGCTATCTGCTGGAATCGCCAGTTTCCTGGTATCGCGATCATGGCTGGGATATCTCGCCAGGTTACGAAGGACTCCGGCTCATCGACTTCGACCGGCCCGTGACGGAAACATGTCTGTTCTGCCACGCCAACGCCACAAGATTTACTGACGCTGACCAGCGACGCGTAATCCCCGGCAGCGTAACGGCAATAACGTGCGAGCGATGTCACGGTGAAGGGAACGACCATGCGAAACACCCAACCGCGCTAAACATCGTTAATCCGGCTAAATTGCGGCCGGCAGAACGGGATAGTATTTGCGAACAATGCCACCTTGAAGGCGACACGCGAGTTGTCAATCCTAAGAAGTCGGCGGAAAGCTTCCATGCGGGAAGTAAGTTGGAAGATACCCTAGTTACTTATCTATCTGGGGAGCGAGTTAGCGCGGGCGAGGCGGTGAGTCAGGTGGAGGAATTGGCGCGAAGCCGGTGCTTTCGAGCGTCCGGCGAACGGCTGTGGTGCGGAACGTGTCACGACCCGCACGGCGAACGGGTGAACCGGCAGCAGCAGATTAAGGCAGTTTGTACGTCATGCCATCAAAACCTCTCGCTCGCCGCTCACGGGGAAGGGACGAAGGAATGTGTCAGTTGCCATATGCCGGCGAGGCCCACTTCAAACATTGCGCATGTCTCGGTAACCGATCACCGCATTCGTCGGCCAGGAGAGTTAGACCAATTTGCGAGGCCGCCCGCGAACTCTGTCTACCCGTGGCGCGAGCCGCCGGCGGAGTATCGACAGCGGGATCTGGCGATTGCCGATCTGCGCATTGGCTCGGAGCGGCATCAGCAAGTAACCGTTGCAGCTGGGGTACGATTGCTCGAATCGCTACCGGCAGGCCAGCAGAATAATGACGCCGGAGCGCTTTCTGCCCTGCAAAGCATTTTTGTGATGACAAGCGCCCCTCCGAAGGCCTTGGAATTGAGCGAATGGGCGGAGGCAGCGGAACCAAATAGCGCAACATTCGCAATGAACCTGGGAATTGCGATGAAACGCGCGGGGTACGCACAAAGGGCCGAGACCGAACTGCTCAGGGCGATCGATTTGGACGCATCCATGATGCAGGCTTACGCGGAACTGGCGGTGCTATACGACGAACAGCATAGGCCGGACGATGCGAGGAAAATCATTACCCGGTTTCTTGCATGGAATCCCCAGAGCATTCAGTTCCGTTTAGCGCGCACGCCGTAAGGAGAGTTACTTGACGAAAGCTTAAAGTCTTGGAGCGCACTTAGTCCAGCAGCCGTCTGCTCGGTCATCTTCGCCTGAAGTTGACCGCGCAAAGCCATCTCCCGCTCCGCCAATTTCGAGAGTCCCAACTTTCGGTAAAGCAGTCCCAGCCGGTAATGGTTCTGTGGTGTTGGGTCGAGACTTACACAAGTTTCCATGTGCTGGCGCGCGTCGAGTAGCTGATGAGTCCACTCGTAGCCACGGGCGAGCTCGCAGGCGGCTAGAGCATTGCCGGATGGTGCGCGTTCGAGGGTTGCGATAGATTTCCGAATGGCCGCTTCGTCATCTCGTTCGCGAGCGGTGCGCAGGTGAACCGCACTACAAGCGAAAACGTTCCAGCGGCAAAGGAGCGCGACAGAATCGGGCTTAGGCGGTTGGGACGATTCAAGCAGAATTTCGGCCAGGCAGCGATAGGCCGGCTCGAAGTGTGGATCGATAGAAATGGCTTTAGCAAATTCGGCGATCGCCTCATCGGAGAAGCCACTGGCATAGTCCGCAATACCCAAGAGAGTGGGAAGTTTCGCAGAGCGCGGAAACATAGGCGCCGATTGGTCCAGCAGTTGTATCGCTGCTGGGAACGACTGGCGTTGGATCAGTTCCATGGCGAGCGCTACACGGTACGGCTCCTCGCCAGGTGCTAGTGAAACTGCGGCTTGATAGGCGTCGGCTGCGGCAGCATAGTCTCCGCGTTGGTCTTCGATATCTCCGGCGATGGCCCGCGCAGCCGGTGTATCTCCCGCCGATTGCGCGTGGCGAAGAGCGTCATCGAGAGAGCCGGCTTGCATTTCCGCCACCGCCGTTGCCAGCAATAGCTTTGGATTACCCGGCGCGAGGGCGAGGGCGGCATGCATCTCACGAACTGCTGCTAAAGGTTCGCCGAGGCCGGATGCAATGGCAGCCTTCAACCGATGGAAAGCGATTCGTTGAGGCGTTTCCGCGGGCTCGGACTGGGTCGCGATTGATTGCCGCGCCTCCGCGTAGTGGCGATGTTGAGCGAGTTCGACAGCCTTTTCGAGAGCCGATTGCGCGCAAAGTGCCGCAGAAATCGTGAAAACCGCAACAATCGCCCGCAAAGCAATCGTATGATACCGTAGGTCGTTGCGGAACGACCAACCGGATCGCCTGGTGCGAGGCATGGGCCTTGCGGGCGCCACATCGGCAAACATGCTGGAGATGATCGGAGTTGGTCCTTTCATCACAATTCCGCTTTTACTAAGTAAGACGAACGGCCCCCAAGCGATGCTTGGATGGGCGTTGGGAGCAATTGTCGCGCTCTGCGACGGCATGGTGTGGGCGGAACTCGGCGCCGCGATGCCCGGCACAGGCGGGCCCTACCGGTATCTCTTAGAAGCTTATGGTCCAAATAGGCTCGGCCGGCTGATGAGTTTTCTGCTGATATGGGAAACGATTATCCTTGCGCCGCTGACGGCCGCTTCGGGAGCAGTGGGATTTTCGCAATATACAAAATTCCTCTGGACCGGCATGTCGCGCGTGGATGAGAAGTTACTGGCCGTGGGGATTTGCGTTCTCATGACGATAATGCTTTATCGGGATATTAGGGCTATCAACAAACTATCCATTGTCATGTTGGCCGTGGTATTGGGTACCGTTGGCTGGATTTGCGTGGCGGGGGTTAGTAACTTCAATCCAGGACGCGCGTTTGACTTTCCGCCTGGAGCATTCGCTCCATCACGCGCCTTCTTTTGGGGGCTTGGCGGCGCGACGTTGATTGCCATGTACGATTACGGAGGTTATAACAATGTGTGTCTGATTGCCGGCGAAGTTCGCAACCCCACTCGTGTCGTGCCGCGATCGATCTTTATTTCTATAATTGCCGTTGCGGCGCTTTACATGACGATGAATGTCACGATTTTAGGCGTGGTTCCATGGCGGGAAGCGATGCATTCTACTGCGATTGTTTCGGACTTTATCCAGCGGCTCTATGGCCACAAAGCCGCCCAGGCCGCAACGGCGCTTATCTTGTGGACTACTTTTGCTTCGATATTTGCAGGGCTATTGGGCTATTCGAGAATTCCTTATGCAGCCGCCGTCGACGGCCGGTTCTTCCCAGTGTTCGGCAAACTTCATCGGACTAAGGATTTCCCAAGCTTTTCAGTATTATTCCTTGGTGCTGCTTCTGCCGTGGCATGCCTGTTTAACTTAGACGTGTTGATTAACGCCTTGATCGTGATTCAAGTAATGATTCAGTTTATTGCCCAAGTCGTGGCAGTAACTCTAATCCGTCGCTACAGGCCCGACATAGAGCGTCCGTATCGTATGCCGCTTTACCCGCTGACGAGCATTATTGCTCTAATGGGATGGATATATATCTTGGTGGCAAGCGGTGTTCCTTACATTTTGAGCGGCCTGGCGTTGACTGTGTTGGGCGTAGCGGCATATATGTGGCGCGCCCGAGCGCGTCACGAGTGGCCGTTTGATCTGCGTGAGGCTGTCATTCAGTAATGCGAGAGCTGGATGTAATTGTCGCCGGAGAGATTTACATCGACCTTATCCTGAGTGGGTTTGACATCTGGCCGCAGTTGGGACAAGAGGCGTTCGCGAAAGAGTACCGGCGGGAGGTTGGCGGCGGGACTGCGATCACAGCTTGTGGATTAGGAAAGCTGGGCGTACGGACGGCGGTATTTGCAGCGGTTGGAAGCGAAGGCGGCGAGTGGGTGGCGCGGCGTCTGGCGGACTGTCAGGTGGACACAGAGCGGCTTCAATATGATGCGGCGGAGCCGACGGGTTTTACGCTGGTGGCCACGACGGCCCACGATCGCGCATTTATTACTTATTCTGGCGCGAATCGGCGTTTCGAAACTGCGGTGAAGGCGGCGGCTCGGGTAGGTGAATTCAAGGCGGCTCGCCATGTCCATGTGGCTTGCGCTCCGAGTCTGGACAAAGATCGCGACAGCGCCGGAACGCTAATTGAGATTCGAAGCAATGGATGCACCGTTTCGCTCGACACGGGGTGGCACGAAAGCTGGTTGACCGACCCGAGAGCGATGGACATCATAAGGCAGGCCGACATTTTCTTTCCGAATGAGGTCGAGGCGGCCCGGCTTACCCAAAAGCCGGAAGCTAGGGCTATGTTAGAGGAGTTCGACCGCCAGGGAATAAAATGCGTCGCGCTGAAACTCGGAAGGCAGGGAAGTGCGCTGCTTGCAAATGGCGAGATCACCTTTGCGCCTGGCATTGCGGTGGAACCTAAAGACACTACGGGAGCGGGCGATTGTTTCAACGCAGGATTCTTATACGCGTGGCTTAACCGCAAGAGCGCGATGGAATGCTTACGGGTGGCCAATATATGCGGGGCGCTCTCAACTGAACAATATGGCGGTCTCAATGGCTTCCCCAAACTCGCCGATCTAGAGCTGCAAATGGAGCGTGCACAGAAGTGAGTAAGGTGGCCATTATCGGAGGCGGCGGAGTTCGAACTCCTCTTGTGATCGATGGGCTAGCCCAGGTTAGACTTGGCGTAACGGAAGTCGTTCTATACGATATTGACGGCGAGCGGGCGAAAACCATTGCACGGCTGGGCGCAGAGGTATTACGACAGTTCGATCAGCCGTTTCAGATTCGGACTTCAACAGATCTCAGAGAAGCGGCGAGTGACGCACAATTTGTATTGAATAGCGTGCGCGCGGGAGGCATGTCTGCTCGCGCGCGGGACGAGCGGATCTCGATCGATCATGGTCTGGCGGGCCAGGAAACCACCGGCCCAGGTGGTGCGGCGATGGCATTACGGACCCTGCCGATTACGCTAGGCCACGCTGAAGTGGTTGAGGACGTTGCGCCCGACGCATGGTTTATCAACTTCACAAATCCGGCAGGCTTAGTTACACAGGCCTTGACACAAAATACGCGGCTGCGTGTGATCGGCATCTGCGATACGCCCATGGAGTTGTTTCATCGGATTGCCGAGGCGCTTAATGAACCGCGGGCCGAAATGGCATTTGATTACGCGGGCTTGAACCATTTGGGGTGGGTAAGGCGCGTCTTTGTACGCGGCCAGGATGTGACGGAGCGTCTGTTAGGAGACGTGGACCTCCTTCGCCGGTTGTATCCATCTGAGTTATTCGATCCGAAGTTAATACAAACGCTGGAACTAATACCGACCGAGTACCTTTTCTTCTATTACAGTCAGCGTAAGGCTTACAGAAACCAACTTCGAGCCGGATCGACCCGGGGTGAAGAACTGCAACGGCTGAACGACGAGTTATTCGCTCAGTTAGCGGTTGAGGATAGCTCTGAAGCACTAGAAACTTACCGGAAGTATCTCGCGAGAAGAAATGCGTCCTACATGAAGTTGGAAGGACAAGGAGGATCTGCCTTTTCTCTGCCGGAACACCATGAGAATCCTTTTGAGACGGCTACGGGGTACCATCGGATTGCTCTGGACGTGATGAGCGGGTTGATGTCTGAAAGTCCGTCTGAGCTGATCCTAAACGTCACAAACGCAGGCGCAATTGAAGACTTGGAAGTGGACGACATTGTAGAAGTGCCGTGCGATCTGGATTGCCATGGGCCAAGGCCTCGCCGGACTGGCCGGTTACCGGAGTCTGTTCGCGGACTTGTCGAATCGGTGAAAGCCTACGAACGGACGATTATTAAAGCTGCTTTGGCGGGATCGGCCGCTCTGGCCCGATTGGCTCTGTTGGAATACCCAATTGTCGGCGAATGGGAGATTTCGACGGACATTATCCGTGAATTAATAGAAAAAGATCAACAATTTCTGGGTTATTTACGGTAGCTGCGCTGCACAATGGAGCCGAACGCGATGGAGCACGAGGGCTTGATGTACGTTGCTACCTAGGTACAAT